>DASTOB010000164.1:0-11809 GCA_035720425.1 Candidatus Limnocylindrales bacterium
TGCCCCGGACCCTGACGACGACAGCCGGATAGATGACGCGGACCCCCCGACCGACAACCCGCTCCTCCCCACCATCGAACCGCCCGACCCGGCCGCCTGGCCGACGCTCGAGCCGGCCGACGTCGAGCTCGCCCTCCGCTACCTGACCGACTATCGGGTCATCGTCGTCGCGGAGTCGGGCCGGCCGGATATGGTGGACGTCGCCGCGCAGGCGGCGGGCTACGGCGAGGCAGCGCTCATCGTCCTCACGGCGCGCGGCGGCGACGGTCCGCCCGGGGCGACGGTGATCGAACAGCCGGACGCGGATCCCGACGGCGCGTTCGCGACGCTCGTCGGCACGCTCGCGGCCGACCTCGACGCGGGTGCGCTTCCGGACGACGGGATCACCGGCGAGGCGGCCCGCCTCGGCTGGTCGCGCAGCGAGGACGAACCGGCGGACTGACCGGCCCTACGCCGGCAGGCGCTCGATCAGCTCAGGACCATCCCGCCGCACGTCGTTGACGAGGCGCGGCACCGCGTGGATCTCGAGCGGCAACCCGTCGTCCGGCGCGAGCAGCCCGTGGAGTTCGCCGAGGTCGCGCGCCGAAGGGTCCAGCCACCGCTCCCAGGCGTCATCCGGCACCACCACCGGCATCCGATCGTGGAGTGTCGATACGAGAAGGTTCGGGGCGGACGTGACGATCGTGAAGGTGCGCCGCACGACGCCGTCGGCCGGATCCCGCCAGCCGGACCACAACCCCGCCAGGGCGAGCGGCCGCCCGTCCGTTCGGACGACCCGGTACGGCTGGCGCACGGCTCCCTCCCGGCGCCACTCGTAGAACGAGTCGACCGGGACGAGGCAGCGCCGTTGCGCGAACGACTCGCGGAACGCCGGGCTCGACCCAACCGTCTCCGCCCGCGCGTTGATCCGCCGCGCGGCGCCGCGCGCATCATCCGACCAGTGGGGCACGAGGCCCCACCGGTAGCGGACGATCGCCCGCCGCTCGTCGCGCTGGACGACGACGGCCGCCTCGTCGGTCGGGGCGACGTTGTACCGACCGCCGGGGTCGTCAGCCAGGTCGGTCGCCCCGAAGATCTCCGCCAACTCGGAGGTACTGCGCTCCTGGGTGAACCGTCCGCACACGCCCCGAAGTCTAGCCGCGGGCATCTCCTGTACAGTCGGGTCGATGGAGCAACCACCCGCGCAGGGCGCCCGCCCGGCCCCGGAGCTGCTGGTCGAGGGGCCCCTGTCGCGGGAGGCGGCGCGGGCGATCCTCGAGCGCGCGGCGGAACTCATCGAGAGCGGGGATTTCCGCGACGCGGCGACTCACTACCGGCGGGTCATCGGCTTCGACGACCCTGTCGTCACGGCGGCGGCCCTGCTCGGGCTCGGCGAGTCGCTCTACCGGCTCGACCAGGACGACGCGGCGATCGCGACGTGGGAGTCGATCCTCGAGCTGGTCGAGACGCCGAGCACGTACCACGCCTGGCGGAACATCGCCGCCGCGCGCGTCCGCGAGGGCGACCTGGGCGGCGCGATCGCCGCCTACCGCGAGGCGGACAAGCGTGCCCCCCTGGCCGACAAGGCGGAGATCGCGAACCGTCTCGGCTGGCTGGCCAAGGAGAGCGGCGACACGCGCGCGTCGCGCCGCTACTTCGCTGCCGGACGGGGCGGTGGCCCGGCGCTCCCGCTCACGTGGATCATCATCGGCCTCACCGTCGTCGTGTCGTTCACGGCGTTCTCCGCCCCGGACGAGGTCGGCTTCGGCCCGCTCCTGCTCGACAAGCTCGCTGTCGCGAACGGCGAGTACTGGCGGCTGTGGACGGTGACCCTCGTTCATGCCTCGCTGCCGCACCTGTTCTTCAACATGTTCGCGCTCTACCTCGCCGGGCCGCTCGTCGAGACGCTCTATGGGTCGCGCCTCTTCCTGCTCTTCTACCTGCTCTGCGCGGCGGCCGGCTCGATCGCGAGCTTCGTGTTCGGCGGCAACGCGCCGGCGGTCGGCGCGTCCGGCGCGATCTTCGGGCTGTTCGGCCTCCTGCTCGCGGCGTCGCGGACCCACCACCCGGTGATCGATCGCCGCGGCCGGGCGCTCATCGGCCAGGTCGGCATGCTCATCCTCATCAACCTCGTCATCGGCTTCGTCATCCCGCGGATCGACAACGCCGCCCATATCGGTGGACTCGTCGCGGGGCTTTGGCTGGGCTTCCTCATCGTCCCGGGCAAGGTGCCGACGCTGCGCAGCCTGTGGACCCGTCCGACCGATACGGGCGCACGCCCCGACACGAGCCCGATCGAGGCGTCCGGCGAGCGCTCGATGCTCCTTCCGATGCTCGGGGTGGCGGCGCTCATCGTCGTGCTCGTCGTCGGGGTCGTGCTCGGTACCGACGCGCGCCGACCGGGTCGTGCGTCGAGCACGGCGGACGGCGGTCAGGTCGCGCTCGTCGTGACCGATGGCACGAGCGGCAGGACGACGCCCACTCTCGCTCCGCGCGGGGCGAGATTCTCGGCGTAGGCCCAGCCACCGTGCGCCTCGGCAAGCTCGCGCACGATCGCGAGGCCTAGCCCGGAACCTGAGCCGCTCCGGGCGGGATCGGCCCGGAAGAAGCGCTCGAAGGCCCGGTCGGTCGTGCCGGGCGGGAAGCCGGGTCCGTCGTCCGACACCGACAGCGCGACGGCGTCGCCGCCGCCATCCCCACCGCCGTCCTCGGCGCCCGTTCCCCTGGCCGACCGAACCGCCCGCGCGTCGAGCCAGACGTGCCCGCCGGGGGGCGCCGAACGAAGCGCGTTCTCGACGAGGTTGGCGAGGATCCGCTCGACGGCCACGCGGTCGGCGGCGAACGGCGGGGCGGCGTCGCTCGCGATGGCCTCTATCGCCACGCCGGCGGCCTCGGCCCGGGGCCCGAATCGCTCCGCCGTCGTGGCGATGAGCGTCGCCGCGTCGAGCTGCTCCGGGCGCAGGACGGCGGAGCCCTCGCGGAGCGCCTCGATCGTGCCGAGCTCCGCGACGAGCCGCTCGAGCCGCTCCGCCTCGTCGGCGATCGCGGCGGCTGCCCGCTCCGCGTCCGGGCCGGTCGCCGTCCCGTCACCGAGCGCGGCGGCGAACCCGGAGATGACCGTCAGGGGCGTGCGCAGGTCATGCCGGAGGTGGGCGAGCAGCTCGCGCTCGCGCGCACGACTCGCCTCGAGCTCGCCGGCCATCGCGTTGAACCGCTCGGTGAGCTCGCGCACCTCCGCCGGACCGGCCAGCGGGAGCGGGTCATGGGCGCCCGATGGAAGGTCCGCGGTCGCACTCGCGAGGCGGCGCAGGGGGCGGCCGACCGACCGGGCGAGCAGGACGGCCAGCGGTCCACCGACCGCGAGGCCGACGAGGAGCACGAGCGGCAGCGAGCGGCCGACGTCGGCCAGCGCCTGGGCGCCGGACCGGTCCGGCTGGACGAACGCGACCGCCCGGGGTCCCGTTCCGCGCGCCCGCAGGATCGTGGCCGCATAGACGACCCGTTCGTCGTCGATGACCGCCGCCCCCTGGACGACGTCGCCGCGCGCGGTCGCCGCGTCGAGCGCGAGAGACCCACCGGCCGGCGAGCCGTTCAGGTTGACCAGCGATCCGTCCGCGGTCACGAGCAGCACGTCCGTGCCGCCGCGGGCCAGGCGGACGCGAACCTCCTCGATCGTGCCGCGGAAGTCGCCGTCGACGATGCTCTGGCGAACCTGCGGCAGGAGGCTGTCCGCGAGGTCCGCGAGACTGGCCTGCGCGGCGTCCGAGTGGAGCGAGCGGAGCGCGACGAACGTGGCGGCGCCGACGGCGAGCATGACGGCGAGGCCGACGACGACGAAGGCGGCCACGATCCGCCCGGTCAGGCTGCGCGGCACGCCCTGCTACCCCGCGTCGGAAGGGGACGCCGGCGGTGGGACCGGCTCGCGTCCCGGCGGGACGAGCCGGTACCCGACGCCGCGGACCGTCTCGATCGGCGGCCCGTCCGAGCCGAGCTTCTTTCGGACTTCCGCCACGTGGACGTCGACGGTCCGCGTCTCGCCCGGGAAGTCCGTGCCCCAGACGTGTTCGAGGAGGCCGTCGCGGGTGAGCACGGCGCCCGGGTCGCGGGCGAGGGCCGCCAGGAGGTCGAACTCGCGGGCACGGAGCTCGAGGCGCCGCTCTCCGACGGTCGCCTCGCGGCGGCGGGGGTCGATCCGCAGGGGGCCGACCTCGATCGGGCGACCGCCGCGGACGGTGGCCTCCGTCCGGCGCAGGATCGCCTTGACCCGGGCCACGAGGGCGCGCGGGTTGAACGGCTTCGTGACGTAGTCGTCCGCGCCGAGCTCGAGGCCGACGATCGCGTCGATGTCGTCTGTCCGGGCGGTGAGCATGAGGACGGGCGTGTCGCCGCGGCGGCGGATCTCGCGGCAGACCTCGAACCCGTCGAGCCCGGGCAGCATGAGGTCGAGCACGACGAGGTCCGGGTCGTGGCGCGCATGGAGCTCGAGCGCCTCCGGCCCGTCCGCGGCGGCGACGACGGCAAAGCCCTCCTTCTCGAGGTAGAGCCGGAGCAGCTCGATGATGTTGCGCTCGTCGTCGACGACGAGGACGGTCTTCATGGCGGCGAGGATACGACGGCCGATCGGGCGGACCGGCGTGGATTGTCAGGGGAACGTAATGCGATCAGGAGCCGCCGGCCTCGGCGAGCGCGTTCGTCTCCACCTCGAGCGCGGCGGCTGCCTCGAGCATCGGGTCGTGGACCTCGTCGCTCAGCTCATCGAGTTCGTCGATCAGGTCGAGGAGCCGCTTCGCCCGATCGTTGGCGCGCTTGAAGTTCCCGTCGCTGAGGGCGGCCTCGACCTCGTCCGCCACGCGCCGGAGGTCGTTCGCGTCGGGCTGGCGGAGCCCTCCCTCGTTACGGGCGAAATCGATCGAGCGACGCACGTCGTCGAGCGCGTCGAAGGCTGGCTGGCGTGGGTCCGGTGTCGACGTCGGGGCGGGAGTCGGCGTCGGCTCCGGTGTCGGCTCCGCGGTCGGCGTCGGGGTCGGTTCGGCCGACGGGCTCGCCGTCGGCTCCACGACGGCCGATTGGCTTGGGGTGGGGCCGACCGAGCCGGATCGATCCTCGGAGCCGAAGGCGCCGAGGAGCCAGGCGAGGGCGAGCGCCAAGCCGGCGAACGCAGCCATGGGCAGGAGCGGCGATAGGCGACCGGACCGACGCTCATCGACGGGTCCGCGGACGAGAACCGTCCGGGCTTCCGTGTCGACCGGCGCGGTCGCGTGCTCGGGCGGCGCGGCGGCGTGTGCCGGCGGCGGCTGCCGGGTTGGCCCGCCCGCACGCCGCCACCTCCCGAGACCGGCCACGAGATCGGCCGCCAGGCCCAACGGATCCTGCCGACGAAGCGGGTCCGGCCCGAGGGCCGCCGCGATCGGCCCGTCGAACGCATCGCCGAGGTGTGGCGCGACCGACGACACCGTTGCCGCGGGCGCGCGACTCGCGGCAACGAGCGCCTCCATCGACGACGCCGGTCGCGGCAGCTGGCCGGTCAACGCCTGGAACGCGACGACACCGAGGGCATACGCATCGCTCGCGGTCGATGCCTGCCCGCCCCGGACGAGCTCCGGCGCGAGGTACGCGAGCGTGCCGGCGACCGTCCCCGCCATCGTCAGCGCCGACGCATCGGTCGCCTGCTCCGGTCGGGCGAGGCCGAAGTCGGCCAGCTTCGTCCGGCCGCCGCAGGTCAGGATGTTGCCGGGCTTCACGTCGCGGTGGACGATGCCGCGGTCGTGCAGGGCGGCTAGGCCCTCGGCCACCGCCGCGAGGACGTGGACGGCGTCATCGGGCGGCAGCGGTCCGTCGGCCAGTCGGTCGGCGAGGGAACCGCCGTCGCACAACTCCATGACGTAGAACGGCTCGCGCCCGGTCGCCGGGTCGCCCGGCTCGACGTCGAAGATCGACACGATCGCGGGGTGCCCGGCCGCGGCGAGCGAGCGCGCCTCGCGGTCGAAGCGCGCGGCGAGCGCCGGATCCGCTGCCAGGTTCGGGAGGAGGACCTTGACGGCGACGTCGCGATCGAGCCGCTCGTCGTGTGCGCGCCAGACCGACGCCATGCCGCCGGCCCCGAGCGGCCCGACGATCCGGTAGCGGCCCGCGAGCAGGTCCCCCACGATCGGCATGTGGCCGAGCGTACTCGATGCGCTAGGATCGGGTGCCGTGTTCGCCACCCTTCTCGGACCGCTTCCGCGCCCGCCGCTGCCCGTCGACGCGACGCCGGCGGAGCTGGTCCGCGGAGCGGTCGAGGCACAGATCGAGGCGGGCCTCGAGCCGGTGACCGACGGGCTGGCGCCGCGGATCGGCGGCTCGCTCGACGCCTGGGCGGAGGTGGCCGATGTCGCGAGGGAGCGGGCGACCGGCGTCGCGGTCAAGGCGACCGTCATCGGTCCGTGGACTCGCGGCGGAGCCGATACGGACGTTCTCGCGGTCGCCGCGGAGGTCGCCGCTCTCGCCGACGCGGGCTGCCCGTTCGTCGAGCTCCACGAACCCGCGGTCGTCGGCCGCGCGTTCGAGCCTGCGGCGCGCCGGACCGTCGTCGAGGCGTGGCGGGCCGCGCTCTCGGGCCTGAGTGAGCGGATCCACGTCTCCCTCGTGCTCGTCGGTGGCGACGCCATTGGCCTGGGAGCGGCGATCTACGAGGCGCCGTTCGCGTCGTACGGCTTCGACCTGCGCGCCGGACCCGACAACTGGCGGGTCATCGCGGATGCACCGGGAGACCGCGGCATCGTGGCCGGTGCGCTGGCCACCCGGGCCGGCTCCGACGACGGTCCGGAGCTCCTCGTGTGGGCCGCCCAGTACGCGGCCTCGCTCGGCGGCCGGGGGCTCGACCGGGTGGGCCTCGCGACGTCCGGGTCGCTGGCGGACCTCCCGTGGGACGCGGCGGTCGTGAAGATGCGCCGGCTCGGGGAGGCGGCGGCGATCGCGGCGCGCGGCTCGTTCGCCGACGTCGCCCCGCACCTCGACCCGCGCGCGGTCGGCACGAAGAGCGCGGCGTTCGGCCGGTTCGTGCCCCCGCGGCCGCGGTCGGGTGGGGGAAGGTCGGGTCGGCCCGGGTCTGGCGGACGAGGGTCGGGCCGCCGAGGCCCGGGTGGGCGCTGATCGGCCGACTCCCGATCGTGGGTCGGCCGGCTGGCGCTGGTTCTTCCGGATCGCCTATCGGTTTGTTCGGCTGGCCGACCCGCTCCTGCGGGCGGTCATCGGCCTGGTCGGCCCGTTCCTGCCGCGCGCGGTCGATCTCGAGGTGGTCGGTCGCCGGTCCGGTCACTCCCGGCGCGTCCTGCTGACCCTGCTGACCGTCGACGACGCGTGGTTCGTCGGCCACCCCAACGGGCCCGCGCCGTGGACCCGCAACCTCGAGGCCGCCGGGGTTGGCCGGCTCACGCTGCGGGATGGCCGATCCGTCCGCGTCCGGCCCGTGCGCCTGTGGGGTGGGCCCGAACGCGAGTCGGTCATCCGCGCCACGTGGAGCCAGCAGCCGTTCCCGGCCAACGTCGCCTATGCGCTCGCCCGGCGCCACATCCGGCGGGTCGGCGTCTACTATCGGCTCATCGAGCTGCCCGACGACGCGGCGGCCGATCAGCCAACCGCGGAGGGCCGATGAGCTCGTTCTGGCACCCGTTCGCCGATATGCGGGTCGTCCGCGACGCGGAGGTGGTCATCCGGCGCGGCGATGGCGTCTGGATCGAGGACGTCGCCGGTCGGCGGTACCTCGATGCGACGGCGGCGCTGTGGTACTGCAATGCCGGATTCGGGCGGCACGAGATCGCCGCGGCGGTGGCGGAGCAGCTCGAGCGTCTCGTCGCGTACTCGTCGTTCGGGGCGTACACGTCGGAGCCGACGGTCGTGCTGGCGGAGCGGCTCGCGGCCCTGTCGCCGATCCCGGATGCGGTCGTCTTTCTGGGCTCCGGCGGGTCCGACGCGATCGACACCGCCGCGAAGCTCGTGCGGCGCTACTGGGATGTCATCGGCCGGCCGGAGAAGCGGATCATCGTGTCGCGCGAGCACGGCTATCACGGGATGCACGGCTGGGGCACGTCGCTCATCGGCATGCCGTCGATGAAGGCGGGCTACGGCGGCGACTTCATCGACGAGGTCATCCACGTCGGGGCGCTCGACACGGAGACGCTCGGCGCCCTGTTCACCGAGCGTGCCGGGGAGATCGCCGCGTTCATCGGCGAGCCGGTGATCGGTGCCGGCGGCGTGATCCCGCCGGACCCGTCGTACTGGGGCGAGGTGCAGCGGCTGTGCCGCGAGCACGACGTCCTGCTCGTGGCCGACGAGGTGATCACCGGGTTCGGGCGGACCGGCGTGCTGTGGGGATCCTCGCGCTACGGGATCGCGCCGGACCTCATCACCTTCGCCAAGGGCGTCACGTCCGGGTACATGCCGCTCGGCGGCGTGCTCGTGGGACGCCGGGTCGCCGAGCCGTTCTGGGAACCCGGTGCGGGGCCCGGGGCCGTGTTCCGTCACGGGTACACGTATTCCGGGCATGCCGGCGCGTGTGCCGCGGCGCTCGCGAACCTCGACATCATCGAGCGCGAGGGGCTCGTGGAGCGGGTTGCTTCTCTGGAGCCCGTGTTCGAGGCGGCTTTGCGGTCGCTCGAGGACGCGCCGCTCGTCGGCGAGGTGCGCGCGGTGGGGCTCATGGGCGCCGTTGCGCTGCGACCGGATCTGCTTGCCGCCGATCCCGGGCTCGTGGAGCGGGTCGTCGGCGCGGCGCTGGAGCGGGGAGTCGCCACGCGCGTCCTGCGGGGCCACGCGATCCACGTCTCCCCGGCGTTCGTCATTACCGAGTCCGAGATCGCCCAACTCGTCGACGGCCTGCGCGGGGCCCTCTCGGACGTGGCGGCCTGACGAGGCTATCGGTCAAGCCCCGGGTCCGCCCGCCAAGTCAGCGGTGACTCGGAACTCGCCCGCGTCCCGTGCCCTCGTCCGATCCCCAATTCAGCGCTGACTCGGAACTCGCCCTCGCACGCTCGTCCACACGCGGCCGCCTCCCGAGTCCGCGTCCGCCTCCCGATCCGTGTCCGCCCGCCAATCCAGCGCTGACTCGGAATCTGCCCTCGCACGCTCGTCCACATGCCGGATCTGTCAGTTCCGGCGACCGGACTCGCTCGTCACAGCCGCGACCGAGTCACATGTGAATTCGCGACTTCATCCCAAGCGGCCATCGGCTCCGTCGCCGGACCGGACCCGCCTCCCGAGCCGCGTCCGCCCGCCAATTCAGCGCTGACTCGGAATCTGCCCTCGCACGCTCGTCCACACGCTGGATCTGTCCGGCCGGGCCACCGGACTCGCTCGTCACAGCCCCAACCGAGTCATGTGTGAATTCGCGCCCTCATCCCAATCGGCCATCGGTTGCGTCGCCGGGCCAGCATCAACCATGAGACCGTCGACCGGCGACGAGCGCCTGTGCGCAGTCGGCGTACCCACGATAGGGCGCCTCGGTGCGACGACCGTCGGATCGCGTCGAGCGAAGCCAGGATCGTCGTCGGCTGATCGGGTCGATGAGCGCGAGGGAGCGTCCCGGTGGAGTGTGGAACGGGGTGTCCAGCCAGCGCGCGAGGTCGGTTGCCCGACCTGGGCAGGTTTGGGCGAGGTAGTCGCGATTCTGCGCCACCGCCTCATCGTTCTCGCTTGAAAAGAGCAGGAGCAAAGCGCTGCCGAGCACGCGTGGCCGCCAGCCGAGCTCGCGCGCGGCGTGCCAGGCCTCACGCTCGTACCAACCGAGACTGCGCTGGATCGCGCCGGCGTCGCGGTGCTCGCTCTTGAACTCGCTCGCGAACAGAGCGGCATCGGCCTCCCGATAGGCCAGCGTGTCGATCCAACCGCGGACGGGTCGTCCGATTTCGACTTCCTGTCGAACCGCCCAACCGCGCGCGACGAGCCGCCGACCGATGTACGCGCAGGCTCGCGCGTGAACGACGTCACGCTGGATCGGAGCGCCGACGCGGAACGGCTGGTCGACCACGGTCCGCAGGCGAAGTCCGAGCGCGTCCGCGATGTCGCCGACCCGGTCGAGCCGCATCGCCGATGGTTCGCCGGCGAGTACTCGGCAGATGCTTGACTGGGAGGTGCCAGCGCGCTCCGCGAGCTCGTGTTCGGTCCAGCCCACCGCCTCCACCGCTGCGTTCAGGGCCGCGGCAATCGTCGAGACGAGCGCGGTACCTGTCCGACCCGATCGCCGCGTAGCGCCATGCATGCCGCCTTCATAGCAGGCGGCGCTCACCTGGCGGTTATCACCTCGTCCTCCGTACACACCTCCGCCTCAACCACTGCGGCGCTGCTCCGGAGCTGAGCGGGTTGTGGCACATGCGCTGCGCCGCCGCCTCGGCCGCCGTAGGCCGCAGTAGGCCGCCGGAGGCGCCCGCAGACGCCCGCAGACGCCCGCAGCCGCACACGACGACCGGCCAATTCACCCGTGCATCGGATCTCGAGCTCGCTCGCACGGCCGACGCCCCAGTTCGTCAGATCGGTGCCGCCGACGAGCGCGCGCCGGCCAATCCCGAGTCAGCGGTGAATTCCCGGGCGTCCAGCGAGGCGGAGGGCCTGCAGCAGAGCGCCGTGCGCCGCGGTGGGCCTGCGCAGCCTCCAGCGTCGCCGCAGACGCCCGCAGCCGCACACGACGATCGGCCAATTCACCCGTGCATCGGATCTCGAGCTCGCTCGCACGGCCGACGCCCCAGTTGGTCGGATCGGCGTCGCCGACGAGCGCGCGCTGGGCGATCCTGAGTCAGCGGTGAATTTCCCGGGCGCGGCGGGCGAGATGGCGAGCGGTGAATTCCCGTGCGGCCGCCGAGCAGGGAGAGCGGTGAACTCCCGTCTGCGGCCGGCGAGATGGCGAGCGGTGAACTCCCGTCTGCGGCCGGCGAGCAGGGAGAGCCGTGCCTGCGCCGGCGAGCAGGGGGCCCCTCCGGGGGGCTCTGCCGCGCGGTTCCGGAACCCGCTTGATTCCGCCGCGCCGCAGTGACAGCATTCGGGGTCTCCCGCCGCCCGCCCGATTCCGTGGACGCCGGGGCTCCCGAGCACCGTCCAGGGGGACGCAGACCACTCCATCACCGCAGGTGCCCGAAGGGGAAGGAGGTCAGGTCGTGGCCGAGCACGTCGCGCTCGTGGTCAACGGTGAACGACGGGAGGTGGACGTCGAGCCAAGACGCCTCCTGGTTCAGGTGCTCCGCGAGGACCTGAACCTGACCGGCACCCATGTCGGCTGCGATACGAGCCAGTGCGGTGCGTGCACGGTCCACGTCGACGGCCGGGCAATCAAGTCATGCACGATGCTCGCCGTCCAGGCGGACGGGTCGACCGTCAAGACGATCGAGGGGATGGCCACGAACGGCACCCTCCACCCGCTCCAGGCGGCGTTCTGGGAGCAGCACGGCCTTCAGTGCGGCTTCTGTACCCCCGGCATGATCATGGCCGCCGCCGACCTCCTCGGTCGCGACACGGAACCCAGCGACGACGAGATCCGCCACGCGATCGAGGGCAACATCTGCCGCTGCACGGGCTACCACAACATCGTCGCGGCGATCCGCCAGGCCGCCGCGGTCATGCGCGAGGGCGCGACCGCCCCGGCACCCGCGTCCGGGTCGGCCGCCGGCTCCGCCGCGACCGCCTGAGAGGAGAAGAACCGATGGCCACCGACGTCCTCGGCGCTCCGATCAAGCGCGTCGAAGACCCCCGCTTCATCACCGGCAAGGGCCGCTACCTCGACGATATCTCACTCACCGGGATGACCCACATCGCGGTGCTGCGCAGCCCCTACGCCCACGCCAACATCCGCTCGATCGACACCTCG
>DASTOB010000165.1:0-2386 GCA_035720425.1 Candidatus Limnocylindrales bacterium
TCGAACGTCCGCTCGTCGACCTGCCGAACGGCCTCGACGCCCGGGACGCAGCCGGCCAGGCTGAGCGGATCGACGAGCGCCGCCCACACCGCGTCGGGCGGGGCCGCGACGTCGATCCGCCCGTCGAGCTTCATCGCCCGATCCTCATCGCTCCCGGGCACGCAAAGCGGCGAGGATTCGCTCCGGGGTGAGCGGGAGCGCCGTGATCCGGACGCCGACCGCGTCGGCCACCGCGTTCGCGATCGCCGGCGCGACGGGCGAGTTCGACAGCTCGCCGGCCATCTTCGCCCCGAACGCGCCGGGCCCGACGGCCGTCGGCAGGAGCACCTGGCGGAGCGGCGGGACGTCGCGGATCGTCGGCAGGCGGGTCTCGCCGAGGCTCCGGCCGACGACGACGCCGTCCTCGACGACGAGCTCCTCCATGAGCGCGGCGCCGACGCCGAAGGCGAAGCCGCCGTCGAGCTGCCCGGCGTGGGCGACCGGGTTGATGATCGTGCCGACGTCCGCCGCGAGGACGGCGTCGTGGATCGCGATCGTGCCCGTCTCCCGGTCCACCGAGAGTTCCACCGCGCACGCCGCGAAATCGTTGTCGCCCGGCTCGTCCGGTCCATGCGTGCCGGCGTCGAACGATGCCTCCAGCTCGACCGGCTCGTCCGGCGCGACGAGCCGGTCGACGAGCTCGCCGAAGCCGAGCAGGACCCGACCGGTCGACGGGTCGACGAGGGCGTCGTCGCGGAGCTCCGCGCCGGCCGGTGCGTCCGGGAGTGCGCGCGGGAGGCGTTCGTCGATCCACTCGCGCAGGCGCTCCCCGAGCAGCTCCGCCGCCCGGCTGCCGATGTGGGTGACGCGGCTGCCGCCGACGCCGGGATCGGCCGGCGCACCGGCGGTCGATCGGCGGGTCACGAGGATCCGTCCCTCGTCGACCGAGGCGGCGAGGGCGAGCACCCGGCGGAGGACGGTGGTCTGGCCACCGCCCTGGTCCGGCATGCCGGTAACGACCTCGATCCGCCCGTCTGCCGTCAGGCGCAGGCGCAGGGTCACCGCCCCACCGCCGACGTGCCGGACGCCGAGCGCGACGCCGCGCCCGCGTCCGGGCGGCCGGGGACGATCCCAGTCGATCGCCGCGCGCGCCGCCTCGAGCACCTCCGCGCCGCGCGCCTCGCGGAACGGCTCGCCGAGCGCGCCGACCTCGCCGTCGCGGACGACGTGGCGGAGCCGGAAGGCGAGCGGGTCCTCGCCGAGTTCGCGGGCGATCGCGTCGAGGTGGGACTCCCCGGCGAACAGCGCCTGGACCTCGCCCGGGGAGCGCATGTGCCCGCCCGGGATCCCGTTCGTGTAGACCGTCCGGGCCTCGATCCGGATGTTCGGGACGCGGTACGCGGCGAGCGTCGCGACGCCACCGGCGAGCGACAGGTGGGGGAGCGGCTTGGCGTTCGCATAGGCGCCGCCGTCGAACACGACGTCCGCCTCGTGGGCGAGCAGGGCGCCCTCCGCGTCGATCGCCGTGCGCAGCCGCATCCGGGCGGCATGGCGAACGTTGAGCGCGGCGAGCTCGTCCGCGTACCGGGTGACGGCGCGGACCGGGCGACCGGTCGCCCGGGCGAGGGCGAAGCAGGCGTACTCGTCGATGCAATAGCCCTTGCCGCCGAAGTCGCCGCCGATCGCCCCAGCGTCGACGTCGATCCGGTCGGGAGGAAGCCCGAACGCCTTCGCCATCTGGGTGCGCAGGCCCTGCGGCGTCTTGTTCGTCGTGACGACGTGGGCGACGTCGCCGTCGTCGATCCACACGAGCGTCGCGTGCGGCTCGATGTACCCGTGGTGCTGGGCGGGGGTCGTGAACTCGTGCTCGAAGACGCGCGCTGCGCCGGCGAACACGGCGTCGAGGTCGTCCGCTCCGCGGCGCCGGCGCAGGACGCCCTGGACGTTCGGGTGATCGACCGGTTGGCGGGTGCCCCCGAGGTAGGCATAGTCCGCGGAGTCGGGGTGGAGCACGGGCGCGCCCGGGTCGAGCGCGTGGAGCGGGTCGAGCAGCGGCTCGAGCTCCTCGACGTCGAGCTCGATCGCGGCGACGGCCGCCTCGGCCGCCTCGAGGGAGTCCGCGGCGACGGCGGCGATCCGGTCGCCGACGAACAGAACCCGGTCCCAGGCGAGGACCGGCCGATCCTGGAGCCGCCGGCCGAACCGGATGCCCTCGACGTCGGCCCCAGTGAGGACCGCCCGCACGCCGGGCATCGCCCGCGCCTTGGCCGTGTCGATCGAGCGGATCCGGCCGTGCGCGACGGGGCTGCCGAGGAACGCCGCCCACAGCGCACCGGGCATCGTCCGATCGCCGACATAGCGGGTCCGGCCGGTGACCTTGTCGGGCCCGTCGTCGCGGACCTCCGGG
>DASTOB010000166.1:0-39687 GCA_035720425.1 Candidatus Limnocylindrales bacterium
CGCCGCAGCGGTGGTCAACGCGCCGGACCGCGCGCCGGCGATGGCCGACGTCGTGTCGCCGACGCTGGAGCTGCTCGGTCAGGAGCGGGTCACGATCACGGACTACAAGTCGAGCGACGTTCGCGACCCGGTCCGGGCACGCCAGCGCGCGCGGGACTCGTTGCAGCTCCAGATCTACGCCATGGGCTGGGAGGCGCTGACGGGGCGCCTGCCGGACGCGGTCCAGCTCCACTTCCTCGAGTCGGGGCTCGTGGGCCGGGTCGAGGTCGATCCGAAGCGGCTCGTCAAGGCGCGGGCACAGATCCGTCGCGCGGCGGCGGGGATCCG
The DNA here is from genome assembly GCA_035720425.1 of Candidatus Limnocylindrales bacterium. Lineage (GTDB taxonomy): Bacteria > Chloroflexota > Limnocylindria > Limnocylindrales > CSP1-4 > DASTOB01. Next base: position 328 of record DASTOB010000166.1, read on the forward strand.
GGCGCGCGACTTCGGCGCCACCCCGGACCGGCTCGCGTGCACGTACTGCGCGTTCCGCTCGATCTGTCCGTCGAACGTGGCCGGCCGCGGGTGACCCGTACGTCGGCGAACCGCACGTGCGCGTCGCCTGCGCCGGCCGCCGGGCGGCTCGATGAGGTCGGGTACATCACGTTCGACTTCGGGAACACGCTCGTTCCGGTCGACCGGGCGGCGCTGCGACGGGTGGTCGAGCTGACCGGCGAGTGGGCCGTCCGGCACCTTGAGCCGGTCCCGATCGAGACGTTCCACGCGGTCTGGGCCGAGGAGCGCGAACGCCAGTTTCGCGAGGAGATCCCGCGCTTCCGCGAGGCGGACCTGGCGATCCGGTTCGGCCGGGTCATCGCGCGGCTGCGCGGGCTGGCGGCCCCGCCGCCGGACGTCGAGTGGGACGATGCTGCCGCGGCGGAACGGTCGGACCCGGGCGAGATCGCCGCGGCCGTCGAGGTCTACAGCCGCGCCTTCGTCGAGGCCATCCCGCCGCCGCCGGACGTCGGACCGCTGCTCGCGAGGCTCTCGGCCGACCGCCGGCTCGGCATCCTGTCGAACTGGCCGTTTGCCGCGACGATCGACCGGTACGTCGAGGCGGCCGGCTGGGCAGAACACCTCGCCGCGGTGGTGGTAAGCCAGCGCGTCGGGTCGATCAAGCCACACCCGTCGATCTTCGCCGCCGCGCAGGCCGCCATCGGCGCGCCCAGTCCGGCGGTCTGCCTCCACGTCGGCGACGACTGGGCCGCGGACGTGGTGGGAGCGATCCGAGCGGGTTGGCGAGCCGCGCACGTCCACGGCCGGCCGGAGGACTCGCCGCTCCCGTCGAGCGAGATGGACGGGTCGGTCGAGGCGGATCTCGAACTCGCCGCGCTCGCCGACCTCGAGGCCGTGCTGCCGGCCCGCGAGCCGGAGCAATAGGGCATCTACCCGAGTATCGTGGGGGTCGCGCGTGGTGCACCCTCGCACCACCTCGTCACACCGGCGGGTCCCTCAGGGCACGGAGGGTCAAGAGCAGGCAATGACGCCGCGGGAGCGGGAAGGGGACGCCCCCGAGCCCGGCCAGTCACGCGTGGCGGCCGCCGAGGAGTCGGCCGCAGCATCCGCGCGCCCGGGAGCGGACCACGACGAGCCGGCCGGCCGGCGGCCGATCCTCGCCGTCGACGATGACGCCGGCGTCCTCGCCCTCGTCGTGCGCACGTTGCGCGGCCGCGGCTACGCGGTGCGCGGGTTCCCCGGCGGTCGCGAGGCACTGCTCGCCATCTACGGACCGGGTTCCACGCCGTCCCTCCTGCTCACGGACATCGACATGCCGGGCATGAGCGGGATCGAGTTGGCGGCCCGGGTCGCGGCCGACCGGCCGGGCGTCCCGATCGTCCTCATGAGTGGCGACCCGGCGCTCATCGACATGGCGCGCGATCGTCCGGAACTCGTGCGAGGGGTATTGCGCAAGCCATTCGGGACCGACGATCTGCTCGCCGTCGTCGAGGACACGATCGGCCCGCCCCCGCCGGCCGAGGATCCGTCCGCGGCGTGATGCGCGGCCGCGGCGCGATGCGCGGCCGGGCCGGCCCCCGGCTTCGCGTTCCGCCTAGACTCGACGGCGTGGAATCGCGCGATCGGCTGGGCAACCTGGGCGTGTTCGGTGCAGCCGCGCTCGCCTGGATCATGGTCGGCCTGGTCGTCACGACCCGTGACCCGGTGCTCGACCCCGGCGCCGGCTTCGTCGGCGCCGGCCTGATCGGTCTCGCCGTCGGCCTCACGACCGTGCCGCTGTTCTGGCTGTCCGTGTTCGCCCGGCACGGGCGAATCGCCTACCGCGGCGACTGGGTCCGGGCGGTTCGGCGCGGCGCGTGGGTCGCGGTCATCGTGGCGGTGCTCGTCGTGCTTCGCCTGCAGGGACTGTTCCAGCTGCCGATCGCCCTGTTCATCCTGGCCATGGTCTTCGTCGCCGAGGCTACCCTGTCGGTGGAACGATGACCCGGAGGAGCCCGTGACCGCCACCCGCGAGACCGCCACCCGACCCGCCCCGCGCGCGCTGACCGCGGCCGACCCGATCGAACCGTTCGCCGCCGTCAAGCGCCGGATCGTCGCGGCGATCGAGGCGAACCGGGCGAGCATCCTCGACCTCTCGCACCGCATCCACGCCAACCCGGAGCCGGCGTTCGAGGAGGTCCAGGCGGCGGCCTGGGTCGCCGACGCACTGCGCGCCCACGGCTACGCGGTGGAGCAGCCGGCCGGCAGCCTCGCGACGGCCGTCCGGGCGACCCGCCGCGGCGGTCGGGGAGGGGAGCGCCCGCGCATCGCCGTCCTCGCCGAGTACGACGCCCTGCCCGGCCTCGGCCACGGGTGCGGCCACAACACGATGGCGGCATCCGGGGTCGGCGCCGCGATCGGCCTGGCAGCCGTGGCCGACGAGCTGCCCGGCGAGATCGTGTTCCTCGGGACGCCGGCCGAGGAGCGCGGCAGCGGCAAGCAGATCCTCATCGACGACGGGCTGTTCGCGGGGATCGACGCGGCCCTGCTCTACCACCCGTGCGATCGGAACCACGCCGAGATCGCCCCGCTCGCGTCGGAGGACGTGTACGTCACGTTCACCGGCCTCCAATCCCACGCCGCGAGCGATCCGTGGAACGGCCGGAACGCACTCGACGCGCTGATCCTCCTGTTCTCGTCGGTCGGCCTGTGGCGCCAGCAGCTCCGCCCGGAGGCGCGCGTCCACGGCATCGTCCAGGAGGGCGGGACCGCGGCCAACATCATCCCGGACCGGACGCGCGCGTGGTTCATGCTGCGCAGCCCGGACCGCACCGAGTACGAGCGGATGAAGGCGCGCTTCACCGACATCGCGCGCGGAGCTGCCGCCGCCACGGACACCCAGGTCGACGTCGAGTTCTCCGGTGGCGCGACGACGATGCGCAACAACGCGCCGCTCGTGGCGCGCTGGCGCGCGAACGCGGAGGCGTACGGCATCGTCGACGAGGGTCACGACCCCGCGTACGGCAGCACCGACATGGCCAACGTGTCGTGGGTCTGCCCGGCGATCCACCCGGACCTCGCGATCGTCGACGAGCCCACGCCCGGCCACTCGACCCGTTTCCGCGATGCCGCCGCGACGCCTCGCGCGGACGAGACGACCCTCCTCGCGGCGACGCTCATCGCCCAGACGGCGTGCGAGCTGTTCCTCGACCCGGCCCTCGTCGACGTCGCATGGGAGGCGTTCCGCGCCGAGTGACACGCTGACGGTGCTACGATGCCGCCCGGCGCGCCCCGCTGGACGACGAAGCGAACCGGCGGCGCCCCCAGCGAGATGGATCACCGCACCGGCGTCGCGCCCGTGCCCCGCCCCGCGTCCGTCTCCCGGAGGTCCACGCCCGTGGCCGAGCGCCCGATCGATCCCCCCGCTTCCGACTTCGCCGTGGCCAACGGCTGGGATCGCGCGTTCGAGACGTACGCCGACTTCGACCTGCCCACGTACGTCGGCCCGGTGTCATTCATGAAGCTGCCGTGGATCGACGACCCCGACGAGCTGCGCCGCCGCGCCCCGGACGTGGCGATCGTCGGCGCGCCCTTCGACGACGCGGTCAGCCATCGGTCCGGCGCGCGGTTCGGCCCCCGGGCGATCCGCGAGGCGCAGTACACGTCCGGCTCGATCCACTCGCTCCAGCTCGGCAACGAGCCGTTCGAGATCCTCGACGTCGTCGACGCCGGCGACGCGAACATCATCCCGGCCTGGATCGAGCGGGCGCATGCGCTCATCTACCGCAAGATCCGCGACGTCGCCGGCAGCGGCGCGATCCCGATCGTGCTCGGCGGCGACCACTCGATCACGTGGCCGGCCGCGACCGCGATCGCCGAGCTGCGCCGGCCGGGTTCGATCGGCATCGTCCACTTCGACGCGCACGCGGACACGGCGGCCGATGATTGGGGCGTCCTCGCCGGGCACGGCACGCCGATGCGCCGGCTCATCGAGTCCGGCGCCGTTGCCGGTCGCAACTTCGTCCAGGTGGGCCTGCGCGGCTACTGGCCGCCGGTCGACGTGTTCGACTGGATGCGCGAGCACGGCCTGCGCTACCACTTCATGCGCGAGATCGAGGAACGCGGCGCCGACGCCGTGGTAGCCGACGCGATCGCCGAGGCGCTCGACGGTCCGGACGCGATCTACCTCAGCCTCGACATCGACGTGATCGACCCGGGCATGGCGCCCGGGACGGGCACGCCGGAGCCGGGCGGCATGCTGACCCGCGAGGTGCTCCGCGCGATCCGCCAGATCGTCGGGGCGGTCGAGCTCGCCGGCATGGACATCGTCGAGGTGTCGCCGCCGTACGACCACGCCGAGGCGACCGCGATGGCGGCCAATCGGGCGGCGCTCGAGGCGATCAGCGCGCTCGCGGCGAAGAAGGCCGCCGGCCGGACCGTGCGCTGGGAGCCCGGCGCGGGCTGACGGGCCCGCCCACCCGGCCGGCCCGACCGCGGCACCAGCGATCCGTGCACGCCTTCCTCGATCATCCCGGACCGATCCCGTTCGCCCATCGCGGCGGCGCGGGCGATCACCCGGAGAACACGATGGCCGCCTTCGCGGCCGCGGTGGCGATGGGCTTCCGCTACCTCGAGACGGACGTCCACGCCACGGCCGACGGGGTGCTCCTCGCCTTCCACGACGACCGACTCGACCGGGTGACCGACGGGCACGGGGTCGTTTCCGAGCTGCCGTGGTCGACCGTCCGGGCGGCGCGGGTCGCCGGGACGGATCCGATCGTCCCCCTCGACGAACTCCTCGAGACCTGGCCGGATGTGCGCCTCAACCTCGACCCGAAGCACGACGCGGCCGTCATGCCGCTCATCGCAGCACTCCGACGCCATCGCGCGATCGACCGCGTCTGCGTCGGCTCGTTCTCGATGCGCCGGGTCGCCCGGATCCGGCGCCTGCTCGGGCCCGCGCTGTGCACGTCGCTCGCGCCGCCCGAGGTCCTGGCCGTCCGGTTCGCGGCGTGGCGCCTGCCGGGTGCCGGCGGCCTCGCGACGCGCGGCGCCGGGGCGTGCCTCCAGGTGCCGGTCCGGGAGGGCATCGTCCCGGTCATCGACCGCGCCACCGTGGTGACGGCCCACCGGCTCGGGCTGCCGGTCCACGTCTGGACGGTCGACGATCCGGCCGAGATGGAGCGGCTGCTCGACCGCGGCGTCGACGGGATCATGTCGGACCGGCCGGCCGTGCTGCGCGACGTCCTCGAGCGGCGGGGCGCCTGGCACGGCACGTAGGATGGGCCGATGACCGATTCCGATCCGTCCGGCCGCGCCGCGCGCGCCGCCGAGGCGGCCGCCCTCGCCCGGCTCTACGATGTCGACGTGGCCGAGGACCCGGGCGATCTCGACCTCTACCGTGCGCTCGCGACGCGGACCGGCGGGCCGATCCTCGAGCTCGCCGCGGGGACCGGTCGGCTGGCCGTCCCCCTGGCGGCCGCCGGGTTCGCCGTCACCGCCGTCGATCGCGATCCCGCGATGCTCGACCGCGCCCGCTCGGCGGCCGCGCAGGCGGGGGTACGCGGCGAGGCGCTGACGCTCGTCGAGGCCGACATCCGCGGCCTCGACCTCCCGTCCGCCGGGTCCTTTCGGCTCGCGATCATCGCCCTCAACTCGCTCCTCCTGCTCGGCCGGCGGGACGAACAGCGGGCCGCGATCGCGACGCTCGCGCGCCACCTCGTACCGGGCGGCCTCGCCGTCGTCGACGTCTGGCAGCCGGACGCCGACGACCTCGCCCGCTTCGACGGCCGGCTCATCCTCGAGTACGCCGGCCGACCCGGCGAGGACGGCGCGGAGGTCACGAAGGTGGCCGCCGCCACGCACGACGCATCGAGCCAGGTCGTCGACCTGACCGCGATCTACGACGAGGGCAAGCCCGGTGAGCCGCCGCGGCGCTGGACCCGGACCGACCGCCTGCGCCTCGTCTCGGCCGACGAATTGCGCGGCTTCGCCGAGGATGCTGGCCTCGACGTCGAGCTCGTCGCCGGCGGCTACGACCTCGAGCCGTCCGGGGCGGGCGGCGATCGGGCGATCCTGCTCGCCGTCCGGCGCTGAGCGGTCGGGACCATCGGCCCGCTGGGTCCGGACGGCACGCTTGGTATAGTCGCCCCGATGGCATCCAGCGACCAGATCCGCCTGCTCATCGTCGAGGACGTGCCGCAGGTGGCGCAGTACATCCGCGGCCTGCTCAACACCCAGTCGACGGTCAAGCTCCTCGACGTCCTGTCGGATGGGTCGAAGGCCGCGGCCCAGATCCAGCAGCTCCGCCCGGACGTCGTCGTGATCGACGCCCTCCTCCAGGGCCGAGTCAAGGGGCCCGCCCTCGTCGAGCAGCTCCGCGACGGCGGGGTGCGCGTCCCGGTGATCGTGCTGACCGTGCCGCAGAACCCGATCGCGCCGGATCCCGCGCTCGGTATCCACGGCGTCCTGTCGATGCCGTTCTCAGGGTTCGACCTCATGACCCGCATCCAGCAGGTGCACAAGGACTTCACCGCCTCGGCGGAGGGCGGGTCGTCGCGGGTCGTGTCCGTGTTCGCCCCGAAGGGCGGCGTCGGCAAGACGACGATCGCGTTCAACCTCGCCTGCGCCATCGGCCAGCAGGGGCACCGCACGGTGCTCATCGACGGCAGCCTCCAGTTCGGCGATCTCCGGTCCCTGCTCAAGGTCCCGGTCGACGCCCCGTCGATCCTCGACCTGCCGACCGACCGCGTCTCGGAGGCGGACCTCGCCGACGTCCTGTGGCGCGATCCTTCGGGCATCGACATCCTGCTCGCCCCGCCGCGTGTCGAGATGGCGGAGATGGTCACGACCCGCGACGTCGACAAGATCCTGTCGCTCCTCCGCCGGATCTACGGCGCCGTCGTCATCGACATGTCGCCGTCGATCAGCGAGATCAACCTCGCCTTCCTCGACGCGAGCGACACGATCCTCGAGATCGTGACCTACGACGTCACGACGATCCACAACACGATCGCCGTGGCGGACACGTTCCGGATCATCGGCTACCCGGCGTCGAAGGTGCGCTACCTCGTCAACCGCGCCGACTCGGCCGGCGGGATCGCCGCGGACGACCTCGCCCGCGCTCTCGGACGCGTCCCGGAGCATCGCGTCGTGTCGGACGGGAAGCTCGTCGTGACGAGCAACAACGAGGGCGTCCCGTTCGTGCTGGCGAGCCCGGAGGCGGAGATCAGCCGCGACGTGGTACGCGTCGCGAGCGAGGTCATGGCGGCGGCCCGCGTCCCCGTCGCTGCCCGGCGCTAGGCGGTGGCAGACCCGCGCCCGATCGGCGTCTTCGACTCAGGGGTCGGCGGGCTGACGGTCCTGCGCGAGATCGTCCGGCGCCTGCCGGCGGAGTCGACGATCTACCTCGGCGACAACGAACGGGCGCCGTACGGCACCCGGTCGGACGACGAGGTCCGGGCGTTCTCGGCGCAGTCGGTGGACGAACTCGTCGCGCGGGACGTGAAGGCCGTCGTCATCGCCTGCAATACGTCGACCGCGGTCGCGCTCGGCGACCTCCGGCGGCGGGCGGACCTGCCGATCCTCGGCGTCGTTCGGCCCGGTGCCGCCGCCGCCGCGCTCGCAACCCGCAACCGGCGGGTCGGCGTCATCGCCACGCCGGCGACGGTCCGTTCGCACGCCTACTTCGGGGCGATCAAGGAGGAGAACCCGGCGGTCGAGGTGTACGAGCACGCAACGCCCGCGCTGGTGCCGATGGTCGAGGCCGGGATCCTCGCCGGCCCGCAGGCGGAGGCGACGGTGGCCGAGGCGCTCGCCCCGCTGCTCGGCGAGCGCGATGCCGCCGGCGAGTTCGTCTTCCCGCTCCCGCCGTCGGCCCGGATCGACACGCTCCTCCTCGGCTGCACTCACTACCCGCTCCTGCGTCCGCTCCTTGCGGCGGCGGTGGGGGAGCGGGTGGCGATCGTCGATTCGGCGACGGCCACCGCGTCCGCGCTCGCCGAGCTCCTGCTCGTGAACGGGCTCGAGGCGCCGGGCACGACGCGCGGGACGGCCTCGGACCCCGGCGCACCCGGGCACGAGCGGCCGTCCGAATCGGCGGCCGCGCCGGTCCACGTCCAGCTCACGACCGGCGACGTCGAGCGCTTCCGCTCGATCGCCGAGCGGCTGTTCGGCGATGCCTTCACGGACGTCCAGGCGGTCGACCTCGGAGCCTCCGTCCGGTGACCCGCGACTCGGCCCGCGGCCGCCGCGACGCCCGTGTCTGGCAGGCCGGCTTCCTCATCGGCTCCGCGCTCGGCGCGGCGGTCACCGTCCTCGGCCGGCGCGCGGAGCGGTCCGCCCGGCGCGGCCTCGTCGACTGGGCGGCTGTCGAGCGGATCGCCGTCGACCGGCTCCGGAAGGCACCCGGAACGCTCGCGCCGGTCGAGCTTGCGGCAGTCGAGCCGGAGTACGCCGCCGCGATGAGCCGGATCGTGCCGCGCCTGTCGCAGACGCTCGGGACGGAGCTGCCCGGCGTCGTCGAGCGGGCGGCGGTCGTCGATCGCGCCGGCTGGGTCCGCGCCAACGTGTCGACGTTCGCCGCGCTGATCGGCACGATCGAGGGCGAGCTGCTCGACCAGGTCGTGCCGGTCGGCGGCGGGCTCGGCGCGGCGACGATGGCGATCGCGAACCGGTTCGTGACGACGCGCCAGCTCGGCTTCCTGCTCGGCTTCCTCGGCCAGCGCGTGCTCGGCCAGTACGACCTCGCCCTCCTGTCGGCCGAGGCGAAGGACGGCCGACTCCTGTTCGTCGAGGAGAACATCCGCGCGACGGCGGCGTCGCTCGGGGTCCCGGTCGGGCCGTTCCGGACCTGGATCGCCCTCCACGAGACGACCCACGCGTTCGAGTTCGAGGCCCACCCGTGGCTCCGGCCGTACCTGGCCGGCCGGCTCGAGCGCCAGCTGTCACTGTTCAGCCGCGACGCCTCGTCGCTCGGGCGCGACGCGCTGCGCGGCCTGGGCCGGGCGCTCCGCGGTGAGGGCGACGGCCACTGGATGGAGCGGCTCATGGGCGACGAACAGCGCCGCCTGTTCCGCGAGACGCAGGCGGTCATGAGTTTGCTCGAGGGCTTCAGCGACTACGTGATGGACGAGGTCGGCCGGGACCTCGTGCCGGACGTCGAGCGAATCAGCGCCCGCTTCCACGAGCGGCGCCAGCGCCGGACTCAGTTCGAGCGGGCGATCCTGCGGCTGACCGGGATGGACCTCAAGCTCGAGCAGTACCGGGCCGGTGAGCGCTTCGTCCGGGCGATCGCGACGTCGGCCGGGCCGGCCGCCCTGGCCCGCCTGTGGGACGGCCCGGAGACGCTCCCGTCGGCCGACGAGATCGCGACGCCGGAGCGCTGGATCGCGCGCGTAATCGGGACGGCGGCGTGATCGGGACACCGGCGTGATCGGGACACCGGCGTGAGCGGGCAGGCGGCCGGGCCGGGCAGCGGCCCGGGCGGTGTGCCGAGCGCGATCGCCCTCAGCCCGATCCTCGCCGCGCGCTACCGGTCGCGCGACCTCGACCGGATCGCCGAGGCGGCGCCGGGCGCGCGGATCGTCACGCTGTCCGTCGAGGGACTCGCCGACGCGCCGCTCGACGACGTCGAGGTGCTCCTGCGCGGCTGGCTGTCGGCCGACGCGTTCGACCGCGTGCTCGCCCGCGCGCCGCGGCTCGCCTGGGTCCATTCCGCGACGACCGGGGTGGAGCTCGCCCTCACCCCGACCGCGCTCGAGCGCGGGATCGTCATCACCAACGCGCGGGGCGTGTTCAGCCGGCCGATCGCCGAGTACGTGCTCATGATGATCCTCGCCGTCAGCCGCCGACTGCCCCAGCTCCTCGAGCTCCAGCGCGAGCGCACGTGGCAGCCGCTCGAGGGCGCGGAGCTGCGCGACGTGACGGTCGGCATCGTCGGACTCGGGTCGATCGGGCGGGCGGTCGGCGCCCTCGCGACCGCGTTCGGCTGCCGCGTCCTCGCGACCCGGCGGCGGAGCGATGCCGGCACCGCCGCGTCCGACTCGGACCCCGACGCGGCGTCGCTCGGCGAGCTCATGCTCGACCGCGTCCTGGGCCCGGAGGGTCTGCCGGAGCTGCTGGCCGAATCGGACTTCGTCGTGCTCGCCGCCCCGCTCACGCCGGACACGGAACGGATGATCGACGACCGCGCGCTCGGCCTCATGAAGCCCGGCGCGTGGCTCGTCAACGTCGCCCGCGGCCGGCTCGTCGACGAGCGCGCCCTGCTCCGCGCCCTGCGCGACGGGGTGATCGGCGGAGCCGTCCTCGACACGTTCGTCGAGGAGCCGCTCGCCGCGTCGTCGCCGTTCTACGATCTCCCCAACGTCATCGTCACGCCGCACACGTCGTGGTCGTCGGGGCGGGTGCTCGACCGGAGCGTCGGGCTGTTCTGCGACAACCTCCGGCACTTCGCCCGGGCGGAGCCGCTCGTCAACGTCGTCGACCCCGCGGCCGGCTACTGACCCGATGCAGATCGCCATCGTCGGCCTCGCCGGGGCCGGCAAGACGACCGTCTTCAACACGCTCACCCGCGGGCACGCCGAGACCGGCGGCTACGGCGGCCTCGAGCTCCACGTCGGGGTGGTCAAGGTCCCGGACGCCCGGCTCGATCGGCTCGCCGCGATCTTCCGGCCGCGGAAGATCGTCCACGCCGACGTGACGTACGTCGACCTGCCCGCCCCGCCGCCGTCGAGCGAGGGGCGGATCGGGACGGAGGAGCTGCCCGCCGAGCACCTCGCCCGATTGCGCGAGTCTGACGCCCTGCTCCACGTCGTCCGCGCCTGGGACGACGCCGCCCACCCGCACCCGGTTGGCTCGGTCGACGCGCGGCGCGATCTCGAGCAGCTCGACCTCGAGTTCATCCTCGCCGATCTCGCACTCGTCGACCGGCGGCTCGAGCGGCTGCGCACGAGCGGCCGACACGGGACGCCGGCGGAACGCGAGTCGAACGAGCGCGAGGAGGTGGTCGTCGTGCGCCTCAAGGAGGCGCTCGAGGGCGGGCGGCCGATCCGGGATGTCGAGCTCGCCGACGACGAGGAGAAGGCGATCCGCGGCTTCCGGTTCCTGACCCAGAAGCCGGTGCTCGTGTTGCTCAACGTCGGCGAGCGGGATCTGCCGCGGGCTGCAGCCCTCGTCGCAGAGGTCGCTGCCTCGTACGACCATCGCGCGGCCATCGTCGACGCGCTGTCGGCCAAGATCGAGATGGAGCTCGGCGAGCTCGAGCCGGACGAGGCGGCCGTGTTCATGGAGGAGCTCGGTCTCGCCGAGTCGAGCCTCGACCGGGTCATCGGCCTGTCGTATCGGCTGCTCGGGCTCATCTCGTTCCTGACCGCGGGTCCCGACGAGGTCCGCGCCTGGCCGATCCGCGACGGCTCGACCGCGGTCGACGCCGCCGGGGCGATCCACACCGACCTCGCCCGCGGCTTCATCCGGGCCGAGACCGTCGCCTACGACGACCTCGTCGAGCTCGGCTCCACGGCCGAGGCGCGCAAGCACGGCAAGCTCCGTTCCGAGGGCAAGACCTACCGCGTCCGCGACGGCGACGTGATCGAGATCCTGTTCAGCCGCTGAGCGTGCGGTGAGCCGCGCGCGTCCGCTCCGCGCCGAAGAACAGGCCCGGGTTCGCCACGGTCAGCGTGGTGCGCCGGCTCCCGGCAGGCCCAGTTTCCGCCACGCGACACTGACGCGGTCGGTAGTCCCGTAGTTACCGTCGGGTGACCGCCTGGGGATCGCGTGGCGGGAACTCGGCGCGGCTCCGAGCGTGCGGGGCCCCCTCGTCAGCCACGCCCGCTGACGAGCGACCGCCTGGGTATCGCCTGACAGGAGCGCCGCGGCCGGCGCCGTCGCCACGACCGCACGCAGCGACGGGAGACGATCAGTTGGGGCGGCCGCCGCTCGGGTCGAAGTCGACCGGCAGGGACAGGAAGTCGGCATCCTCGTCGAGCTCCGCCTCGAGGTCCGACAGGAAGTTGTCGTCCTCGACCTTCGACACGTTGACCGAGGCCGACAGGCGCGAATCGGACACGAACGTAAAGCCGTGGTCGCGCTCCAGCTCGACGGCGATCGCCTCGATCAGCGTATCGTCCTCGTACGAGTCCTGGATGCGCTGGCGGATCGACTGGACGAGATCGAAGAACTCCTCGGGAGAGAACTCCTCGTCGTGGAGGAGGAGCACGTCGGAGTAGACCTCGTCGTCGCCCTCGTGCAGCTCGTAAAAGTACATCGTGGCTCCGGGAGGGTGGGAAATGGACGGCCATCATACGCCGGACCCGGCCGCCGACGGCCCCCCGCCGGAGGTCGTCGTGGTCGGGTCCGCGTCGCGTGACGTGGCCGACGACGACCCGCGTGGCTGGCGCCTCGGCGGCGGCGTCTCGTACAGCGCCCTCACGACGGCGCGTCTCGGCCTGCGGACGGGGGCGATCGTCGGCGTCGACGCGGAAGCGGCCTCGGCCAGCGAGCTCGACCTCCTCCGCGAGGCCGGCGTCGACGTCCACCTCGTGCCGCTCGACCACGGTCCGGTGTTCGTCAACATCGAGCGGCCGGAGGGCCGCCTCCAGCTCTGCCACGACCGATCGGACCCGGTCCCGGTCGGATCGGTCCCGGCGCACTGGCGTGATGCCCCGGGCTGGATCCTCGCCCCGGTCGCGGCGGAGCTGCCACCGGCCTGGGCGGATGTCCCGGCGGCGGAGTCGACCGTCGCCGTCGGCTGGCAGGGCCTTCTCCGCGAGCTCGTGCCGGGCGACGAGGTCCGCCACCTCCGGCCGGGCCCGTCGGCGATCCTGCGACGCGCGGATCTCGTGGGGCTCAGCCGCGACGACGTCGACCGCGCCATCCCGCTCGCCGAGCTGTACGCCGCGCTCCGGCCGGGCGCCACGCTCGCGATCACCCAGGGCGATCGGGGCGGCCTCGTCACCGACGGCCCGGCCGCCGACGGCACGCTCCACCTCCGCCACTACCCGGCTGTCCGGAGCCACGGCCCGGTCGATCCCACCGGCGCCGGCGACGTGTTCCTCGCCGCGCTCGCCGCGGCCAGGATCGAACCGCGCCTCGTCGGCGGTCGAGTCGCCCAGGGGTTCGACCTGCTCCTCGCGGCGGCGGCCGCGTCGCTCGTCCTCGAGGGCCCGGGGCTCCTCGGCGTACCGGATCGGGACGCGGTTCGGGCACGCATGGCGGAGGGCCTGCGCGCTGCGCACCAGCCGGCGGGCTAGGCTGAACGCACCCGGGCTAGGCTGACCGGACGGCGCGCGGCGGCGCCGTCGACCCGCGCACGACGAGCCGGACCGGCAGGACCGTCGGCTCCGACCCGGCGCCCGGTCGGGCCTCCCCGTCGATGAGCTCGAACAGGCGCCCCACGGCCAGCCGGCCGAGGCTCGCGATGTCCTGGGCGACGGTCGTGAGCGGCGGGTCCGCATAGGCGGCGAGGTCGACGTCGTCGAAGCCGACCACGCTCACGTCGGCCGGGACGCGCAACCCGGCCGCGCGGATCGCACGGATCGCCCCGATCGCCGACAGGTCGTTGTACGCGAACACGGCGGTGAGGTCGGGCACGGCGGCGAGCAGTCCCGCGGCCGCCCGAGCCCCGCCGGCGACGTGGCCATCGCCGGCCGCGACCGCGAGCCGATCCGCGCCGAGGCCCGCGGCCTCGAGCGCGAGGCGCGCCCCGGCCAGGCGATCCGGGGCGGCGGCGTTGTCGGCCGGTCCCGCCACGTGGCCGATCGAGCGATGCCCGAGTCCGATGAGATGATCGAGCGCGAGGCGCGCCCCACCGACGTTGTCGCTCAGCAGCGTCGGTACGGCCGAGCCGGCGGCGGCGTTGACGAGCACGACCGGCAGGGGGGCTCGGGCGATCCAGGCGGCCTGGCGTGCACCGAGGCCGGCGGACGCGACGACGATCCCGTCGACGCGTCGGCCGGCAAGGACCTCGAGGTAGCCGGCCTCGCGCTCGGGATCCTCGGCCGCGTTGCACAGGAGGACGGCGAAGTCGCGCTCGCGCGCGGCGTCCTCGACGGCTCGGACGAGTTGCGGAAAGAACGGGTTCGTGATGTCCGTGACGATGAGCCCGACCGTCCGCGTCCGGCGCAGCTTGAGCGAGCGGGCGACGCCGGACGGCCGATAGCCGAGGTCGCGCGCCGCGGCGAGAACGCGGGCGCGCGTATCCGGGCGGGCCTGGCCGATGCCGGACAGGACGCGGCTGACGGTCGCCGTCGACACCCCCGCCCGACGGGCGACGTCGCTGATCGTGGTGGCCATGCGGCTCCTCGTGGACGGCGGATGCGGTCCGGCGGACGCCTGCCGGCGGACGCAGCCGGCGGACGCGGTCCGCCGCCCGGATGGATCAGGCCGCTCGGCGGCCCGTGGTCAGTGATGCCCCTCCGAGCCGAACTGCAGCCCGGCCACCGGATCGAGTCCGGCCGCTTCGCGCCGGGCGAGGATCTCGAGGTCCGCCTGGAGCTCCTCGAGCTCCTCGCCGCCGCCCATCAGGCGGTGGAGGCTGGCGGCATCGAGCTCGCCTCGCCGGAACGTGCCGCCGGAGCGGCCGCGGGTGAGGATCGTGAACGAGTCGCCGATCGGCAGGGCGTGCTGGACGTTGTGGGTGATGAAGATGACGCCAAGCCCGCGGTTGCGCGCCGAGATCGCGTGACGGAGGACGATCGCGGACTCCTTGACCCCGAGCGCCGACGTGGGCTCGTCGAGGATGAGGACGCGCGCACCGAAGTACTCCGCCCGGGCGATCGCGAGCGTCTGGCGCTCGCCGCCGGACAGCGTCCCGACCAGCTGTTCCGTGTCGCGCACGTCGATGCCGATCTGGTGCATCTGCTCGCGCGCGACCGTGGCCGCCGTCGCCGAGTCGAACCGGCGGAACGGTCCGAAGCCGACGGTTGGCTCATTGCCGAGGAAGAAGTTCCGGCTGACGCTCATGAGCGGCATGACCGACAGGTCCTGGTAGACCGTCGCGATCCCGGCGTTGAGCGCATCGCGCGGCGCGCCGAAGCGGACCGGCTGTCCGTCGACGGCAAGCGTGCCTTCGTCCGGCTCGTGCACTCCGGACAGGATCTTGATGAGGGTCGACTTGCCGGCGCCGTTGTCGCCGAGGAGGCAGTTGACCTCGCCCGCGCGAACCGTCAACGAGACGTGCTCGAGCGCGACGACCGCGCCGAAGTACTTCGAGACGTCGCGCGCCTCGAGGAGCGGCGGGCGATCGGGAGATTTCGGCGGCGCCACGGCGGGCGCCGCGGGGGTCGGCTGTTCCATGTCCGTCCTCCTCTCAGCGCAGGCCGGCGAAGCGGCGCCGGATCCAGTTGTTGAGCACGACCGCGACGAGCAGCAGGGTGCCGATCGCGATGAAGTACCAGTCGGAGTTGATGTTCGCGAAGACGATCCCGATCCGGGCCATGCCCAGCGCGAGGGCGCCGATCGCGGCCCCGATGACGGAGCCGTAGCCACCGGTCAGGAGCGAGCCGCCGATGACGGCGGTCGTGATCGCGTCGAGCTCGAGGCCGCGGCCGCGGAGCACGTCGGACGAGAAGAAGGTCATGCTCTGGACGGTCGCGAGGATCGCCGCCGAGAATGCGGTCAGGGCGAACAGGCTGATCTTGACCCGCGCCACCGGGACGCCGAGGTTGCGGGCAGCGCTGGCCGAACCGCCGACGCCGGCGATCCAGTTGCCGAACCGGGTCCGCCCCAGGATGTACGCACCGATCAGCGCAATGACGATCCACCACAGGATCGACACCTTGAACGGACCGGCGCTCCAGTTGAAGAAGCCGGCGATCGGGTCCGCGGCGACCGCGGCCCGGTCGATCGGAATGAACGTGATGTTCGTGATGAGCGCGGTCATGACCACGGTCAGGCCGCGGATGATGAACAGCGTGGCGAGGGTCACGATGAACGACGGCAGGCCGGTCCGCACGACGATGATCCCGTTGATCACCCCGAGACCGGTCGTCAGCGCCACGGCCAGGAAGATCGACAGCCAGAGCGGGAGCCCCAGCTCCGTCACGCCGATGCCGATGATGATCCCGGCGAAGCCGACGAGGGAGCCGATCGACAGGTCGAACTCGCCGCCGATCATGAGCAGGGCCACGGCCGTCGCGACGATCCCGACCTGGGCCGCCACGTCGAGGTAGCTGAACGTGCCGTCGACGCTGAGGAAGACGGCCGATCCGGCACTGAGCGAGAGGATCGCGAAGACGATCCAGACGAAGACCGTGATGATGAGGGCCCCGGCCGCGGGCTTGGCCAGGACGCGTTGGGTGAGCGAGATCTGCCTCAGTCGGTCCGATCCAGGAGCCGGGCCGGACTCGCCGCCGGCCGCGGGCTGCGTCGTCGCCATCCATCCCTCCCGGAGACTTGGCGGGAGGAGCCGGACCGCGTCCGACTCCTCCCGGTTCGCCGGTTGCCCGGCGAGGCGTGGCTCAGATCACCGAAGACCCTTCGCCGCGAGGGCGATGACGTCCTCTGCGTTGTCCGCCGTGACGAAGCCCGGGCCGGTCATGATCAGGCCCGTGCCGTTGCCGGTCGGCAGGTTCCGCGTTTCCGCGTAGTTGACGAGGATGACGATCGGCAGGTAGCCCTGCACGAACTGCTGCTGGTCGATCGCGAAGTCCATCTTGCCGTCCTTGATCGCCGTCAGCACGTCTGCGCTGAGGTCGAAGGTGGCGAGGTGGACGCTGCCGGACTTGCCGGCGGCCTCGACCGCCTGGAGCGCCGGAACGGCGACCGACGGGCCGAGGGTGAGGATGCCGTCGATCGTGTCGTCGCCGGAGAGCGCGGCCTCGATCGTAGCCTGCATGGCCGCCGGGTCGGAGATGTTGCCGGTCAGGACTTCGCCGTTGTCGGCGCCGACTCCGAGCCCGTCGAAGAAGCCGTTGCAGCGCAGGGTCAGGGCCTGGTTGCCGACTTCCTGGTTGAAGCAGACGGCGTTCTGGACGCCGGCTGCGGCGAAGCGCTCACCGGCACCGAAGCCGGCCTCGTACTCGGTCTGGCCGACGTGGGCGATGATCCCGAGATCGCGGAACACGTCCGAGCCGGAGTTCATCGACACGACCGGGATGCCGGCCGCGACGGCCTTGCTGATCGAGTCGCTCAGCGCATCCGGGTTCGGGATCGACACGACGAGCCCGGTCGGGTTCTTGGCGACCGCGGCGTCGATGAGCTGGGCCATGCGGACCATGTCGCTCTCGGCGTCCGGCGCGCTGTAGTTGACGGTGACGCCCATGTCGCGGGCACCGGCCTGGACGCCGTTGCGGACCACGCCCCAGAAGCCGTCGATGGCCTGGCCGTGGGTGACGATCTCGATCGTGATATCGGACCGAGCGATAAGGGCGCCTTCGGGCCCCTCCGCTCCGTCCGTCGTGGTGCCCTGCTGACAGGCCGCGACCGCAACGGCCACGATCGCCAACCCGGCGAGAGTCTTGCGAAGCTTCATCCCTCTGATCTCCTCCATGCGCTCGGGACTGGTGCCCGAGTTTCGTCAGCGCTCGGCTAGTCGTGGGCGTCCGCCGAGCGACGCCCTGACCGGGCCATCACTCAACCGGACCTCCACCTCCTTTCCGCTCGGCCGATGGTACGGCTCGCAATCCAGTGAAGTGCGGGGATTTCGTCATGCCGGGATCTCCGCGACGCGGACGATCCGATGCTCCTTGAGCGCCGCCGTCGCCGCCTCGGCCACGCGCAGCGCCTGAACTCCGTCGCGGGCGGTGCACGGGGAGGGTCGTGTCCCACGCGCGACCTCGATGAAGGCGGCGAACTCCGTTCGATAGGCCTCCTCGAACCGGATCAGGAAGTTCTGCCAGGTCGGCCCGGCCGGCGGCGGCACACCCGGTTCGACCGAGCGGATCGGGGTCCGCGGGCCGAGGCCGACTGACACGCTGTCCTTCGAGCCGAACAGCTCGGTGCGGATGTCGTAGCCGAGCGGATCGTGCCGCGCGACGGTCAGGACGGCAAGGGCCCCGCCGGCCAGGCGGAGCGTGGCGACCGCGGTGTCGACGTCGTCGTACTTGGCGAACACGGGGAACCCGCGCACGCCGCCGTCGGCGTAGACCTCCTCGACCTCGTCGCCGGTCAGCCAGCGCAGCACGTCGAAGTCGTGGATCGAGAAGTCACGGAACAGGCCGCCGGACGCGGGGATGTACGCCTCGTGCGGCGGGGCCGGGTCGTGGCCGGCCAGACGAACGGTGTAGAGGGTGCCGAGCTCGCCGCTCTCGACGAGCCGGCGCGCCTCCATGTACGCCGCGTCGAACCGCCGCTGGAAGCCGAGCTGGAACGGCACGCCGCTGCGCTCCACCTCGTTCGCGACGGCGATCGTCTCCTCGAGGCTGAACGCGAGCGGCTTCTCGCAGAACGTCGGCAGCCCGCGGCCGATGCTCGCCCGGATGAGCGTCGCGTGGGCGTCCGTGGCGGCGGCGATGACGACCGCATCCGCGGTGTCGAGGGCGGCGTCGATCGTGGTGGCGGCGCTGGCGCCGACTTCCCCTGCGACCTCCGCGGCCCGCGCTTCGTCGACATCCGCGACGACGAGACCATCGACCCCCGGCGTGGCGGCCAGCAGGCCGGCGTGCAGGCGCCCGATCCGTCCGGCGCCGATGAGTGCGACTCGCATGTGTCGGATCCCTCTCTGCGCCGCGCGCCTACTCGGCTCCGGCGCCCAGGCGCCGAAGCGCCTCGGCGAGCACGCGTCGCCCGATCGCCGCGCTCTCGGACGGCGGACCCCAGCACGAGTCCTGCTCGACCATGAGCCAACCCGCGTAGTCGAGCCGCACGAGCGCGGCGAGCACGGCCGGGAGATCGAGGATCCCGCCGCCGAGCTCCGTGAACAGGCGCGCCCGAATGGCCGCCGGGAAGTCCGCCAGTTCGCCCGCCCGCAGCCGAGCCAGCACGGCCGCGTCGACGTCCTTGAGATGGACGTGGCGGACCCGGTCGCCGTAGCGCCCGATGGCCGCCGCCGGATCGCCGCCGCCGACGAGGAAATGTCCGACGTCGAGGCAGATCCCGAGGAGCGCCGGATCGGTCAGCTCCATGAGCCGGGCGAGCTCGTCGGGGGTCTCAACGAACGTGCCCGTGTGCTGGTGCCAGGCGACGGCGTGGCCGAGCGCGGCAGCCTCCCGGGCGAGGTCCTCGACGTGCCCCGCGAGCCGGCGCCAGCCGTCGTCGGTCAGGCGCGGCGTGCCCGCGGCCGCGGCTCGCCCGGACGTTTCCGACCGGCCGGGTGAGATGTCGAGGGCGGCGACGAGGACTTCGCCGCCGCCCTCGTGGAGGAGAGCCAGCCGTTCGCGCGCGATCGCCGGTGCCGCATCGGTCGGTCCGTCGACGGTGCACGGAATGGACAGGTAGACCTCCGCCAGCCGGAGGTCGCGGGCGCGCAGCGCGTCCTTGAGCGCCTCGCCCGCGGGGAAGCCGTTGCCGAGCTGGGTGCCCTCGAACCCGGTCCTGGCGATTTCGTCGAGGACGGTGCCGGCATCGACCGGCGGCGCAAGATCCGGCAGGTCGACGTTGTTCCAGAGGATCGGGACCGTGCCGATCGAGGTACGCGGGAGCGCGTCGCCGGGGCGCCGCAGCGCGGCGCGGATCCGGGCGACGTCGACGGGAGAGGCGATCACTGCGGGTGCTCCTCGGCCCAACCGGCATCCCGGCGGGCGTGCTGCGCGGCATGGCCTCCGGGACCGGGCGCGTCCCACCGGCCGCTCGTGTTGGTACCCCCAGGACCGGGGCGGTCGCAGATCGCGGGCTGGGGGACGCGCGCCAGGGACTCGCTCATCGCACTCCGGTGGGCTACGATGTAATCGATTACGTCGCGGTTGCGACAGGGTACCATCCCGGTGAAGCCTGTCAACGCCCCGGAGGCGGAAGTATGGAAACAGTGACCACCCTCAGCCCGCTCGCGCGGACCGTCGCGAGCACGGCGACAGACATCTGGAACGACTCCTGTGCGGTAGACGAGCTCGAGTACGCGATCGCTCACGGCGCGACCGGCGCGACCGCCAACCCGACGATCGTCCACGACGTCTGGAAGAAGGATCCGTCGCGCTGGAAGGACCGCGTTCGCGGCCTGGCCGTCGAGCATCCGACGTGGTCCGAGCGCGATCTGGCGTGGGGCATCGTCGAGGAGATGTCGGTCGCCGGGGCGCGATTGCTCGAGGGCGTGTTCGACGAGTTCGGCGGTCGCAAGGGCCGCCTGTCCGTCCAGACCGACCCGACACTCTTCCGCAACCCCGACGCGATGGTCGAGCAGGCGGCGGGCTTCGACCGCTACGCCCGGAACATCATCGTCAAGTTCCCGGCGACGCGGGCCGGCATCGCCGCGATGGAGGCGGCGTCGCGACGGGGGATCAGCGTCAACGCGACCGTGTCGTTCTCGGTCGCCCAGGCGGTCGCCGCGGCGGAGGCGGTCGAGCGGGGCATCCGGGCCCGCGAGGCGGACGGGCACGACACGTCCGCGATGGGCCCGGTCATCACCCTCATGATGGGTCGGCTCGAGGACTGGCTGAAGGTCCAGGCGGAGCGCGACGGGATCATCGCGGACCCGGCGGCGCTGCCGTGGGCGGGCGTCGCCGCGTTCAAGCGCGCCTACGGCATCTTTCGCGAGCGCGGCTTCCGGGCGCGCCTCCTCGGCGCGGCGATCCGCCACCACTACCACTGGAGCGAGGTGATCGGCGGCGACGTCGTCATCACCCTCCCGTCCGTCTGGCAGAAGCGCTTCAACGCGTCCGACGTCGAGGTCCGCGAACGGATCGACGACCCGGTCGACCCGGGCGTGCTCGACGACCTGCGTCGGCACTTCCCGGACTTCGTCCGCGCCTGGGAGCCGGACGGGCTGACGATCGACGAGTTCGACTCGTTCGGGCCGTCGGCGCGGACGCTCCGGGCGTTCGTGGGCTCGTACCACGAGCTCCTTCACGCGGTCTCGGACGCCCTCATCCCGAACCCGGACCTGCGCGCCTGACCCCTGCCGGCACCGTCCCGGCCGGCAGGGCGCAGCGCTGCGGTTCGCGCCCGACGCCGGCGCAGCCGGAGCGAACGCCGGACGAGATCCGCCTCGAGTCCCGGCTCCGGACGCCCGAGACGCCGGCGCCGGTCGAGGATCTGCCAGCCGCGTTCCACCGCCGCGATCGCCGCCGGGAGATCGCCCAGGTGGTGCTCGCACAGTTTGGCCAGCTCGACGGCCGCCGACGCGGCGAGGCGGGAGTGCCCGGTTGCGAGCGCAAACCACGCGTCCGCCGCGTCACGCACCCGGCCGAGCCGCCGGAGCAGGTGGGCGCGCTCCACGAGCAGCCGCTCCTCCGTCCAGCGGGCGACGATCGGCTGGGGTGATGCCGGCGGCCGGACACGGCGCGGCGGCCCGCCGAAATCTGCCGTCGCGGCCGGTGTCCACCACGGCGGTTCGTCGGTCGCCGGGGACTCCGGGCCCGCCGCGCCGACCCGGCAGACCGCGAGCTCGAGGCATTCGAGCGCCTCGTCGAGCCGCCGCTCGCGCGCGAAGGCACGGCCGAGGCCGGCCAGGTCGCCCGGGTCCGCGCGCCGTCGCGCGTCGTCGTCGCCGAGGCCGCGCTCGAACTCGACGAGCAGCCGGGCGAGCGAGCGGACGTCCTCGTCGTTGTGACGGACGACGTCGACGAGGACCGTCGGTGGCCCACCGCGGAGGACGTCGAAATAGCGCCCCGGTATCTCCCAGCCCTCCACGTCGCCGATCCGGCGGACCCCGAGCAGCGACAGCTCGACGGTGCGCAGGCGAGCGTCCGTCAGGCGGTGCCGGAAGATCCGCCGGACGAGTGGCAGCAGGTCGAGGTGGCCGGCCATCGGCGGTGCGGGGCGACCGGCCATCCGGTAGCGGGTGACGAGGAGCGGCCAGTCGAAGCCGCGCCCGTTGTACGTCACGAGCCAGGCGTCCGGCGGCAGGAGCTCCGCGAGGGCCCGGAGCATGGCCGGTTCGTCGGCGTGATCCGGAAGCACGAGCTGGACCTGGCGGAACCAGTCGCCCTCCCACCAGCCGAGGCCGACGAGGAAGGCGAGCGTACCGGCGGCCGTGGCGAGGCCGGTCGTCTCCGTGTCGAGGCAGACGAGGACGGTATCCGCGGGTGGCTGGCCGGGCAGCCGGGCGAGCCGGGCTCGGTCGATCGGGATCTGCCGTCGCGGCGACTCAATCCGCAGGATCGCCCCCTCCGGCGTCCGGATCGCCTCGGCGTCGAGGGCGGCCGCGAGCCGGTCCGTTCGCTCTCGCGCGTCGAGCAGACGATCGGCTGCGTCCGTGGCGGGATCGGCCGGACGGGACGGCGGCGGGGGGAGGGAGGCGCGGAAGTTCGCCAGCCGGCGTTCGAGCGTGGGCGCGTCCACCTCAGGCCGCGCCGGCAGGGGCGGCGATCTCATCGCTCAGCCCCCCGTCGGCCGCCGCAGCCCGCTCGCTCGGCTCACCCGGCTCGTCGGCTTTGTCGGGACCCGCACGCAGCTCCGCGAGGAGCCGGAGCGCGAGCGCCTTCGCGTCGACGTGCGGCTCGAGTCGCGGGCCCGTGCAGGCCGGACAGCCCGCCTCGCATGCGCACGCGCCGATGAGCTCAACGGCTCCGGCGACGAGCTCGTCGTGGCGGGCGAACAACCGCTCCGACAGGCCGACCCCACCGGGCACCGCCTCGTACAGATAGATCGTCGGCGCCTCCTGGTGCGGCGAGCGGACCTGGGTCACGAGCCCGAGGTCGCGCGGGTCGACCATGAGCAGGACGCTTGCCACGGCCTGGATCGCCCGCCCGGCGCCGAGCAGCGCGACGTCGAGGTCGTCCCGCCGCCAGGCGTTCCGGAGGCGCTCCGCGGTGAGCCAGTACGCGGTCGTCTGGAGCTCCAGTTCCGGCAGGTCGACCGGCCCCCAACCGACGTTCTCATCGGTCACGAACTTGAGCTTCTTGTACAGCGTCACGAGGCTCGCGACCATGACCTCGCCGTGCAGCCGACGACCGCCCGGCGCGGGGGCCTCGGCGAACACGTCGAGCGGCTTCAGCGTCACCGCCCGGTTGGCGTACGTGTAGTGGTCCGCGTCGATCCTGTGGACGTACGCCTTGCGCTCGCCCCAGTCGAGCTTGTCGACGTGGTACTGGACGGACTCGTGCAGGTAGATCGCGTGGTCGTGGACGAGGACCTGGGCGCTGAACAGGTCCACCTCGCCGAGCACGCGCGGCCGATCCGGGGACGTGTCGATGATCACGACGTTCTCCGGTGCCGCGGCCCGCAGGGAGATCTCCGACGCGGGAAAGTTCTCCGAGCTCCAGTACCAGCGCCCGTCACCGGCCTGGCGGACCTGGCCGCCCTCGCCGAGGAATGCGAGCAGGTCGTCGACCGGCCCGGGTCCGAAGACCTCGCCCGGCTCGAACGGCATCTCGAACGTCGCCGCGCGCAGGTGCGCGAGCAAGACGTGCAGGTTGTCCGGGTCCGCCCGCGCCTCCTCCGGCCGCCCGCCGATGAGGAACTCCGGGTGATGGATAACGTACTGGTCCACGGGCGCCGGGGAGGCGACGAGGATCGACACGCTCGCCTCCGCGCGCCGTCCGGCCCGACCGATCTGCTGCCACGTGCCGGCGATCGAGCCCGGGTAACCGGCCAGGATCGACACGTCGAGCCGGCCGATGTCGACGCCGAGCTCGAGCGCGTTCGTGCTGACCACCCCGAGGATCTCGCCGTCGCGCAGGCCGCGCTCGATCGAGCGACGCTCCGTGGGCAGGTAGCCGCCGCGATAGCCGCGGACGCGCGAGCGGGGACCGAACCCCTCACGGAGCGCCTCGCGCAGCCCCGTGAGGAGGATCTCCACGGCGACCCTCGAACGACCGAACACGATCGTCTGGCGACCGGCCCGCAGGAATGGCAGTGCCCACCGCTGGGCGAGGGTGAGGGCGGATCCGCGGGCGCCGGTCGAGGCGTCGACGATCGGCGGGTCGACGAGGAGGACGTGGCGCTCGCCCGACGGGGCACCGTTGCGGTCGACGAGGCGCGCCGGCCGTCCGGTCAGTGAACGGGCCAGCTCGCCCGGGTTCCCGATCGTGGCCGAGCAGCACACGATGACCGGGTTCGAGCCGTAGTGGCGGCACAGGCGGAGGAGCCGCCGGAGCACATTCGCGACGTGGCTGCCGAACACGCCCCGATACGTGTGCAGCTCGTCGACGACGATGACCCGGACCTGCTCGAACAGCTGGAACCACTTCGTGTGGTGGGGAAGGATGGCGGAGTTCAGCATGTCCGGGTTCGTCACGACGACCTGGCCGGCGGTCCGGATGGCGGAACGGATCGGGGCCGGCGTGTCGCCGTCGTATGTGGCGGCCGACACCTCGAGGCCGGCCAGGCGCGTGAGGGTCAGCAGCTCCGCCACCTGGTCCTGGCCAAGTGCCTTGGTCGGGAACAGGCACAGCGCCCGGGCGGAGGGGTCGTCGGCGATCGCCTGGAGGATCGGCAGCGCGTAGCACAGGGTCTTGCCCGACGCGGTCGGCGTGACGACGACGACGTCCTCGCCGGCGTGGACGGCCTCGACTGCCTCCGCCTGGTGGACGTACGGGCGCTCGACCCCGCGCGTCGCGAGGCCGTCGCGCAGGCGGGGGTCGAGCCAGTCCGGCCACTCCCCGTACTCCGGGTCCCGGGCCGGCAGCACCTCGTGGTGGACGACGCCGCGCGCGAGCGACGGCTCCTCGAGCAGTGTCGACAGGACGGCCGTGGCGGAGGCGGGGGCATAGGTCCGCATGACACGCGCTCCAAATAGAACAGATGCTCGAAATCCCGGCGAGTGTAGCAGGACGATCGACCGCCGCCGTGACACCTTGTCTGTCACGGACTGCGTCGACCCGGGCGCCGCGAGGGTCCGCTGGCGATTTGACATGTCAGCTGCCCGCAGCTACCCTGCGGGGAATGTCACGGCCCGACGCGCCCGCGCCGTCCGACGACGCCGACGAACCGGCCATCCTGTCGGCCGACGACGCCGACCCGGGGACCGCCGTCGAGGCCACGTTCCACGCCGCGGCCGACCTGGCCGACCCCGCCGACCCGGTCGCGGCCGTCTTGCCGGCAGGCGAGGTGGACCTCGGCGGGCTGCCGCTCACCGGCATCACCCGGCGCCGGATCGCGTTCCTCGCCGCGGCGTTCGTCACCGCCTGGATCGTCATCGTCTTCGCCCGCCAGGTCGGCGAGGCGACGGCCGCCACGACGCGCGCGGACCAGATGCGCGTGGCCAACGTCGCGCTCGCCGGCGAGGTTGCGGCGCTCGAACGCGAGCTCGAGCTCATCCAGCGCCAGGAGTACTTCGTCCAGCAGGCCCGCGGCTACCGCCTCGGCGCGCCGAACGAGATCCCGTTCACGCTGTCGCCGGACGCGCCGCCGCTCGCCCCCGACGCACCGGGCTCCGCGGCCGCGCGGCTGGGCGGCGAGGTCCCTGCCGTCACGCCCCTCGAATCGTGGCTTTCGCTGCTGTTCGGACCCGAGCGGTAACGTATCCTTCGGTTCGCGCGTCTAGGGGGCTGCCGGCCGCACGCGCCGGATGGAGGGACAGCAGCGGATGCCGACGATCTCGGTCCCGGTCGAGGACCTCGTGTTCATCATCTGCGCGCTCGTCGGCGGGGCGCTGCTCCTCGTCACCGTGCTCGTCGACGACCTGCTCGGGGGTCTCCTCGACGCCCTGCACATCGGGTTCGACATCGGTGGCGTGTCGCTCATGCCGCTCGCGCTCGGGTTCGTCTCGATGTTCGGCGTCGGCGGGCTGTTCGCGACCCAGGTCCTTGACCTTCACGGCGGGCAGGCGGCGCTCGTCGGCACCGTGTCGGGCGCCGGGGGGTTTGGGCTCGTCTATGGCCTGTTCTCGATCTTCCGTCGGGCGGAGGGTTCGGCCCCGTTCCAGCTGAGCGACCTCGTCGGGCGCGGCGGATCGGTCGCCGTGTCGATCCCGGCCGGGCGGCGCGGCAGCGTCTACGTCAAGGCAGAGGGGCAGACCCACGAGTTCAGTGCGACGGCCTCCGTCGACCTGGCCAGTGGGACGCCGATCACGGTGACCGGCGTGGCCGGCAACGGACTGGTCGTCGCGCCGGAGGCGCCGGCGACGGATGGAGGACCGCACGGTGCTTGACGGACTGTTCGAATTCGTGGGCTCGTCGAACATCGTGGTGTTCCTCGGGATCGTCATCCTCGTCCTGCTCATCGCCTACATCGGCAGTCGCTACAAGGTGGCCAAGGCGAACGAGGCGCTCATCATCAGCGGCCGCCGGGAGCGCACCGCAACGGGCGAGCAGCGGCTCAAGGTCGTGCGCGGCCAGGGCACGGTCGTCCTGCCGCTCCTCCATCGCGTCGGCACGCTCAAGCTCACCGCCCGCCAGATCAACGTCAACCTCGCCGACGCCGTCTCCCGGCAGGGGATCAAGGTCGCCGTCCAGGGCGTCGCCACGTTCAAGATCGGGGCGGACGACGAGTCGATCCAGAACGCAGCCGAGCGGTTCCTCGAGGCGCGCGACGAGGAGGTCGATTCCATCGTCAAGAACGTCCTCGAGGGCTCGCTCCGCTCGATCGTCGGCACGCTGACCGTCGAGGAGCTCAACCTCGACCGCCAGAAGTTCCAGCAGGCCGTGCAGGACGCGGCGAAGGGCGACCTCGCGACGTCCGGGCTGCAGATCGACTCGTTCACGATTCAGGCGATCCGCGACGAGTCCGGCTACATGGACCTCATCGGCCAGCAGGAGACGGCCCGCCGCGAGCGCGACGCCCGGATGGCCAAGGCTGCGGCCGACCAGGAGGCCGCCGTCCGGGAGGCAGAGGCGAACCAGATCAAGATCAACGCCGAGCGCGACGTGTCGGTTCGGCGTGCGGAGACGGAGATGCAGATCGCCGCGGCCGAGGCCCGCGCGGCGCAGGCCGGCCCGCTGGCCCAGGCGGAGGCGCAGCAGGAGGTCACCCGCAAGCAGACCGAGCTCGCCCAGCTCGAGGCGGACCGCAAGCAGAAGGAGCTCATCGCCTCGACGATCCGTCCCGCGGAGGCGGACGCGGAGGCGCAGATCCGCCGCGCCGAGGGCGAGAAGGGCGCCCGGATCGCCCAGGCCCAGGCGGAGGCGGAACGCGTCAAGCTGGCCGGCCAGGCGGAGGCGGCGGTGACGGTCACGAAGGGCGAGGCCCAGGCGCGCGTCGTCGAGGTGAACGCCGAGGCGACGGCCAAGCAGACGACGCTCGAGGGCAATGCGGAAGCCGGGATCGTCCTGTCCAAGGGCGAGGCGGAGGCCAAGGCGCTCGAGCTTCGGGCGCAGGCCTATCGCCAGTTCAACGAGGCGGCGGTCATCCAGACGGTCCTGTCGATGCTGCCGGAGATCGTCCGGGCGGCCGCGGAGCCGATGGGCAACATCGGGTCGCTCACCGTCCTGTCGTCCGAAGGCGCGTCCGACGTCGTCAAGACGACGACGCGGACGGTGGCCGAGGCCGGTGCCGCGGTGAAGGGCCTGACCGGGATCGACATCCCAGCCCTCCTGGCGGGCGCGATGGGCGGCGCCGGAGGCGGGGGTGGGCCGGCACCGACCGGCGGCGGCGCTGCCGGTGGCGGTCGCGGTGGCGGAGGTGCCGGTGGCGGGGGCGGCCGAAGCCCGAAGGCGCCGGCGTCCGGAGCCGGCCCGGCGGCCAGGTCATCGTCGGCCGCATCGGCGGAGCCCGCTGCGACGGCGAGTTCCACCGGCGCGGCGTGGGGCGCGCCGCCGGCCGAGGATCCCGCGGCCGCGTTCGCCCGAGCCGGCCAGGCCATGGAGCGCGCAGCGACCTCGATCGGCGCAACCGTCGCGGCGACGCCCGTCGACGGCGCACCGGCGGCGGCCCCGACGGCGGCCGAGGCACGGAAGGCCGCGCGCGAGGCAGCGACGACGACGAAGCCGCTCGAGTCGGCCGCCGCCCGACGGGAGCGCGCGACGGCCCGCCCGGCCGCTCCGGCGACGCCGCCCGCAAGCGCGGAGCTCACCCGCGAGACCACGCTCGACGACGCGGCGCTGCGCCTCGCCAACGACCTGCGAGCGATCCCGGGCATCGAGCGCTTCGGCACGACCCGGCTGGCCGATCTCGAGCGGGGTGGCCCGCGACCGCTCCGCACGATGTGGCGGATCGCGCGCGACCAGCTCGACGAGCGGTACGGGCAGATGACGATCGGCGAGATGCTCGACCAGGCGTCACGGCGCGGCGGCGGCACTGGGCCTGCCGCGAGCGCCTGACCTGGTCCGGACCGGGGCACCGGATCGCGTGTCGGCCGAATACGAGCGGATTCTCTCGGAGAACCTCCGCTACACGGAGTCATTCGATCGCTCCGCGCTGACCGCGGCGCCGCTGTCGGGGATCGCGGTCGTCGCGTGCATGGACGCACGGCTCGACGTCGAGGAGGCCCTCGGCCTGCGGACCGGCGACGCCCACATCATCCGCAACGCCGGCGGGCTCGCGACCGAGGACGTCGTCCGTTCGCTCATCGTCAGCCAGCAGCTGCTCGGGACGGACGAGATCGTCGTCATCGGGCACACCGGGTGCGGGCTGCTCGACGCCGACGAGGACGACCTGCGCGCGCGGTTGTCCGCGCAGAGTGGCCAGCCGGCCGACGTCGCGTTCGGGTCGTTCGATGACCTCGACGCGAGCGTGCGTCGGCAGGTCGAGACGCTGCGCGGTCACCCGTGGCTCAAGCGGGTGCCCGTCCACGGGCTCGTATTCGAGGTCGAGACGGGTCGCCTGTACGAGGTGGCCTGAGGTCCGTCGGTCCGGTCGGTCGGTCCGTTGTCGGTTCTCCGGTCCGGGCTTGTCGGCACCCGTGGAAGGTGACTTTCGACCCTGACCGCACGGGGTCGGCGGGCGCAAGACTCCCGCATCCGGTGGCGAACGGACGCCACCTCGCCCCGGGTAGGAGGCGCGTCATGACCCGGGTGCTCGTCGTCCATCACGACATCGATCTCGGCGACCAGGAGGTCGACTCCCTGCGTCGGCGCGGGTTCGAGGTGACGCAGTGCCTCGGGCCGATCGGCGCCCACTGCCCGATCCTCGCCGGGCACACGTGCGCACTCGCCGATGCAGCCGACGTGCTCGTCTACGACGCCTGGGCGACCGGGGAGCCGGACGGCGCCGAGAGGCTCATCGAGGGCCTGCGCGAGCTCCATCCTGACGTGCCGGTGGTCCTCACGGCGACGGGCATCGAGCCCGAGTGGATCGAGACGATCGGGGCGCACGCGATCACGCCGCTCGTGGGGCGGCCGACGGGTGAGCGCCTCGCCGAGGCGATCGAGGCGGCGATGGCCGCGCGAACGGTGGCGACGCCGGCGGGCTGATCCGGCCCCGGGTTCGATCGGACCTCCGATCCCCGGGACCGCGCGGCGAGGTCGAGATCGGCCGCATACCCCGGCCGACGGATCGGCCGCCTCCTCCGGTCGCGCCGACCTCGACCTCGGGGGAAATCGGCGGGTGCCGTTCGATACGACCGGATGTGGCAGCATGGTTTTCGGCCGCCCCTGCATCTCGTTCGCGTCCCGGTTCCGCCGGAGGTCCCCATGCGCCGACTCGCCGCCCCGTTTGCCGCCTCGTTCGTCGCCTTCTCGCTCCTCGTGAGCTCGGCCGCCCCGGCCGTCGCGGCGCCGCCCTCGAAGTCGTGCCCGGTCGATGCGTCCGGCTACGTCGCCGTACCGGTCGACTGGGCGTGGCGGGCCGGCGACGGGTTGCCGGCTGCCGGCGATGACCCGGCCTGGGATCTCGCGCGGGCCGGGTTCGCCGCCGAGGGGTGGACGGCCGATCAGGTGGCCGCGCTGTTCGGGTTCGGGTCTGTCGAGGAGCTATACGGGTTCGCGCTCGACGACCGCCGGGCGATCGACCGCGACGCGAACGGCTGGGTCTGCCTGAAGGACCTGCCGGACACGCCGGGGATCCCCGCGTTCATCTTCCAGTTCGTCGACGATCGCGCGCGGGCCTGATCGGGCTGGTCCATCCGTATCGGGTGGGTCCACCCCGACGCGCGAGCGCCCGGCGGGTTCGACGACGCGCGAGCCCACGGCCCGCTCGACGCGGTTGGTGCCGCTCAGCGAACCAACGCGACAGGTTTGACGGGTGAGGGGCCTCCCGACGGACCCGGGAGTCACGGCTTCCGGCCGCCGAGGCTCAAACCCGGGCGGGATGGTCGTCTCGAGGGTACCAATCGGCCGCCTCTCGAGGTCCGCGTGCGATCGGCGCGGGCATTCACGTCACGGTGGTATCCCAGAACGCACACGTCGCTGTCGGCGGATCCGTCGCGCGGCGGGCGGAGCGGGAGTCCCGGTTCGGCTTCGTCCCATCCTAGTCGGTCAGTGCGTCGCTCCGGCCGGCTCGGCCTGGGTGAGCATCACGGATGCGTCGTTCGAGTTGACGACGGCCAGGTAGATCGGGCAGCGCGTGCGCCAGACGTCCTCGAGGGCAGCCAGGCGTTCGGCCGATGCGGACGTGGCCACCGAGATCTCGATCTCGATCGCTTCGAGGTCCGGGATCGCTCCATCCATGCCGAGCAGGCCGCGAGCGTCCGCTCGACAGCGCGCTACGACCGACAGGTCGTCAATGGAGATCCCCAGTTGGGGAGCCAGCGTGTCGTGGATGAACGCGACGCCGCACCCGGCGAGCGCGCCCAGCAGGTACTGGGTTGGGGTCGGCGCCGAGCCGGTTCCGCCGAGCGCCGGCGGCAGGTCCGCGTACCACGTGTAGCTGCCCGCGCTGAGCTCAGCCTTCCCGTCAACCAAGCGCCCGCGTACGGCGGGTGCGCTCCGCGCCCCATCGGGATTGGTCCGGTAGAGCTGCTCGGTGGCGTTGATGATTTCCGCCTGCATGTGCCTCGCCTCCTTGGCTCGTGGGTCTGCGCGCTGTCGGCGAGGGTAGGGTGGCCGGCCGGACCCGCCATCGGGGCTGCCACCCAATCCAGCGCGGAATCGCGTCCCGCCGTCTGGCGGCGTACACGCAGGGCCGAAGAGTCAGCCCGTGCCGCTGCCGGATGCGACGCCCGGGTGGCCGACGAGGCGAGCGACCGCAGCAGCGCGGGCTGCCTTGCCGGTGACGCCGAGCTTGTCGTAGGCGTTCGAGAGGTGGCGCTCCACGGTGCGGACGCTGAGCGTCAGGGCGTCGGCGATCTCGAGGTTGGTCCGGCCATCGGCCGCCTGGCGGAGGACCTCGAGCTCGCGGGCGGAAAGGCCCGCGCGGATGCTGTCGGGACCGCTCTCGAGGTGTGCCGCATCGCGAGAGAGGAAGTCGCGGACCTCGTCGACGAACCGCTCCCACGCCGGCTCCTCCTCGAGGAGGATGTGGTTTCCGCTCTCGAGCGGCACGAAGCGGGCTCCCGGTATCCCGCGCGCTACGCGACGTCCGGCGCCAAAGCCGATCGCCTGGTCGTGGATCGAGTGGAAGACGAGGGTGGGGGCGCGAACGAGCGACAGCAGCGGCGCCACGTTGACCTTCGCTCGCTCGACCCACATCCGAGCCGCGTTCTCGGTCGAGGTCGACATCCGCTGCAGGTCGTCGAACCAGCGGACCTGCTCCTCCGTGGCGGCGGGGATGAAGAGGTTGGTGAAGACGCGCCGGAACACCGGGTTCTCGCGCGCCCAGCCGATCCGGATGAGGTTGAGCAGCGTCTCGAACTCGACCATGCTGTCCGCCGGGAGCCTGACCGTGAGCGGACCGCGGTCCTGGGTCCCGAGCAGCACCAGGTGGCTGACCCGTTCCGGAAAGCGGGCGGCGTAGGCGATCGCGACCGGTCCGCCCTGCGACATGCCGAGCAGCGCGACCCTACCGAAGCCTAGCTGGTCGACGACCGACGCGAGGTCGTTGACGCGGGCGTCGAGCGAATAGTCGGCGATGTGCCAGTCGGACAGGCCGCTGCCGCGCTCGTCGTAGCGGACGAGGGTCGTGAACGATCCCAGGTCCTCGAGGAGGTGCCGCCAGACAGGGCTCTCCCAGTCGAACTGCAGGTGGCTCAGCCAGCACGCGACGTTGACGAGTGGCGGTCCGTCGCCGTGGACGGCGTAGGCCAGCCGGACGCCGTCACCGGCTCGGAGGAACCGGATCTCCTGGGTGGACGGTGCAGGATCGTGAGCGCGTCTCGTGCCGAGCATGCATCAACCCCCGGTGCCTTGCCTCCACCGATGCTAACGCCGGACGGCAAGCGCCTCTCCGCCCTTGGCTGTGGTCCGCCCGTGGGGTGTGGTTGCCGGCCTCGGCCACGCTCGGTAACCTTGCGGTCCACGGCGGAGTAGCTCAGTGGTAGAGCAGGGGACTCATAAGCCCTTGGTCGGTGGTTCGAATCCGCCCTCCGCTACCACCCTCCTCGCACGTGCCAGTTTCCCTGCACGCCCCGCGACCGGGTTGGCGGATCGGCCGTCAGCGTGACCGCGCGACTGGATGCGGTCCCGGCGCAGACGTGTGGGCGCGCAAACGAGAACATCTCGGGGCCGTGACGGGGCGCGAAGGCGCGCGTCGCGGCCGGCAGATACAACGGGCACTTCGTTGCGAGGGACCGACGCAGGTTGTCGGATATTCGTGGGGCAACTAGCCGGGACCGTCCGAGCCGCATCCACCCGCGAGCGGCGCCGTCGCCATGCTCGGAGGGTCCGCCGGGAACCGCGGAATCGGCCGAATTGTCTCCACCCGAGTCGTGCCACGAATAGGCGAGAAGTTGGCGCCGATCCGGTGATGTCAGGCGTGCCGCGGGGCGAGAGGGCCGCAGTCGAAGGGGCGGGGAGGGACGCTCACGCAGCAACCGACAGCGGAGCGGCCACGCGACGTGGCGGGACACGACGATCGACCGGCCACGCGACCCGATGCCACATGACCCGCGGCCCCCGTAACGATCCGACCGCGACCATTCGTCGTACACGTGGTAGGCGCACCCGCGAGGCTGTCACACGGCCGTCAACGGTGTCGAGGCGAGCCGAGGGTATACTCGGCGCGTGGCGGGCACCGGTCCCGCTCTCCCGGAGGCTCCGTTGAATCCGAAGTTCTTTCGAAACGGCATCGTCATGCTCGTGCTCGTCGTGGGCACCGTGGCGCTGCTGTACACGTGGCTCTCGTCGAACCAGACGACGAACAGCATTGGCTATTCCGAGTTCCTGTCGGACGTTCGCGCGGGGCGCGTCGAGAAGGTCACTCAGCAAGGCGAGACCCTGACGGTCAAGCTGCGCGGCGTCACCACTCCGTACACGACGAACGTGCCGAGCATCCTGACCCAGGTCCTGCAGGACATGCAGGCGGCGGCGACGGCCGGCAACATCGTCCTCGACGACAAGATCTACGAATCGAAACCGGCGCCCGACACGTCGTGGGTGGGCCTGCTCCTGACAGGCCTCCTCCCGCTCCTCGTCATCGGCGGCTTCATCTTCTTCATGATGAGACAGGCGCAGGGGACGAACAACCAGGCGCTCAGCTTCGGCAAGAGCCGCGCCCGGATGTTCCTCGGCAACAAGACGGTCGTCACGTTCGCCGACGTGGCCGGCGTCGACGAGGCCAAGACGGAACTCCAGGAAGTCGTCGAGTTCCTCAAGTACCCGGAGAAGTTCAACTCGCTCGGCGCGCGCATCCCGCGCGGCGTGCTCCTCGTCGGCCCTCCGGGAACGGGCAAGACGCTCA
Organism: Candidatus Limnocylindrales bacterium; assembly: GCA_035720425.1. GTDB lineage: Bacteria > Chloroflexota > Limnocylindria > Limnocylindrales > CSP1-4 > DASTOB01. The sequence goes on from DASTOB010000166.1 coordinate 33,946, forward strand.
TGGCCCGCGCAGTCGCCGGCGAGGCCGGCGTGCCGTTCTTCTCGATCTCGGGCTCCGAGTTCGTCGAGATGTTCGTCGGCGTCGGCGCCAGCCGCGTCCGCGACCTGTTCGACCAGGCCAAGCGGAACAGCCCGTGCATCGTGTTCGTGGACGAGATCGACGCGGTCGGTCGCCAGCGCGGCGCCGGCCTCGGCGGCAGTCACGACGAGCGTGAGCAGACGCTCAACCAGATCCTCGTCGAGATGGACGGCTTCGACACGAACACGAACGTCATCGTCGTCGCCGCCACCAACCGGCCGGATGTGCTCGACCCCGCCCTCCTGCGCCCCGGTCGGTTCGACCGCCAGGTCATCCTCGACCGCCCGGACATGAAGGGCCGCGTGGCGATCCTGAAGGTCCACACGAAGGGCAAGCCGCTCGACAAGGCGATCGACGTCGAGATCATCGCCCGTCAGTCGCCCGGCTTCTCCGGCGCGGACCTCGCCAACCTCGTCAACGAGGCGGCGATCCTGTCCGCCCGGCGGAACAAGAAGGTCATCGGGATGTCGGAGTTCGGCGAGGCGCTCGAGCGCATCGTCGCCGGCCCGGAGCGCAAGTCCCGGCTCATCTCCGACGCGGAGAAGCTCATCATCGCCTACCACGAGGGCGGTCACGCGGTCGTCCAGCGGATCCTGCCGAAGTGCGATCCGGTCAGCAAGGTGACCATCATCAGCCGCGGCATGGCCCTCGGCTACACGATGGCCCTGCCGCAGGAGGACCGCTACCTCCAGTCCAAGACGGAGTTCGAGGACAAGATCGCCGGGCTCCTGGGCGGCAACGCCGCGGAGCGGATGGTCTTCGGCGACACCACGACGGGATCCTCGAACGACATCGAGAAGGCGACCGACCTGGCCCGCCGGATGGTCACCGAATTCGGGATGAGCGACCGGCTCGGCCCGCTGTCGTTCGGCAAGCGTGACGAGCTCGTCTTCCTCGGCCGCGAGATCGGCGAGCAGCGGAACTACTCCGACGAGGTCGCCAAGCAGATCGACGAGGAGGTCCGGGCGATCATCGATAAGGCCTACGAGCGCGCCATGGACGTGCTCGAGACCCATCGCGATCGGCTCGAGGCACTTGCCCAGAAGCTCATCGCCGAGGAGACGGTCGACTCGGAGGAGTTCGAGAAGCTGTTCTCCGACCTGCCGCCGAAGGAGAACCTCCACGGCGCTCCGCCGCGGATCATCGAGCCCGGCACGGAGGGCGGGGCGACCCCCGGGTCGAGCGCTCCCCAGCCGAGCCCGAACCCGCAGCCGGCCTGACCACTCGTCGCCGCCCGGCCGCCATGACCGACCTCGGCCCTCCGGCCGACGCCGGCCCTCCGGCCGACGGCGACGCCGGATTCGCCGTCGGCGTCACCGACCCTGCCCTCGAGGCGTACCTCGACGCCGAGCACGAACGGCGGATGGCCTCGTACGCCGCGTTCCTGCGGATTCCGTCGATCTCCGGGATCAGCGAGCACCACCCGGATTGCGGGGCGGCGGCAGCCTTCCTCGCGGACGATCTCACGAAGGCCGGGATCGAGCACGTCGAGGTGTCCGAGACCGGCGGCCTGCCGATCGTCTACGGCGACTGGCTCCACGCCCCCGGCGCGCCGACCGTCATCGTCTACGGCCACTACGACGTCCAGCCGGTCGACCCGCTCGACCTGTGGGACTCGCCACCCTTCGAACCGATCGTCAAGGACGGCCGGATGCTCGCCCGCGGCGCCGCCGACGACAAGGGCCAGGTCCACATGCACGTGCGCGCGGCCGAGGCGCTCCTCGCCACGCGGAGCCGCCTGCCGCTCAACCTGCGCTTCGTGTTTGAGGGCGAGGAGGAGTCGACCTCGCCGAACTTCGCCCCGTGGCTCGAGGCGAACCGCGCCCGGCTCGGCGCCGACGCGGTGGTGATCAGCGACACGCCGTTCTTCGCCGGCAACCTGCCGGCCATCACGCTCGGGCTGCGCGGCGTGGTCCACGCGCAGGTCGACGTCGACGGCCCGGAGGTCGACCTGCACTCCGGCTCCTACGGCGGGGCGGTGGACAACCCGATCAACGCGCTCGCATCGATCATCGCCGCGCTCAAGGGTCCCGATGGGCGGGTCCGGGTGCCGGGCTTCTACGACGACGTGGTCCCGCTCAGCGAGGCGGACCGCGCGGCGTTCGCGGCCCTCCCGTTCGACGAGGCCGAGTTCCTCGCCTCGACCGGAGCGCCGGGGCTGTTCGGCGAGGCGGGCTACACGACCCTCGAGCGCCGCGGAGCGCGACCGACGCTCGACATCAACGGCATCTGGGGCGGCTTCCAGGGCGAGGGCAGCAAGACGATCATCCCCGCCCACGCCCACGCCAAGGTGAGCTGCCGGCTCGTCGCGGACCAGGATCCGCACCGGATCTTCGAGGCGCTTCAGGGGTTCATCGTGGACGTCGCGCCGCCGGGCGTCCGCGTCACGGTCACGCTTCACGGGACGGGTCGGCCGAGCCTGCTGCCGATGGACCACCCCGTGACCCGCGCTGCCGCGCGGGCGATGGAGCGGGCCTTCGGCCGCGCGCCGCTCTACGCGCGCGAGGGCGGCTCGATCATGGCCGCGGCGGACTTCGGGTCCGTGCTCGGCCTGCCGGTCGTCCTCGCCGGATTCACGAATCCGGACGACCACGCCCACAGCCCGAACGAATCGATGGTGCTCGACAACTACGAGCGCGGGATCCGGGCGATCGCGTACCTCTGGGACGAGCTCGCGGTCGGCGGGCTCAACGCCTGACGGGGGTACCTTCGGGTCATCCGGATCGGCCACTCGGGCGGATGCCAGCCGACGTGCCGGTGCTACGATGCACCCGCATGCGTTACCGGGAGGACGACCGCTCGTGAGCACCGAAACCGCCGATACGACCGCGAGCCACCAGGGGGGCTGGCGCCTCGACACCGACAACGGCAGCATGGCGCCCCGTTCGGCCCTCGACGTCCTGGTCGACCTCAACGACAAGGTCACGACCGGCAACGTCGGCGAGTACCAGCCCGTGCCGCTGGGCTTCACGCCGCTCGACAAGACGATCGGCACCGGCCTGCGCGCCGGTGAACTGCTCCTCATCGGCGGGGCGCAGGGGACCGGCAAGACCACGATGGCGCTCCAGATGGCGCGCAACATCGCCTCGGGCGGACAGGCCAACGTCCTCTACCTGTGCTTCGAGCACGACGAGCAGTACCTGCTCAACCGGCTCATCGCGATGGAGTCGGCCCTTGCCCACCTGCCCCACAAGACGGGTGCGATCAAGATCCAGGACGTCCGCAAGGAGATCCTCGGGACGTGGATGGCAGAGGGGCAGGCGAGCGGGCCGCAGCTCGCGTCGAACCCGCGCCTTCGGCCGTCGCTCGATCGGATCGCCCGCTACGGGCAGAACCTGTTCCTGCTCCGCGGATCGCAGACGGCGAGCACGATCGACAACATCCGCAAGCTCGTCCAGCAGCACCGTGCGCTGTCCGGGGACCGCCGGCTCGTCGTCATCGTCGACTACCTCCAGAAGGTGCCGCAGGTCCCGGAGCCGGAGAACGAGACCGAGAAGGTGACCTACGTGGTTAACGGCCTCAAGGACGTGGCGCTCGCGGAAGAGGTCCCGATGATCTCGATCGTGGCGGCGGACAAGGAGGGCCTCAAGGCGTCGCGCCTGCGCAACTATCACCTGCGCGGCTCGTCGGCGATCAACTACGAGGCCGACATCATCCTCATCCTCAACGAGAAGTACCACATCGTCGCCAAGGTCAACATCGAGTTCAACCCGTACCAGGCGCAGCGCTTCCGCGACTGGGTCGTCATCTCGGTCGAGAAGAACCGGGGCGGCCAGGACAACGTCGACCTCGAGTTCGAGAAGCACTTCGAGTTCTCGTGCTTCGATCCGAACGGCCGGACCGTCCAGGAGAAGCTGATCGAGGAGCGCCTCTACAACGACTAGCGACCGGGCGGCGGCGCGGTCATCCACAGGCTGTCCACATCGCCCGACGCTTTCGTGGACGATTCGGACCCGATCGGGCCGAACTTCGTGGATAACCCCGTTGTGCCGGGACTGGCGCGCCCGTATCGTTCGGTCTGCCCGAAGGGGCCGTCGGAACGGACAGGCGACGCGGGGAGTGATCCTCGCACCGCCGCCGGTCTCGCCGGTGCCGAGCCTCACGGCTCAGTACCGACAGATCGCCGATCCGGGACGTGGCCGGCCGAGATCACATCAAGGCTCGCCTGACCCGCGATCGCATCCGCCACGACACGGTTCCTTCGGGCGCTTTCGTGTTTGCGGCACGCCCCCGCACCGGCACCGCGCCGGGCGCGACCAAGCAGGATCCGGAGCCTGCCCATGGTTTCGAACAGCGAGCGCTTTCCCGACATCGTCGAGGTCGTCGTCGAGATCCCGCGCGGGAGCCGGAACAAGTACGAGTACGACGAGGTCGCGAAGGTCTACCGCCTCGACCGCGTCCTGGCCTCGGCCGTCCACTACAACTTCGACTACGGCTTCGTCGAGGGGACGCGGGCCGATGACGGCGACCACACGGACGCCCTGCTCCTCATCGACGAGCCGACGTTCACCGGCTGCCACGTCTGGGCGCGGCCGATCGGCGGGCTCGAGATGCGCGACGAGAAGGGCTTCGACTTCAAGACGCTGTGCGTCGCGGTCGGCGATCCCCATCAGGCCCACGTCGAGCGGCTCGACCAGGTCCGGCCGCACCGTCGGGTCGAGATCGAACACTTCTTCAACACGTACAAGTTCCTCGAGGACAAGACGGTCGAGGTGGTCGGCTGGCGTGATCGCGACCGTGCCCACGAGGTGCTGCGAACGGACCGAACCGCCTGGCTTCGCGAGACCGCGGCCGAGGGACCGGATCGCTGAGCGCACCGGGCCGCGGACCGGGCGGCGCAACGGGCGACACGCGCCGCGGTGCACCGGGCGACACGCGCCGCGGTGCCGAGGCGTCCGAGGACGGCACGCGGAGCGTGTTCATCGCGATCCCGTTGTCGAGCGAGGCACGTGACGCGGTCGCCGCCCTCGTCGCGTCGCTTCCGGTTCCGGATGGGCGACCCGTCCGCTGGGTGCGCTTCGACGGGCTGCACCTGACGATCCGCTTCCTCGGGCCCACGCCGACCGACCGGCTGGCCGCCGTCGATGCCGCGGTCGCCGCGGTGGCGGCCGACGAGGGGCCGTTCACCGTGTCGATCCGCGGCGCCGGCGCGTTCCCCAACCTGCGACGTCCGCGGGCCCTCTGGCTGGGGGTCGACGAGGGCACCGCGGAGTTGTCGCGCCTCGGCCGGGAGACGAACGCCGCGCTCGCGGCCGCGGGCTGGGCGCCGGACGATCGAACGTATCGGCCGCACCTCACGCTCGCTCGATCGGACGGCGTCCGGGCCGGGGCCGCCACGGCGGCGGCGCTCATCGCGGCAGCGGCCGCGCTCGAGGTCCGCTTCACGGCGGACCGGCTCGTCCTGTTCGAGAGCCTGACCGGCGGTGGACCGGCGCGCTACGAACCGATCGTCGAGCATCGCCTGGCCGGCGCGTCCTCGCGCTCGACCGCAGCGGGGGCGTGAGGCCGGGGCGGCGTGTTGCAAGGCCCGCGGCGGGCGGCCGATGCTACCATTCGGCCTCCGCATCACGGCGCGACAAGCAGACAGGGAATCCGGATCGATCGTGACGCCAGCGCACCGCGCCCGGCTCGTCGTCGCCCTTGGCCTCGTCAATCTCGCGCTGG
>DASTOB010000167.1:0-19835 GCA_035720425.1 Candidatus Limnocylindrales bacterium
GGCCGGCAACTTCGCGTTACGGCGGAACATGACGCCCGACGAGGTCATCACCGGCCTGATCGAAAACCGGATCGTGATCACCGTCGTGCCGGTCACGTTCCGGGAGAGCCTGCGGATCGAGCAGATGACCGCCCTGCTCCAGATCCAGTCGGACCCGGTGACGATCGATCCGCAGGAGTTCTATGAGCTGGCCACGAACCCGCCGGCGGAGCTGCTCGCGGAGTACCCGTGGCTCGCCGAGATCGGGCGACCGGAGGGCGCGACGCTCGAGGGATACCTCGGGGCGGCCACGTACCAGATCACGAAGAGCACGACCGCCGAGGACCTCATTCGGATGATGCTCGACCGTTTCGCGCAGTCGGTGGGACCGGAGCGGATGCAGGTCCCGGAGTCGCGCGGCATGACCTTCCACCAGATCGTCACGCTCGCATCGATCGTCGAGCGCGAGGCGGTGCTCGACGACGAGCGACCGCTCATCGCCGGCGTGTTCCAGAATCGCCTGTCCGCCGGTGGTTCCACGTCGATCCTCGGCGCCGACCCCACCGTGTTCTACGGGCTCGACACGGTCGCGCTGCGCGACTTGCCGTTCGAGGACTGGCAGAGCTTCTATTTCTGGAGACCCCCCGGCGTCAACCTTCAGGACGTGACCCTGCCGGAGGACCTCGCCGGGTATCACTCGTACCAGGTCCGCGGCCTCCCGCCGGGGCCGATCTGCACGCCGAGCCTCGCCTCGATCGAGGCGGCCCTCGCCCCGGACACGGCCGATGGATACCTGTACTTCCTCGCGATCCCCGATGGCGGCGGGGAGCATGTGTTCGCGAAGACGGAAGCGGAGCACAACGAGAACCGCCGCAAATACGGCTACCTGTGAGCCGCCGGCCGGCCGGCCCATGAGGTCGCGGATGATTCGCCGATCCGCCCGCCGCATGTCCGCATGAGCCGGCTGCCCAAGCCCGCGGACTTCGCGCCGCCACCCACCCCGCTGGACCTCGCTCGCTGGTCGGAGGCGGACCGGGAGGCCCGTCCTGCGCGGGTCGGGCGCCTTCGTGACCGCTATGCAGCGGCCGGCATCGACGCGTACTTCGGGCTGCGGCGCGAGCACATGCGCTACTTGACCGGCTTCACGCTGGCCGACGGCGAGGAGAAGGTCGCCGGCCACTCCGGCCAGTTCCTCGTCGGCGCCGAGGAGGTGGTCGTCCTCGCCGACAGCCGGTACACGATCCAGGCCCGCCGCGAGGCGCCGGAGGCGCGGGTCGATGAGACGGGCTACGACCTGCCGGGTCGCTGGGGCGCGCTGTGCGAGTCCATCGGCGCGCGGCGGGTGGGAGTCGAGGCCGCGATCGTGAGCCACGCGATGTGGATGCGGCTGGCGGCCGCGGCGCCGGCGGTCGAGCTCGTGCCGATCGAGGGCTGGATCGAGGCAGACCGGGCGACGAAGGAGCCGACCGAGATCGAGCGGATCACCGCCGCGTGCGCGGTCGCGGACCGCTCGCTGGCCGCCCTTCTGCCGGCGATCCGTCCCGGCGTCACCGAGGCAGACCTCGCGCTCGACCTCGAATGGCGCATCCGAACCGGTGGGGCGGAGGCGCTCGCGTTCGACGTGGCCTGCCTCGGCGGGCCGGAGGCGGCGCTGCCACACGGAGCGCCCGGTGAGCGGCCGGTGCGGTCCGGCGCGGTGCTGTTGTTCGACTTCGGGGCGCAGGTCGCGGGATACCGGAGCGACATGACCCGGACCCTGTTCGTCGGCGAGCCCGCCGAGTGCGACCTTGCCGTGTACGAGGTCGTGCGGCGCGCCCAGCGGGCGGCGATCGATCTGCTCGAGGCACGCCTGGCCGAAGGGAACGGGCTGCCCGATGGACGCACGCTCGACGCGGCCGCTCGCTCGGTGATCGACGAAGACGGCCGATTCCCGGCGTACGGGCACGGACTCGGCCACGGGATCGGGCTCGCGACGCACGAGCAGCCGAGCCTGTCGCGGTCCGCGCCGGAGACGCCGCTGCCCGCGCGCACGGTGTTCTCGGTCGAGCCCGGGATCTACCTCGAGGGCGAGACGGGGGTGCGGATCGAGGACCTCGTTGCGATCGACGTCGACGCCGGGCACCTTCGCCGGCTGACGCGGTTTCCGAGTGAGGTGCTCGTCGTCGGGTCATGACGGGGGTCGCCACGGCGCGATCCCGCGGGCTTGGTCGGGCCGGATTCGTCGGATGCGCATGGGGTGAGCGTTTGTCAGGTGACGAATCGATGGTGGCCGATGCGCGCCGGGGTCTCGTGCGTGCGGGTCGTCCGGTTGGCCCCGGCGATTCGTCGGGTGCGCACCCGGTGAGCGCGGAGCGGCCGGAAACCGCCCTCTTGTGCATGGGGTGAGCATTCGACGAAACGGAGGCCCGTGGCGCGCACCCGGTGACGCAGGTGACGCAACAGCCCGAGATCCCGTTGACGAACGCTCATCTGGTGAGCAGACGACGAATTGGCAGCCGGCCCGCGGGACGAATGCTCATCCGGTGCGCCGGTGACGAATCCAGCGACCGGTCCCGTTGACGACCGCTGACCCGGTGTGCAGGTGACGAATCGGCCGGAGTCGGTGTCGGCCGGCTCGGAACGCACGAGCCGAGGCTCCCGGCACGGCAGCGCTCGCCGAGCAACGTCGTCGGCTCGTAACGATTCGCGGACGCTCGGCCGCGTACCGTGATGATGGATATGACCGACAGGCCCGCGATCCAGGTCGAGCGACGCGCGTGGCGGATCCGCCTCGGTACCGCGTTGCTGATCGCGACCATTCTGCTGGAGGGCGCCACGCTCGTGCTCATCGGGCTCACGCCCGAGGATCGGGTCGCGGCCATTGCCCTCGTCGGCTTTCGAGACGGCCTGCTGTTCTTCGTGAACTGGCTCGCGTTCGCGGTCGTCGGCTGGCTCATCATTCGCCATCAACCGGACAACGTCATCGGCTGGCTGTGTGCGGCGACCGGCTTCGGCGTGTCCGTCATCGCCTTCGCGACCGGGCTTGCGACGCAGGCCCTCGCGGCGGACCCGGCTTCGCGCGAGGGACAACTGGCGGGCTGGTTCGCCCACACCGCGACGCTCGGGCTCATCGCCTCGCCCGTGTTCGTGTTTCTCCGGTTCCCGTCCGGTCGCCCGCTCACGCGCAGCCTCGCTCGCTTCGAGGTCGCCGCGATCGTGCTCGTCGCGTCGCTGATCCCTCTCGTGGCCGTGGCGCCGATGCCGTTGCTCGGCTTTCCAACCACTCCAAACCCCATGGCCCTCTCCGGAGTCCCGATCGAGCCGTTCGTCTGGTATGTCACCGCCGTCATGTCGGTCATTCTTCTGGTCGCGGCAGGGTCACTGGTCGTCCGCTACCGCCGTGGGTCGTGGGTCGAGCGACGCCAGATCATCGTGCTCGGTGCTGCGGCCGTGGTTGTTGTCGCCGACCTCATGATGATCCCGATCACGAGTCCGGCAATGGCCACAACGGGGACGCTGTCGGCCCCGACGCAGGTCGTCACGGCGGTCGCGCTGACCTCGATACCCGTGGCGATCGGAATTGCGATCATGCGCTACCGGCTGTTCGACATCGATCGGATCATCAACCGGACGCTCGTGTACGGCGCGGTTTCGGCTGTCCTCGCCGCTGTTTATGTTGCTGCCGTGCTCCTCCTCCAGGCACCGCTCGGTGGCGTCGCATCGCGCGAGGCACAGACCCTCGCCACAGCGGCCTCGACCCTGCTCGTCGCCGCGCTCTTCCGTCCGGTACGCTCTCGCGCGCAGCGGGCGATCGACCGTCGATTCGACCGGGAGCGCTACGAGGCTGGTGGGACGATCGAACGGTTCTCCGCCGATGTTCGCGGCGAGGTCGAGCTCGACGCGATCCTGCGCGACTTCCTCGACGCGACCGGCCGAACCGTCCACCCGACGACCGCAGCGTGCTGGATCCGCGGCCGGGTGGGATGATCCCGGTGCGTCCGATGACCTGCGCGGCCGGGCCCAGCGACGCGCGCGGCCGGCTCAAGCGACCCGCGCAACCGGCCCCAGCGACGCGCGCGGCTCGCTCCGCCGACCCGCGCTGCGCAACCGAGCGGGATTCGTCGGATGCGCACGCGGTGAGCGTTCGTCACGTGACGAATCGGTGATGGCCGACGGGCACCGGGGATCCGTGCGTGCGGGTCGTCCGGTTGGCCCCGGCGATTCGTCGGATGCGCACCCGGTGAGCGCGGAGCGGCCGGGAGTGGCCCTCCTGTGCAGGGGGTGAGCATTCGACGAAGAGTCGGCCCGTGGTGCGCACCCGGCGACGCAAACGACGAAACAGCGTCCGATCCCGTTGACGAACGCTCGCCCGGTGCGCAAACGACGAATCGGGCCGGGCCTCGCGGGTGACGTGTGCGTCGGGGCGATGGCCGATCACGGATCAGCGCGAGCCCCACGCGTCGGGCGATGGCCGATCACGACGCACGCTCGGCTACAATCCCGGGACCACCACCCCGTAGCCGAACACGCACGCACGCGCCGTTCGGCCGCCCGACCCCAGGAGACCTCCCAGCACATGATCAGCACCGGTGAGCTGCGCAAGGGCGTGGCGATCGAGCTCGACGGCGACCTCTGGCAGATCCTCGACTACCACCACATCAAGATGGGTCGGGGCTCCGCCCAGGTGCGCATCACGCTCCGCAACATCAAGCGCGGCCAGACCGTCGAGCGATCGTTCCAGGCCGGCACGAAATGGCCGCGGGCGCAGATGGATCGTCGGCCGGTCCAGTTTCTCTACCGCGACGGCGACGACTTTCACTTCATGGACACGGGCACGTACGACCAGTTCGTCCTCACCGCCGCCCAGCTCGAGGACGCGGTCCACTACCTCAAGGACGGGATGACCGTCGACCGGACCTCGTACCAGGGCGAGACGATCGGGATCGAGCTACCGGTGACGGTCGATCTTGCAGTGCTGGAGACCGAACCGGGATTCGCCGGCGACACACAGACGGGCGCCCGAAAGCCGGCCACGACGGAAACGGGGCTGGTCGTGCAGGTCCCGATCTTCGTGAGTGAGGGCGACACGATCCGGGTCGACACGCGCACGGGGGAGTACCAGACCCGCGCCTGAGGTGGAGCGAATAGCGGCTCCGCCGCCACACGGGCGCCGTGCGCCCGCCGCCTTCGGGCCGCCCCGCGCCGCCGCCGTGAGGGGCCCCACGCCCGCCGCCCCTGAGTGAGGGGTTCGCGCCCGTAGGCGATTGCGGCCGCCTCCCTCGCGGCCCCGACGGCGGCCTCGCGCCCGCGGGCGACCGACTCCCCGGCGCCTCGCGCACCCAATATCGTACCCATCGATACCGGGAGCACCAGCGCGATCGTCAACACCTCCCGAGCGAGAACCACCGTCGGGCTTATCCGCCCCGCGGGCCTGGATCAGTAATGGGTGCGGTATCAGACTGATACACGGTCCTCGCGTCGCTCCCTGTCGTCGCCCTTCGTGCGTGGGGTAACGATGGGGGCGATTCCGGCCGACCCAAGCCGCGCGCTCCCGCTCGCGGCGGCCCCCGGTTCGCGCCCTCCGCCCTGCTCGCGGCCGCGCGAGGAGTCCGCGGCTGCGCTCCTGCCCGCGGCAGCGCCGGATCTCGTGTGCCTGCCACAATCCCGCCATGACTCGGGATGAGCCGCCGGACTGGGCGCTGCCGGCCTGGGATGCGCTGCCCCTCGAGCCGGCGGGCGCGCCGTCCCTCGAACCAGCGGGCGCGCCGTCCAACCCATCGCCACCACCCACCGTCCGCGTCCCGGGCACGTTCGGCGTCCGCATCCTGCGCGTCACCGAGGTCGCTCGGGCGATCCGCGAGACCGTCCGGGCGGACGAGCGCCTGCGCGACGTGTGGGTCGAGGGTGAGGTCGGCCGGGTCACGATCTCGTCCGCCGGTCACGCGTACTTCGCGCTGAAGGACGAGCGCAGCCAGCTCCAGTGCGTGTGGTTCCGCGACGAGCGGCTGCGCTCCGCATTCGAGCCGCAGGCCGGGCTGCGCATCGTCGTCCACGGCCGGATCGACCTGTTCGAACCGCAGGGCGCGCTCCAGCTGTACGTCGAATCGATCCAGCCGGCCGGTGTCGGCGACCTCGCCCTGCGCTTCGAGGCGCTCAAGGCCCGACTCGCGGCCGAGGGCCTGTTCGACGCCGCCCGCAAGCGCCCACTTCCGCCCCGGCCGACCACGATCGCCGTCGTCACGAGCCCGACCGGCGCGGTCTGGCGCGACATCTGCCACGTCGTCGCGCGGCGATGGCCGCTCACCCGGATCGTCCTCGTCGCGTGCCGGGTCCAGGGTGCCGACGCCCCACCGAGTATCGTCGGCGCGCTGCGCCGGCTCGAGACGTACGTCGAGCAGTGCCGGGCCGAGGGCCGCCCCGACGACGCACCGGCCGTCACGATCCTCGCCCGCGGCGGTGGCTCGCTCGAGGACCTCTGGCCGTTCAACGACGAGCGCGTCGTCCGCGCCGTGGTCGCGCACCGCGTGCCGGTCGTGAGCGGTGTCGGGCACGAGATCGATGTGACCCTCGTCGACTTTGCCGCCGACGTGCGGGCGCCGACGCCGTCGGCCGCCGCTGAACTCGTCGTGCCGGACCGCGCGGAGCTCACGCAGGCGCTGCGCGGCGTCGCCCGCCGGATGCGGGCCTCGACCGCGCGGTCGCTGGCTGCCGCCTCGGCGGAGCTGACGGCCGAACGACGGGCGCTCGACCGCCTCCGCCCGGAGGCGCAGCTCGCGGCGGCACGTGAGCGCGCGGGCGTGCTCCTCGATCGGGCGACCGGTGCCGTGGCGGGGCGCGTCGCTCGCGACGGGGAGCGACTCGAGCGCGCGGCCGGTCGGCTGCCGGTCCTCGTCGCGACACGTGTCGCGCGCGAGCGGGCCGCGCTCGACGCCGCCGGCGCGGCACTCGGCGTCCTCGGTCCGCAGGCCACGCTCGACCGGGGTTACGCTATCGTGCGGCGTCGCGACGACGCGGCGATCGTTCGCGATCCAGCCGCCGCCCCGCCCGGCACGCCGCTCCGCGTGCGGCTCTCACGCGGCGAGCTGGCGGCAACATCCGATGGGACGCCGACGGCGGCGTCCGATAGCGCCGCAACGTCCGCTGGGACGCCGACGACGGCGTCCGATGGGGCCGAATCGTCCGATGGGGCAGGGGAGCCGTGAGCGCCGCCGTCGGCGATCTCGTCGTGTTCATCGCGATCGTCGGGTTCGTCGGAGTGGCCGCCGTCGTCGTTGGTATGCTCGTGATCGCCCCACGCCTGACCCGCCTCGCCGATCGCGCGGCGAATCCCCACGAGGAGTCCGGTGACCGAACCGACGACTGACCTACCCGCCGATCCGACCGCGCTGAGCTTCGATGAGGCGCTCGCCGAGCTCCAGCGCGTCGTGGCGGAACTCGAGTCCGGCGGTCAGCCGCTCGAGCGCTCGATCGCCCTGTATGAGCGAGGCGTCGCGCTCCATGAGCGATGTGCCGCCCTCCTCGCGGACGCCGATCTCCGCGTCAGGCAGCTCGTGGCCCGGGCCGGCGGGACACTCGGTGCGGTCGACGTGCGGCCAGAGGACGCGGCCGAGGCCGATTCGGGCCAGTAGTCAGCCCCGCCGCCCGACGAGGAAGAACGTCTCGATCATGCCCTTGCCCTTCACTTCGATCGGACCGCGCGGCTCGAACCGGTAACGATCGCGCAGCCGAGCCTCGACCGCCGGCGTCACGTGGATGCGATCGGGCGCGCCGTGCGACTCCATCCGGCTGGCCGTGTTGACCGGGTCACCCCACAGGTCGTAGGCGAACTTGCGGCGGCCGATGACCCCGGCCACGACCGGGCCACAGTCGATTCCGATTCGAAGCCGGACGGGCATCCCTTCGGCCGTGCAGAGGCGTGCTTCGTCGAGCATCTCGAGCGCCATCTCGGCCACCGCGGCCGCCGGGTTCGGAAGCGCCGAGGGCACGCCCCCGGCAACCATGTAGGCATCGCCGATCGTCTTGATCTTCTCGAGTCCGTGCCGATCGGCCAGCCGGTCGAACGCGGTGAACAGCCGGTTGAGGAAGCGGATGACGTCGGCCGGCGCGGTGCGCCCGACATACGGCGTGAAGTCGACGACGTCGGCGAACAGGACGGCCACTTCCGGGTACGTCTCGGCGATGACGTCCTCGCGCCCCTTCAGGCGGGTCGCGATCGCCTCCGGCAGGATGTTGAGGAGCAGCCGGTCCGACTGGGCAAGGGCGGCCTCGCGCTGGCGCACGAAGTAGTGCACGATCGCGAAGGTCGTCAGGGCGACGCCGCTGACGTTCAGGGCGAAGAACGCGGTCCTCACCGCTTGCGGGATGGGCGGGGCCCCAGACGCGGCGAGCGGATCGACGATCGCGGACACGACCGTGAGTCCGATGAACAGGGCGAACCAGGGCAGGGAGCCACGGGCGCCGTAGAAGAACACCCCGCCCAGCGCGGCGATGAGACTCCACAGGCTGACGACCGACGAGTTGACGAAGCCGCCGATCGCCCACTGCAGCATGAACGGCAGCACCATCATGAGACCGAGTTGCGTGAGACGGAACGGGCGGAAGTCGTGGGTTCGCGCCAGCCATGCGAGCCCGACGACGGTGACGACCTGGTAGACGGCGGGAATTCCTGCGGCGACAGGCAGGCCAAGCGCCGCATACGTGCCGACCCACACGAACGCGAGGCCGGAGATCGTGATCGCGGCGACCGTCAGGGTCGACTTGCGCAGCCGAAGGTCGGCGTCGTCGCCCACCGTCCAGCCGAGCTCGATGAGGCGCCTGAGGGGGCTCACAGCGCGCATCGTGCGCCGCGGCGTCAAGGCGCGCCACCGGTTCGAGACACACTCCGATCGCTTGCGGAACGTGCGCCTGCGTGGTATCACGTTATTTGCAGCGGGCCGTGACAGGTTCCCGGATAGACTTCGGCATCACGCCGGGAGCCGGCGATTCGTCCATCGGTCGACGCCCGCACAGGAGCCATAGACCCGCCCGTGTCGATCCTCGCCTCGCTCACCGGACCGAACGACCTCCGCGGACTCGACGAGGCCCAACTCGTCGAGCTGGCGGGGGAGATCCGCCAGACGATCATCGAGACGGTCGCTCGCACCGGTGGCCACCTCGGCTCGTCGCTCGGCGTGGTCGAGCTGACCATCGCGCTTCACCGGCTTCTCGAGTCGCCGCGCGACCGGATCGTGTGGGACACGGGTCACCAGGCCTACCCGCACAAGCTGCTGACCGGTCGCCTCGACCGTTTCGACACGCTGCGCCAGATCGACGGCGTCGGCGGGTTCCCGCGCCGCACCGAGTCGCCGCACGACGTGTTCGACGGCGGGCACGCCGGAACCGGCCTGTCGATCGCCCAGGGGCTGGCGACCGCGCGCGACCTCCGCCACGGGTTCGAGCGGATCGCCGTCGTCGTCGGTGACGCGGCGCTTATGAGCGGCCTGTCGCTCGAGGCTCTCAACGACATCGGCCATCGCCGGACGCAGCTCCTCATCGTCCTCAACGACAACGAGATGTCGATCAGCCCCACCGTCGGGGCGTTCTCGAAGTACCTGTCCCAGATCAAGCTGTCGAGCACGTGGCAGCACACGAAGTCCGCCTACGACGACCTCGTCGGCCGCATCCCGGTCATCGGGCCGACGGTCCTTGAGCTGAGCCGCCGGCTGCGGACGGCGGTGGTCAACTTCGCCCAGCCGGGGCAGTTGTTCGAGGACCTCGGGATCACGTACATCGGCGTCGTACCCGGGCACGACCTGCACGCCCTGCTCGAGACCTTCTCGCGGGCGCTCGACCTGCCCGGTCCCGTCATCGTCCACGTCAGGACGCAGAAGGGCCGCGGGTATCGGCCGGCCGAGACGGACCAGGTGGGGTTCCACGGGGCCGCGCTGCCCCCGATGACCGTGCCCACACCGTCCCCGTCGAACGGCAAGGTAGAACCGCCCGGGATGCCGACCGAACCGGCCGGGATGCCAACCGAATCGATGGCCGACGACGCAGCCCCCGCCCGATCGATCACCGTCACGCCGGCCAAGCACCCGAATTACACGGCCGTGTTCGTGGCGGAGCTCGTGGAGCTCGCCCGCGCCGACCGGCGAATCGTCGGCATCACCGCGGGCATGCCGACCGGCACCGGCCTGGCCCGGCTCCAGGCGGAGTTCCCCGATCGGTTCATCGACGTCGGAATCGCCGAGCCGCACGCGGTCACGCTGGCGACGGGCCTCGCGCTCGGCGGGCTGCGACCGGTCGTCGCGCTCTACTCGACGTTCCTCCAGCGGGCGTTCGACCAGACCGTCCATGACGTTTGCCAGAACGACGTGCCGGTCGTCCTCGCGGTGGATCGGGCGGGCCTCGTCGGCGAGGACGGGACGAGCCACCAGGGCATGTTCACGATCCCGGCCCAGCGGCAGCTGCCGAATCTCGTCGTCGCCTCACCGCGGGACGAGCAGGAGCTCCGCTCGCTCCTCCACACGGCGCTCGCGCAGGATCACCCGTTCGCCATCCATTACCCGCGCGACGCCGGATTCGGGCTTGATCCGGTCGATCCGCACATGCTGCCGATCGGGCAGGGCGAGGTCGTCCGGGAAGGTCGCGACCTGCTGTTCGTCGGGTTCGGGCCGATCGTGGCGCGGGCCGTCGCTGCGGCCGACGAACTCGCCGCCGACGGATGGTCGATCGGGGTCATCAACGCTCGCTTCGCCAAGCCGCTCGACCGGCAGCTCATCCTCGATCAGGCACGCGGCAAGCGCCTCGTCGTGACGTTCGAGGAAAGCGTCGTGACCGGCGGCTTCGGCAGTGGGGTGCTCGAGCTCGTCGAGGACGCCCGCCTGGCCGATCCGGCCTACCGCGACGTCGCGGTGCGGATCGTCGGGATCCCCGGGGATCGCTTCGTCGACCACGGTTCCGTGACCGACCTGCGGCGGATGCTCCGGCTCGACGCCATGGGCCTCGCCGCGCAGGTACGTGAGACCCTCGTCACGCTGCGCGCCACGCCGGGGCGGGCCGAGGAGCCGGCGACCGCCTGAACGGCCGATGCCAGCGCAACGGCGGCCCACGCGGCGACGGCCGATCCGACCTCAGGCGCGCGCGGCGGTCCGGGTCTCGGGGGCGACGAGGAGTCCGAGCGCGGTTGCGCCGATTGCGAGCCCGGCCAGGGTCGGAAGCTGCGGACCGGACGTGGCGACCGCGATCACGGCTCCGGCGACTGCGGACACCGCGACGACGACCGAGACCGCCCAGCCGGCCGGGCGACCGATCCACAGGGCCGCCGCGGCGACCCACGTGACGACCGCCGACGCGAGCGCGACCGCGCCGAGCACGGCGACGAAGCCATGGACGCCGCCCGCGAGGAACGCGATCACCCCCGCCGCGACGGCGAGGAGCAGGATGCCGATGAAGGCGACGCCCGCGCCGATCATGGCGAGCAGGGCGACGGCCAAGACGAGGCTGATGGGTCGGGCGGCCATGGTGGAAACCTTTCGGGCTGGTGCGACGTGACGCACGTCATCGTCGAGCAGGACGGCCGCGCGCGGCATGGACGAATGTCGACCGCGCCGAGCGACGTTCGGCGACCCCGGATAACCCGCAGGCAAGCGCCGTGTGCCACGATAGGCCGCATGGATGCCGTCGCGCGGCGCGGGCACCGGGTCCGCCTCGACCAGCTGCTCGTGGAGCGCGGTCTCGCGCCGAGCCGGACCCGAGCCCAGGCGCTCCTCCTCGCCGGGCGCGTCCGCGTCGGAGAGGGAGACGCCGCCCGCCTCGATCGCAAGCCCGGCGACCTCGTCGGGGCGGACGTTGGTCTCGAAGTTCGCGAGCCGGAGCCGTACGTTTCGCGCGGTGGGTACAAGCTCGCGGCGGCGCTTGACGCGTTCGGGATCGACCCGGCCGGGCGGGTGTGCCTCGACGTCGGTGCGTCGACCGGAGGCTTCACCGACGTCCTGTTGCAGCGCGGAGCGGCCCGCGTCTACGCTCTCGACGTGGGCAGGGGACAGCTCGCCGAGTCGCTCGCCCGCGATCCGCGCGTCACCTCGATGGAGCGGACGAACGCCCGGCATCTCCGCCCCGACGACCTCCCCGAGCGAGCGGACCTCGCCACGATCGACGTCTCGTTCATCTCGCTCCGCCTCGTCCTGGGTCCGGTCGCCGCCTGCGTCCGCGACGGCGGCGACGTGGTCGCCCTCGTCAAGCCGCAGTTCGAGGCCGGACGTGGGCACTCGGAGCGCGGCGTCGTTCGCGACCCGGCCGTCCATCGCGCCGTCGTGACCGACGTGATCGCGCACGCTCGCGAGCTGGGGCTCCGCCCGCGGGATGTCATCGCCTCGCCGATCACCGGCCCGGAGGGCAACTGCGAATTCCTGCTCCACCTTGCCGTCGGCGGCGGAGGCGGAAGCGGAAGCGACACCGCCGCCGTCGATCTCGCCGGCCGGCTCGACGAGGTGACCGGGGCGTGAACGTCGGGCGGATCGGCTTCGCGTACAACCCCACGAACGAGGCCGCGGTCGAGCTCCGCGAGCGGGCCGCAGGCTGGTGCCGGGTGCGCGGGCTCGCGCACTGGGCGGCCCAGGCGGGCGATCTCGAGACGCTCCTGCGCGAGCTCCCGTCGACCGACATCGTCGTCGTCCTCGGCGGCGACGGCACGTTCCTGCGCGTCGCGCGTGCCGTCGCGGAGGTCGACGTGCCGGTCCTCGGGGTCAACCTCGGCAAGGTCGGCTTCCTCTCAAAGGTCGAGGCCCACGAGCTCGAGGACGTGCTCGCCCGGATCACGAGCGGCGAATTCGTCATCGACGAGCGGATGGCGCTCGAGGCGATCGTCCTGCCCGGTGGTCGGCCCGGAAGTGGCGAGCGGCACGTCGCGCTCAACGACGTCGTCGTCGCGCGTGGCGCACTCGCCAGGGTCTGCCGGCTCGACGTCGCCATCGGCCCGTCGCACCTGGCCACCTTCATCGCCGACGGTCTCGTCGTCGCGAGCCCCACCGGATCGACCGGCTATTCGTTCTCGGCCGGCGGGCCGATCGTCGACCCGCTCAGCCGGAACCTCATCGTCACCCCGATCGCCGGCTACCTGTCGGCCATCCGGTCGGTCGTCGTCAGCCCTCGCCAGACCGTGCGCTGCCGGGTCGTCGACGCGCACGAGGCGCTCGTCTCGATCGACGGTCGCGAGGACCTCCCCGTCGCGATCGGCGACGTCGTCGAGGTCCGGGCGGTGGAGCGGCCGATCCGGCTCGTCGAGCCCCGCGGCGCCGTGCCGTTCTGGGACCTCCTTCGCCACAAGGTCGAGCTCCTGCCGTCATGACCGAGGCGACCCGCCTGCTCGAGCTCGCGGTCACCGACCTCGCGCTCATCGACCGGCTGCGGCTGGCGCTCCGCCCGGGTCTCAACGTCCTGACCGGCGAGACCGGGGCGGGCAAGAGCCTCGTCATCGATGCGCTCGGGCTCGCCCTCGGGGCGCGCGCGGACACGTCCCTCGTTCGCCACGGTGCCGACGCCGCGCGCGTGGAGGCGCTCTTCGATCGGCTCCCGGAGCCCCTCATCGCCGTCCGCGAGGTGACGGTCGCCGGTCGCTCGACGGCCCGGCTCGATGACGACACCGTGACCGCCGCTCGGCTCGCGGAGGTCGTCGGGCCGCTCGTCGAGATCCACGGCCAGCACGACCAGCAGCGACTGCTCGACGCGCGCTGGCAGCGCGACGTCCTCGACGGGTTCGGCGGTCATGGCGACGCGGTGGCGGCCGTCGCGGGCGCGGTGGAGCGCTGGCGCGACAATCGGGCGGCCCTCGACGACCTGTCGATCGACCCGCGCGAGCAGGTCCGCCGGCTCGAGCTCCTCGAGCACGAGGCGACCGAGATCGCCGCGGCGCGGCTCCGACCAGGCGAGGCGGCGGAGATCCGTGCCCGGCTCGCCGCCGCACAGCATGGGGAGGCGATCGCGCGCGGGGCCGCGGCCGCGCTCGACGCCCTCAGCGGTGACGGTGGCGGTGCTCGTGATGCGCTCGCCGTTGCGCGCCGCGAGCTCGCCGCCGTGGCCCGGCTCGATCCGCGCTTCGAGCCGCTGGCGGCGCGCGTCGCCGGGCTCGAGGCGGAGGCCGCCGACGTCGCGGCGGAGGTCCGGCCGCTCGCCGAATCGGTCGATCACGACCCCTCGGAGCTCGCCCGACTCGAGGAGCGCCTGTCGCTCATCTATGCCCTCGAGCGACGGTTCGGCGACGACGAGGCCGCGATCATCGCCCACGGCGAGCGGGCGGCCGCGGAGGCGGAGCGCCTGCGCGGCATCGACGACGAGCGAGCCCGCCGCCGCGCGGACGATGCGCGCCTCCTCGAGATGGTCGCGGGGGCGGCCGCACACCTGTCGTCGCAGCGCGCGACCGCGGCTGCCGCACTGTCCGCGGCCGTCGACGCAATCCTCGTCGAGCTCGGCTTCGCGGAGGGCGTCTTCGAGGTGAGCCTTGGTCGACGGCCTGCCGGCCCGCGCGAGCCGGCCGTCGAGATCGGCGGCGACGCGCTCGCGTTCGATGCGTCCGGGATCGACGAGGTCGTCTTCCGCCTCGCCCCGAACGCGGGTGAGCCGGCCCGACCGCTCGCCCGGATCGCGTCCGGTGGGGAGCTCTCGCGGGTCGCGCTCGCCGTCAAGCAGGTCCTCGCG
Organism: Candidatus Limnocylindrales bacterium; assembly: GCA_035720425.1. GTDB lineage: Bacteria > Chloroflexota > Limnocylindria > Limnocylindrales > CSP1-4 > DASTOB01. Next base: position 14,632 of record DASTOB010000167.1, read on the forward strand.
GAGGCGGACGACACGCCGACGCTCGTGTTTGACGAGATCGACACCGGCATCGGCGGACGTAGCGCCGGGCCCGTGGGACGGAGCCTGTGGGCCCTTGCTCGCCGTCACCAGGTGCTGTGCGTCACCCACCTCCCGCAGATCGCGGCGCACGCGGATGCCCACTTTGCGATCGCCAAGCGCTCGCGCGACGGGCGGACCGTGACGGAGGTTCGGGAGCTCGACCGGGAGGGGCGGATCGTCGAGCTGGCCCAGATGATCGGCGGCACGGGGGGCGGTACGGCGGCACTCGCCTCGGCGCGTGAGCTCCTCGACCGCGCGGAAACATGGCGGGGCGAGCTGCTCGCCTCCTCGTGATGCCGGCCGACGCTCCTGCCTCGATCGACCGGGCGATCGAGGAGTTCCTCGCCTTTCTGCGCGTCGAGCGGGGTGTCTCGCCGGCGACGGTGGCGGCCTACCGAAGCGACCTGTCCGACTTCGCGGCTGCGCGCGGAACGGCGACCGCGTGGACCGATTCGCCAGACGCGGCGGTGCGCTACCTGGCCGCCCGGACCCGGCGAGGGGTGCGCGGCGAACGCGCCCTCGCGCCGACCAGCCTGCGCCGCCGGGCCGCCGCGATCCGCGGCTTCTACCGCTTTGCCTTCGGCGAGGGGCTGATCGGGGTCGACGTCGCCGCCCGGCTCGACCTGCCCCGCCAGCCGCGCCTCTTGCCGGAGACGCTGACGATCGAGGAAGTGGAGCGCCTGCTCGACGCGGCGGGCGACGAGGCGACCCCCGGCGGGCTCCGGTCGCGGACCCTCGTCGAGCTGCTCTACGCGGCCGGCCTGCGCGTCAGCGAGGCACTTCGGCTCGATCGCGAGGACCTCTCGCTCGACGGCGGCTTCGTCCGCGTGATCGGGAAGGGGGATCGCGAGCGGCTCGTGCCGATCGGGGACGTCGCCGTCGACTGGCTCCGGCGGTGGCTCGCAGGACCCTGGCCGGTCCTCCTCTCGCGCGGCCACGTCGCCCCCGCACGCGGCGGCCCGATCTTCCTCGGCGATCGCGGCCGGCGGCTCGCCCGCCAGCAGGCGTGGTCGCTCGTGAGCGGAGCGGCTGATCGGGCCGGACTGTCCGGACGGGTCAGCCCGCACACGTTGCGCCACTCGTTCGCCACGCACCTGCTCGAGGGCGGCGCCGACCTGCGCGTCGTCCAGGAGTTGCTCGGACATGCGAGTATCTCGACGACCCAGCTGTACACCCATCTGACCGGGGAGCGTGTCCGCGAGGTGTACCGGCGCGCCCATCCACGAGCCTGAGGAGGCACGAAGCCGCCATGCCACGCTACGCCGACACGCTGCTCGCCGACGGGGAGCGGATCGCCCTGCGCACGCGCCAGCACTGGCTGGCCACGATCATCGACGGTCGCTATCCGTGGCTCATCTTCCTTGCCTCGGTGGTCGTGCTCCTGCTCAGCCAGAACCTCGGCGCGGGGTTCGCTCGTGACGTGGTCGGGGTGCTCGACCTGGCCGGCTTCGTCGTCGCCATCGCGTGGCTCATCCGCGTGTACTGGAACTGGTGGGCGCAGGACTACATCATCACGAACCGGCGCGTCCTCAAGGTCGAAGGGATCATCAACAAGCGCTCCGCGGACAGCTCGCTCGAGAAGATCAACGACGCCGTCCTCGAACAGAACCTCGTCGGCCGCATCCTCAACTACGGCGACCTCGACATCCTGACCGCCGCGGACGTCGCGATCGACCGATACCGGATGCTCGATGGGGCTCCGGGCTTCAAGCGCGAGATGCTCAACCAGAAGCACGAACTCGAGGGCGAGTTCAGCCGACCGACCTCGCCGCCGCTTCGCGCCGCGGCGGCGCCCGGAACGAACGCCCCACCGGCCGCCTCCGCACCCGCCGGTCCCGGCGGGCCCGCCGGACCGTCCCAGGCTTCGCCCGCCCCGGCGACCCCGATGACCCCCGACGAGGTGACCCGCACGCTGGCCGGACTGGCCGACCTGCGCGACCGCGGGGCGATCACCGACGCCGAGTACGAGCGCAAAAAGGCGGAGCTGCTCGCCCGACTGTGACGCACCGTCCCTGACGCTACGATAGGACGCCCGCCCCGCTCCCAGAGGTTCGCGTGGATTTCGATCGCCTCATCCCGGCCCTCATCGTCGTCGGCGTCATGCTCCTCGTCGCGTTCCCGATTCACGAGTTCGCCCACGCCCTCGCGGCCTACCGGCTGGGCGATGGCACGGCGAAGGTGTTCGGCCGGCTCAGCCTCAATCCGCGGGTCCACTTCGACCCGATCGGAGGCACGCTCCTCGCGGTCACGGTCATCGGGTCCGCCCTGTCCGGCGGCTTCTTCGGCTTCGGCTGGGCGAAGCCCACCCCGGTCAACCCGGCGAACCTCGAGGGTGGGCGGACCGGCGACGCGATCGTGTCCTTCGCCGGGCCCCTGTCGAACCTCGTGCTCGCGATCGCCGGGGCGCTGCCGCTGCGCTACCTCATCGACAACCCGGGCCTCGCCGAACAGACCGGGTTCCTGCTCCCGATCCTCGACATCTTCGTTCGGCTCAACATCATCCTCATGCTGTTCAACCTGTTCCCGATCCCGCCGCTCGACGGGTCGCGGGTCCTGTTCGCCTTCCTCAACCCGCGGACGGCGTGGCAGGCCCGGGCGATCCTCGAGCAGTACGGGTTCATCATCCTCATCCTGATCTTCTTCTTCCCGCCCAGTGGTTCGATCGGCGGACAGATCCTCGGCCCGTTGCTGCGAGCGATCTATGGCCTCCTGGTGGGTATCTAAGGTCCGCCAGTTCCGGGTCCATCTCGTCGCCCGCGTCACCGCGGACGAGCGGGCGGGACTCGCGGACTGGACGACCGATGCGCAACGCCGCCTCTTCGACCAGATGCACGTGGCCGATCGGCGTCACGGACTCGACGTCGTGACCACCCTCCGGCAGCGGGGGGTGACCGATCCCGACGTCCTCCTCGCCGGCCTGCTCCACGATGCCGGCAAGGGCAGAACTGGCGTCTGGCCGCGGGTGGCGTACTCGCTCGGGCAGGCCTGGGGACCGTGGGTGTGGCGGATGGCGGCGCACGTGCCCGGTCTCGCGGACCCGCTCGTCCGGCTTCGGACGCACGCCACGACATCCGCACTGCTCGCCGCCGCGGCCGGCTGTCCGGAGCGGACGGTCTCGCTCATCCGACACCAGGACGCGCCGCGCGACCCGGTCTTCGGCGAGCTCCTGCGCCTCGCGGATGAGGCGAACTGAGGTGATCGGCAGCGCGCCGTCGGTGGCCTTCGGCGAGGGTCGGCGCCCGGAGGCGGCGACCCAGGTGACGTTCGAGGCGTTCGACGGACCGCTCGCGCTGCTCCTTTCGCTCATCGAGGCGCGCCAGCTCGACGTCCTGACCGTGCCGCTCGGCGCCCTCGCCGACGCGTACCTCGACGCGATGGCCGGCCTCGGCACGGATCGCCTACCGAACGTCAGCGCGTTCGTGTCCGTGGCGAGCCAGCTCATCCTCATCAAGAGTCGCGCGCTCCTGCCCCGCCGCGACGACGGACCGCCCGGCGTGGTCGACGAGGAGGCACCGGACCCCGAGGCGGAACTGCGCGCCCGGCTCCTGCTCTATCGGGCGCACCGCGATGCGGGACTGGCGCTTGCGGAGCGGGCGATCGAGCGGGTCGGCCTGTTCCGGCGGGAGCCGTCGGCCGCGCATGCCGCGGCGATGGCCGGTGCGCGGGCCGCCGATCCGGCACCGCTCGACATCGCGATCCTCGTGACGGCCCTCGACGGGCTGGCCCGGATCGCCCCGCCGCCGGACCTTCCGCCGGAGGTCGTGCCGCGGGTCATCACGCTGTCCGAGCGGGCGGAGATCATCCGGGCGGCCCTGGCCGGGGCCGATTCGGTCGTGCTCCAGGACCTGCTCCGTGGCGTCCACGACCGCGTTGTCGTGGCGGTCACGTTCCTCGCCCTGCTCGAGCTCGTGAAGCGGCGCGAGGTCGTCGTCGAGCAGGATCGGCCGTGGGGCCCGATCGTGGCCCGGGCGGTGCGCGGCGGCGCGGTCGACGAGGAGGCGCCGATCGACGAGTCCCTGGAGTCGTTCCGATGATCGACGACGAGACGCCGGCGGCCGTGGACGAGGACGCGACGGCGACCGAGTCGCCCTCGATCGAACCGCCGGTCGAGCCGCCGGTCGCCGAGCCGCCGGTCGCCGAGCCGCCGCCGATCGAGCTCACCGAGACCGCCCTCGAGGCCCTCCTGTTCGTCGCCGAGCGCCCGCTGTCGCGGCGCGAGATCGCGGCCGTGGCCGGTGTCGATCGCGCGACCGTCGACGCGCGTCTCGGCGATCTCGAGGTCAGCCTGCGTGCACGCGGCCTGCGGCTCGTGTCGGTGGGCGAGCGGGTGGAGCTCGCAACGGCGCCGGAGGCGGGTCCGCTCGTCGCCCGCTACGTCGGTGCCGACGCGGTTCGCCTGTCGCCGGCGGCGCTCGAGACACTCGCCATCATCGCGTACCGCCAACCGGTCACGAAGGCCGCGATCGAGCGAATCCGCGGCGTCGACTCCGACTACACGATCCGGACGCTCGTGCACCGGAGGCTCGTCGTGGAGCTCGGTCGCGCCGACGCCCCCGGCCGGCCGTTCCTCTACGGCACCGGCTTCGACTTCCTCGAGCGGTTCGGCATGACCAGCCTCGACGAACTGCCGCCGCTCGACGTCGATGTCGCCGCCCGGCTCGCCGAGGAGGGCGGCGACGCGACGCCGGCCGAGTAGGTGGCGGCCGGGTAGATGGCGGTCGAACGACTCCAGAAGGTGCTCGCCGCGGCCGGCGTGGCGTCGCGGCGGGCGAGCGAGGGGCTCATCGCCGCCGGACGGGTGACCGTCGATGGTCGGGTGGCCCGACTCGGCGACCAGGTCGATCCGGCCACGGCGCACATCGAGGTCGACGGCCGACCCGTCGGCGACGCCGCCCGACCGACGTACCTGCTCCTCCACAAGCCGGCCGGGGTGACGTCCACGACGCGCGACCGTCATGCCGACACGACCGTGCTCGATCTCGTCCCGACGGCCCTCATCCCCGACGGCGCGCGCCTGTACCCCGTCGGCCGTCTCGACCTCGATTCGGAAGGCCTGCTCCTGCTGACGAACGACGGCGGTTGGTCGGAGCGGGTGCTCCATCCGCGCTTCGGCGTCGAGCGGGAGTACGCGGTCGGCGTTGCGG
>DASTOB010000168.1:0-4137 GCA_035720425.1 Candidatus Limnocylindrales bacterium
AGTCGTCGCGCGCCGCCGCCACGCCGCGCAGGCCCTTGAGGCCCCCGATCGTGTCGACGTCGACGTGCGAGCGGATCGCGGTCGTCCCCGCCAGCACGGCGGCGCGGATCACGTCGCCGGCGCGCGCCCGGACCTCCTCGATGGTCGCCGCGCGCTTGACGCGGTGCGAGATCGCGATCGCCTCGGCCAGCGTGCCCGACCGGTTCGGGCCGAGCAGCGGGCCGGTCCGGACCTTGTCGAGGTGGATGTGCGGCTGCACGAAGGCGGGCAGGACGAGGCGCCCGCCCGCGTCGAGCTCGGGCCCGGCGAACCCGCTGCCGATCGCGGCGATGCGCCCGCCGGCGATCGCGACGTCGGCGGGCGCGCCGCCGACACGCGCGTTCCGGATGACGAGGTCGTGGCTCACCAGCCCGACAGCGTCCCGACCGCCTCCTCCAAGCGGTCGACGCGGCCGGACGCGAGCAGCAGCATCAGCAGCAGCCGCGCCTTGGCGGCGCTCAGGTGTCCGGCGCCGATCACACCGAGCTCCCGCTGCGTCACGACGCCGCCCGGCCCGCCGTAGACCGCGTGCACGCCGCCGCTCGGCACGCGCGTGGCGTTGACGACCGGCAGTCCGCGCTCGACCGCGAGGCGGATCCCGCGCTCGGCGCTGCCGGGCACGTTGCCGAGCCCGGTGCCCTCGAGCACCAGCCCCGCGGCGCCGGTGGCGTCGAGCACGGTCTCGATCAGGTGCTCCTCGATCCCGGTGTAGGTCTGGACCACCGGCACCGGCGGGAGCGTGTCCGGGACCGGGACGAGGAACCGGCGCGGCGGGGGCAGGTCGATCCGCACCGAGCCCGGCACGACGATGCCGACCGGCCCATGGCCCGGCGACTGCAGCGCGTGGACGCGCGAGGAGTCCTGCTTGCGCGCCCAGCGCGCCGCGTGGATCTCGTCGTTGAGCACGAGCACCGTCCCGACGCCGGGCGCGGCCTCCGCGACCTGCGACGCGCAGAGGAGGTTGCGCGGCCCGTCGGCCGACACCTCGGAGCCGTTGCGCATCGCCCCTGCGAACACGACGTCGGACTCGACGGTGACGTCGCAGAAGAACGCGGTCTCCTCGATCGTGTCGGTGCCGTGGGTGACCACGACCCGGCCACCCGACGCCCGCCGCGCGACCTCGAGCATCGTCTCCGGCGTCACGTTCCAGCCGTTGACGTGCGCGACCTCCTCGACCTCGACCGGCCCGAGGCCGGGCACCGTCGCCACCAGGTCCTCGGCGCTGACCGCCGGCCGGACCGCCCCGGTCTCAGGGTCGGCGAGCGACGCGATCGTGCCCCCGGTCGCGATCAGCCGGACCGTCACGCGGTGCCCGGCCTGCGATGGTCCGGTGCCTGCGCCAGCGGCTCGACCAGCGAGTCGCCGATCGCCGTGTGCGGCGGGATCTCCGGCTGGAAGAACCGCAGCACCTGGTAGATGACGATCGCCGCGATCGTGCCGAGCGCGATGCCCGCGAACGAGTAGTCGCCCCAGTTGAGCGTGTAGTTCGCGGTGCCGACGATCAGCGCGACGGCCGCCGTGACGAGGTTGACCGGGTCGCGGAAGTTGACGTTCGCCTCGATCCAGATCCGCGCGCCGAGCACGGCGATCATGCCGAACAGGACGGTGACGGCGCCGCCGAGGACGCCGATCGGGATGGCGCTGATGATCGCGCCGAACTTGGGCAGCAGGCCGAGCCCGATGGCCACCGCGCCCGCGATCAGGTACGCGAGCGTCGAGTAGATCCGCGTGTAGCCCATGACGCCGATGTTCTCGGCGTAGGTCGTCGTGCCGGAGCCGCCGAACAGGCCGGACAGCGTGGTGGCGACGCCGTCGCCCATGAACGAACGGCCGATGTACGGGTCGAGGTCCTGCTCGGTCATCGTCGCGACCGCCTTCACGTGGCCGGCGTTCTCGGCCAGCAGCACGAGCAGCACGGCCGGGACGATCAGCACGATCGCGCGGCCGTTGAACTCGGGCGTGATGAAGTCCGGGAAGCCGAACCAGTCGGCCGCGTGGACGGCATCCCAGTTGACCTCGCCGAGCAGCGCGGCGAAGACGTAGCCGACGACCACGCCGAGGAACACGGACAGGCGCGACAGGAAGTTCTTGACCGCCACGCCGATGATCAGGATCGACACCAGCGTGACCATGGCGATCCCGGCCTGCTGCGTGAACTGGTCCTCGGCGACCGGCGCGAGGTTGAGGCCGATCAGCGTGACGATCGCGCCGGTGACGACCGGCGGCAGCAGGAACTCGATGACGCGGTAGCCGGCGCGGTCGACCAGCAGGCCGGCGAGGAAGAGCGCGATGCCGGCGGCGACGATCCCGCCGAGAGCGGCCTCGAGGCCTTCCGACTTGGCGGCCAGCACCGGGGCGATGAAGGCGAAGCTCGACCCGGTGTAGGACGGCACCCGGTTGCGGGTGATGAGGTTGAAGATGATCGTCCCGATGCCGGAGAAGAAGATCGTCGTCGTGACCGGGAAGCCCGTGAGCACCGGGACGAGCGCGGTGGCGCCGAACATGGCGAGGATGTGCTGACCGCCGAGCCCGAGCATGGCCGGCAGGTTGAGTCGCTCGTCCGGCCGCACCACCTCGCCGGGCTCGACCGTCCGCCCGTCGCCATGGAGCTTCCAGACCCTGTCGATCCCGGAACCCATCGTCCTCTCCTCGTCGCGGAAACCGCCGGGTAGTCGATTCGCCGCCGAGGTCCGCGGACCTTCAGCGACGCGCGGTCCAGCGGCCGACCGCGACGCCGACCAGCGCGAGCGCGAAGCCGCCGAGCGCGCTGGCGACGATGACCTTCGCGTCGGTGCCGCCACGCGGCGCGACGGGGACGACCGCTGCGCCCGGCTCAGGAGCTGCCGCAGCCGCGACGGCGGCCGGCGCCTCGATGTAGTCGTCGAGCGCGCTGAGGAACTGCTCGGTCGTGCGGCGGGCGGCGGCGCCCATCAGCCGCTGGCCGACCCCCGCCAGCGGTCCGGTGACGGTCGCGTCCGCCTCGTACTTCATCCGCGCCCGCGCGTCGCCCTCGAGCCGCATCCGCGCCTCTGTGGTCACCGATCCGGGCCGGCCGCTGGCCGTCGCCCGCACCGTGCACTCCTCACGCTCGACCTTGTCGGTCAGCGCGAACGTCCCGTCGTACGTGCCCTTCACCGAGCCGACTCCGACGTCGATGCTGATCGCGTACCGGTCGGAGCCGGTCGGCTCCAGGCGGCGCGCGCCCGGCAGCGTGGCAGCGAGCGCGTCGGGATCGAGCAGCGCCTTCCAGACCTGCTCGCGCGACGCGCGGAACTCGTACTCGCCGGTGACCTTCATGCGGTCAGCCGCTTCTTCTGGACCTTGCCCATCTCGTTGCGCGGCAGCTCGTCGAGGAAGCGCACGACCCGCGGGCGCTTGTGTGGCGTGAGCATGTCGGCCACGTGGCCGGCCAGCTCGTCCTCGGACGGCGCCTCCCCCTCGCGCGCGACGATCCAGGCCACGATCCGCTCGCCGAGGTCGGGATCGGGCTCACCGGTCACCGCGACCTCCTTGACCGACGGGTGCTCGAGCAGCGCCCCCTCGATCTCGCCGGCGCCGATCTTGAAGCCGCCGCTCTTGATCAGGTCGGTCGCTCGGCGGCCGACGATCCGGACGTAGCCGTCGGGCGCGCGGGTCGCGAGGTCGCCGGTCCGGAACCAGCCGCCGGTCATCGCCTCCTCCGTCGCGTCGGGACGGTTGAGGTACTCGAGGAACAGGTTCGGGCCGCGGACGTGGATCTCGCCGATCGTCGCATCGTCGGCTTCCTCGATCGGGTTGCCGTCGTCGTCGACGAGCCGGATCTCGACGTCCTTCAGCGGCGGGCCGACGTACCCGGGTCGCCGCTCGCCGGACGCTCGCACGCCGGTGTTCATCAGGGTCTCCGTCATCCCGTAGCGCTCGGTGATCCGATGGCCGGTGAGGCGCTCGATCCGCTCGTGCTCGACCGCGGGCAGCGCAGCCGAGCCGGAGACGAGCAGGCGGGCGCCGCCGACGGCGCGGCAGACGTCGCGGTCATGCTCGGCGTCGGCGGCGAGCCGGTGGTACATGGTCGGGACCGCGAACAGCATCGTGGCGTCGCCGTCGAGCGCGGCGGCCGCG
>DASTOB010000169.1:0-5435 GCA_035720425.1 Candidatus Limnocylindrales bacterium
CGGCGCCGGAACTCGTCGAGCAGGTCGGCCGATGGGGTGGGGTCGACGGGCGCGGCGCTCGGTCCGCCGGTGCCGGCCGGGCCGCCGCCCGGGGCCGAGCCACCCGTGGCGCCGAAGAAGACCCGACGGAGCTCCACGTAACCGGGCGGGTCGCCGATCGTCCGGCGCATCGCCTCGCCGTACACGTAGTCGAGCGCGGCGTCCCAGGCGTCGCGGCCGAGGCGCTCGAGCGCCGGTCGGGCGGCCCGTTCGTCGCGGACGCCGATCAGCTCGGGCTCAGGGTGCCACGCAAAGCGGGCGAGGAAGTCGGCGGGTTCGGCGTCGTCCGGCATGGCCGCGATGGTAGCGGTGCGCGAGGCGTCGCCGAGCCGCGCCGCGGCGTCAGGTCAGTCGCAGAAGAAGACCTGGCGCGGCTCGGCCGGGCCGCGGACGAGCTGGATCTCGAAGCCGCTCGACGACGTCCAGACTGCGTCGGACGCCGAGACGAGCACGAACACGCCGTCGTCCTCCGGCTCCGGCAGCCGGAACGTCGACGGGTCGACGATCGGGTCCCAGAAGGAGCCCCCGACGTCGAACGTCGTCGGGGTGATCCCGCAGTGCGTACCGATCAGGTAGCGGTACGCGACCCCGATCTCGATCTCCGGCGACGACACCGCCTCGACGATGAACGATCCGTCCGGCTGCTGCTCGGGGTTCCAGGTTCGAACCGGCGAGGGGAGCTCACGTGCGGCGCTCGCCGCGGGAGGCAGGGTCGGTGTCGGTCGCCCGGCCTCGCCGGGCGCGCCGGGCGCCGGCGAGCCCGCTGCCGCCCCGGTCGGCCCACCGGTCGGCCCTCCCGGCGGCCCATTCGAGCCGCCGTTCGGCCCCCCGCCGCATGCGGCGAGCACGAGGGCCACGAGGAGAACCGCAGGAACGACGGCGCCGCGCACGGAGCGGAGACGCGCCGCGCCCCCGTGCGGTTCCAACCTCCCGTATCGTTGGCGGCCGTGACCGACCAACCGAGCCAGCCGCCCGCCGCCGAGCCACCGCACGCCGCCGCGCCGCCTCACCTCGCTGCGCCGCCCCCCGCGGCGTCGCCGACCCCCGCGCCGCCAGGCGTCCAGTACAAGGGCGAACCGCTCGACCCGGAGCGTGGCCCCGGCCTCGGCTGCTTCCGCTTCCAGGTCGCGGTCCTCGCCGTGCTTGTCGTCCTCACCCCGCTCACCGTCGCGTGGCGCTGGCCGGAGTGGGTGAGCGCCGCGCTCCTGTTCGCGGTGATCGTGCTCCTGCTCGTCGCCGGCCAGACGATCATCTTCCTGCTTCGGCTCGTGGCGGCAGACCGACGGGCAGCCGGTCGGCGGCGACCGCTGGCGAGTCGGACGAAGACGGTCGGCGAACTCGAGGACGAGCGAGCCGACCTCGCGGCGGACCCATCCGTCGAACGAGCAGATGACGAGGCGGCACCTCCCGAACGAGCGTCGGACGACTCGGGGCCCGTGCGACAATAGCCACCCCGCAAGCGCCCGATCCGCTGGAGTGCCCGCACCCGTGCCCGTGCTCGCCACGTACTTCTCCGTTCGCCGCGGCCGCGACCCGTTCTTCAAATTCTTCATGCGCACCGTGTTCCCGCGCCAGGTCCGCGACTACGAGGAGAAGTTCGGGATCCGGTTCATCGGCTGGTACAACGTGGCCCACGGCTGGGACTTCGACAACGTGATCCTGCTGGAACTGCCGGACTACGCCACACTGGACCGGCTCGAAGCGGACGAGTCGACGCGCGTGCTGGGTCACCGCGCCGGCGAGTGGCTCTTCGAGCGTCATCATTCGATGTTCCTCCGCGAGCGGATGGGACCCGACCTCGAGTACCACGGCTGAAGGGAGGCGACGCGATGGACACGAGCCGCAACGACCTGCTCGGTGAGCTCGCGGCCGATGCCGCCCTCGAACGGAGCGACTTCCTCGTCCAGTCGACGGAGCAGCTCCGTCGCTTCCTCGACGCCAACCGGGGCCGGATCGCGGAGCTCGGCGGCCTGACCCTCATCGACGACGACCCGGACTACCTGTCGATCGCGCCGGACCTCACGTTCCGCAGTCGGAGCCGCTATCAGGACGAGACGTCGGGCGAGTGGGTGAGCGAGACCGAGGTGATCGAGAGCGCCGGCGAGCTCGTCGAGCTGTACAACCCGGCCGAGATCTACAGCGCCTTCGCCGACGCCGCGCGCGAAGCGGCCGGACTGCCGGAGGCGCCCGACGCCGCCGAGGGCCTGCTCGAGGCGGCCGGGATCTCGCCGGAGGAGGCCGTGCCGACCGGGCCGGATCCATACGCCGCGGCGGCCGACGAGTGGGCCGCGACCCAGACGCCAGCGCTCGAGGCGGAGGACGACGACGAAGCGGCCGCTCGCCGCCTCTACGACCTCGCGCTCGAGTACCAGGAGCGGAGCCAGCGGAGCGAGGCCCACCTGCTCGGCCAGTTCGAGTCCGCCTCGGCGAACCTCGCCGATCGGCTGGGCGACCTGATCGTCGTCGACGACGACGACGAGCGCCTCCTCCTCACGGCCGACGGCACGTTCCGCGCGGAGGTCGTCCCGGAGGACGCCGACGGCGAGTGGCGCACGCTCGCCACGCCGGAGGAGCTCGTCGAGTACTACGACCCCACGGACGTGTTCGGCGACCTGGCCGACGCGCTCGCGGAGGCGTGGCCGTCGGTCTCGCCGGAGACCGCCGCGGCGGCGACCGACGAGGGCGGGGCGGCCGATGACGGGGCCGACGAGGCCGACGACGACGAGGCCGACGGGGACGACGACGACGAGGCCGACGAGGCGAACGGCACGGGAGCCCGCCCCGGCGCGTGACCACGCTCGTCGCGGAGGCGGAGCTCGTCGAGAGCCGCGCCATCCTCCCCGGGCAGTGGATCGGCTCGTTCCACGCGCCTCATGTCGCGAGCGGCGCGCGCGCCGGCCAGTTCGTCCACCTCCGCGGCCCGGATCCCGCGACGGAGCTGCTCCGTCGGTCGGTACCGCTCAACACGGCCGATCCGTCGACCGGCATCGTCACGCTCCACGTGCGGAGCGGCGCGATCGGTCGGCTGCGGGTCGGCGATCGGGCGGGGCTCGTCGGCCCGTTCGGACGGCCGTTCGAGGTCGACCCGCGCAGCCGGCACCTGCTTCTCATCGCTGCCGGCCTCGGCATCGCCGCGCTGCGCATGCTCGCCGACGAGGCGGTCCGCGACGGCCGGCAGGTCACGCTCCTGTTCGGCGCCCCATCGGCCCGCGACGTCTACCCGTCGAGCCTCCTGCCCGACGAAGTCGAGTACGTCGTCGCCACCGCCGACGGCTCCCTCGGGCATCACGGATCGGTGACGGACCTCGTGCCCGCCTTCGAGGCGTGGGCGGACCAGGCGTTCGCCGCCGGCCCCACGCCCCTCCTGGCGGAGCTGGCCCGACACGCCGCCGGCCGGCGCGAGCGGATGGGAGTCGCCCACCTGGGTCGCAAGCGGGGTGGGGGACGCCCGGAGCCGTCCGGTTCCGCGACCGCCCGGCGCAAGGCCTTCCTCCAGGTCGCCCTCGATCAGCCGGTGGGCTGCGCGGCGGCGACCTGCCTCGGCTGCGCCGCGCTCGGCGTCGGCGGGGTGCCGCTTCGGACGTGTCGGGAGGGGCCCGTCTTCGCCGCCGGCGAGCTCGACTGGGACGCCGCCTCGTGAAGGCGAAGAAGCGGGTCGTGACGGCTGGTCCGCAGACACCCACGCGCCGAACGCCGACGGTCCGGCGGGTCAAGTCGGCGATCGTGCCCGCCGTTCGGCGCTCGCCGGTGCCTGGCGTCCGGGCCACGCAGGCCACCGGGCCGGCCGGACCCGCCACGGCCGGCGGGATCGGCAAGGGCGATCCGGATCGAGCCGCCGGCCCGTCGGTCGATCTCGCGGTCGACCTCGGTCGCGGCCTCGTCCTCGCCAATCCGCTCGTCGCCGCGTCCGGGCCGTTCGGCTTCGGGGTCGAGGTCGCCGACTCCGTCGACCTCGGTCGCCTTGGAGCGATCGTCACGCGAGGGACGACGATGCGTGCGCGCGCCGGAGCGCCCCCGCCCCGGATGACCGCGACCGCGTCGGGCATCGTGCACAACCTCGGGTTCCAGAACCCCGGTGTCGACGCGGTCATCGCGAAGCACGAGCCGACGTGGGGGTCGTGGTCCGTGCCGGTCGTCGTCAATGTGTGCGGCGAGGCGGCCGGCGAGTTCGTCGAGGTCGTCCGGCGGCTCGAGGGCCTCGCCGGGGTCGCCGCCGTCGAGCTCAACCTCGGCTGCCCGAACGCGGCACGCGGCGGCACCCCGTTCACCGTCGATCCGGATGCGGCGGCGTTCCTTGTGGGAGCGGTCCGCCGGACATGGGATCGGTGCCTGATCGCCAAGCTGTCGCCGGGTGCGTCGGACATTCGGTCGGTGGCGCGGGCGGTCGTCTCCGCCGGCGCGGATGCGCTCTCGGCGATCGGCGGCGTGGCGGCGCTCGCCGTCGGCGGACCGGGCGCCGGAGCGGTATTGACCGGGCCGGCGATCCACCCGGTCGCAGTGCGCGTCGTGAGTGAGGTCGCCGGCGCGGTCGGTGTCCCCGTCGTCGCGTACGGCGGGGTGGCGTCGGTCGACGACGTGCTCGACTTCCTCGCCGTCGGCGCGGTCGCCGTGGGCGTGGGCACCGCGGCGCTCGCCGATCCGTCGTTGCCGGTGCGCCTCGCCGGGGAGCTCGAGGAGGTGGTCGCGGCGCGCGGCCTCGCCTCGTATCGCGACCTGGTCCGAACGGGCCGTCGGTGAGCCGGCGCCTGCCGATGCTCGTGGCCGCCCTCGCGCTGGCCGCCGTGGCGGTCGCGCTGCTCGGGCGGCCGGGTGGCGCCCTCGAGGTCGAGGAGGGCGTGATCGTCTCCGTCGACGCGGCCGGCCTGGCCGACGTCCGGGGCTTCACGCTCCGGACGGCCGACGCGCGGACGCTCACCTTCCGGATCGATGCGCTCGAGAACGCGGTCGACTTCCCGCCGAGCCACCTGATCGAGCACCAGGCGACTGCCCAGGCGGTGCTCGTGTCGTATCGGCTGGACGGTGAGGCGCTCGTCGCCGTCCGCATCGAGGACGCGCCGTGAACCCTCCCGGGCGGCGAGCCGCGGTCGCGCGAGGTGCGGTACGGCCGCAGATGACGATCACGTCGTCAGTTTTCGGGCTACGCGACTGGTTGTCCGCCGTAACGCAGGGCTAATCGCGACCCGTGACGACCACGTCGTCACCTCGGCGCGTCGTGGCCGATAGCGCGCCCTTATCGGCCGCCCCGGCCGTCTCTCTGGCGTCCCGTGCGCCCAGGGTGACGATGACGTCGTCACCGCGCCGGTCAGCGGGTCGTCCGGGCATCGCAGGCGCCGTACCTCAGGTCAGCCGAGGGCGTCGATCGCCGCTTCGATCTCGTCGGCCGAGAAGATGACCTC
>DASTOB010000170.1:0-6386 GCA_035720425.1 Candidatus Limnocylindrales bacterium
CCCGTTCACCCGTGGGACGGCTGAACGCGACGTGATGGGCGTCGGACTCGTCCCGTTCACCCGTGGGACGGCAGAACGCGACGCGAGGGGCGCCAACCGCTCACTCATCACCCGCGGGGCGGTTGATGACTGTCGGCTGGACGACAGGTCACGGTTCGACGGTTCGGGCGTCTACCTCTCGGACACGGGAGGTGGGCCATGGTTGCGATTCTTGGGATCGGCGCACTCGCGCTGCTGCTCGGCGTGGACGCGCGATTCGTGCTCGTGCTCGTCGTTGGACTTGGATACATGGAGCTCCGGCTCCAGGGGATCGACTCGCAGACCCGACGGCTGAAGGCTGCGGTCGACGCCCTTCTGGTGCGTGACCTGTATGGGGCGCCGGTCGCCCCGGCATCGGTCGCCCCGGCATCGGTCGCCCCGACATCGGCCGAGATCGCACCCGCGATCCCGATCCCGCCGCCGTCGGTCGCCCCGATCCCGACCCCGCCGCCGGCCGCAAGCCCGATCACGACCCCGTTGTCGGCCGCCCCCCTCCGTCCCGCCGGGCCGTCACTCACGACCCGGATCCTCCGCGCGATCGGACTCGGCACCGACTGGCGGTCCGACATCGAGGCGTGGCTCGCCGGGCGGCTTCTCGCCGTCGTCGGTGGCGTCGCCGTCGTCGCGGGCGCGGCCTTCTTCCTCAGCCTCGCCTTCAGTCGCGGGTGGATCGGCCCCGAAGGGCGCGTGCTCATCGGCCTTGCCGCCGGTGCCGCCCTGATCGGCCTGTCCGCCTGGCTATTTGAACGACGCTACGACCTGCTCGCGCACGTGATCGTCGCCGTCGGCCTCGGGGTCACGACACTCGCCATGTTCGCGGCCACGCGGCTGTTCGAGCTCGTGCCGGTCGAAATCGGCCTTGGCGGATCGATGATCGCCGCGGTCGCCGCCGCGGTCATCGCGATCCGCAACCGGTCGCAGGTCGTGGCGGGCTTCGGGCTCGTCGCCGTGCTCGCCGCACCCCCGATCCTCGGCGCCAGCCCGACGCTCACCACGCTCGGCTTCATGGCGGTGGCGCTCGCGGGGATCACGGCGATCTCGCTGTATCGCACGTGGACGTGGCTGCCGCCGGTTGCCTTCGTCCTCGCCGCGCCGCAGCTCGCCTCGTACATCGTCGGCGACCCGGCCCCGGCGCTCGCGCTCATCGCGCTCGGCGGCTTCTGGGTCCTCAACGCCGTCGCCGCCGCGGGCGAGGAACTGCGCACCCCGTCCGGCCGACTGCGGACGTCGTCCGCCTCGCTCCTCGTCGTCAACGCCGCGTTCCTCGTGTGGGGCAGCCTCATCACCCTCGACGGGCCACTGTTCGACCTGCGGGCGGCGTTCCTCGCCGTCGTCGCGGCGGCCCACCTCGTGCTCGGCGGCCGATTCCTGCTCGCCGAGGGCGACCGACACCCGTTCGGCATGCTCGCCACGGGAACGGGTCTCGCCGCGCTCGCGATGGCGGTGCCGGTCCAGGCCGGTGGCCCGCCGGTCCCGATCGCCTGGGCGGCCGAAGCAGTCGCCGTGGCGTGGGTCGCGACGCAGCGGCGGCACCCGTACGGCGCCGCGGCCGCGGCGCTGCTCGGCCTGCTCGCGGTGTTCCACCTCGCGTTCATCGAATACCCGCTTGGCCGCGCGACGGTCGGGTTCGACGCGCCGCAGTACCCGTTCATCGGTCCGGCGGGCCTGACGCTCGCCTTCGAACTGGGCGCCATGGCGGTCGTGGCCGGGTTCGTGCGAGTCCGCGTCGTGCGAGTCGTCCTCGCTGCCGTCGGCGCGCTGCTCGTCACGGAAGCGGTGGGCTTCGAGCTGAGCGGCCACGTCCGACTCGCGGCGTGGATCGGGCTCGCGGTGCTCGCGATCGCGGCCGAGCGCCGGCTCGTCCGGGTCTCGCCGAGGCTGCCGGCCCTCGACCAAACGGATGACGTCGCGGTCGCAACGGCGGTCGGGGAGCGGACGCTCTACGCCGTCGCATCGATCGCCGGGCTCGCGGCGGTGGTCCATGCCCTGACCTCAGCGCTGTCGCCGATGCGGTTCGTCGGTGGGCTGGCAGCGTCATTCCCGGGCACGCAGGCGGTGTTCCCGGACGCGGCGCTCATCACCGCGTCATTGCTCATCGTCGGCGCGCTCGCGACGGGCGTCGCGTGGGGCACGCGGGTGGCCCTGTGGCGGTCGGCGTTGGCGGCGGGGTTCGTCGTCGCGTGGTTGCTCCCGTTCGAGCTGCCGCCGGCGGCATCCGTCGTGGGTTGGTCGGCGCTCGCGGTCGTCGGGCTCGTGGCGGATCGGACGGTGGCGGCGCCGAGGCTCGCCGGCGGGTGGACGGGCCTCGGCGAGGGGGCGTTCGCGCTCGTGGCGCTGGCCGCAGGCCTTGCGCTCGCCGTCGTCGCTCCGCCGTCGCGCTTGTTCGTATCGGCCGCCTCGGTCCCCGTTGCGGCGCCGTTCGTCACGCCAGCCAGTGCGGCGCTCCTCGCGGTGGGGGTTGGGCTGGCGGCGATCGCCTGGTGGGCGTCGGCCGACCGCCGGATCCGGCAGGTTCGGCTGGCCGGCGGGGTCGGCGCGGGCGTGGCCGGCGTCTACCTCCTGTCGATCGGCGTGGTCGACGTGTTCGCCCGGCAGATCGGCGGGCCGATCGCGGTCGAGGAGCTGTCGAAGCAGGCACAGGTGGGGATCAGCGTGCTGTGGGCGGTCCTGGGAGGTGGCGCGTTCGTCGTCGCCCTCGTGCGCCCGATGGCCGACCCGCGTCGGTTCGGCCTCGCCCTGCTCGGCGTCGCCACGGCCAAGGTCTTCCTGTTCGACCTCGCCGCGCTCGACGTCGCGTATCGGGTGCTGTCGTTCGTGGGGCTCGGCGTCCTGCTGCTCGCGAGCGCGTACCTGTACCGACGGTTGCAGCCGTCGGGGTCGGCGGATCGGCCGTCGTGAACCATCCGGGTACCTTCGGAGTGGTGCGTAGTACTCCTGGGTGAGGCCCGGCGTGCGGCGGCCGTAGGACGATCACGCCGATGCGGCCGCAGGCGTTGAACCGTGCTTCCGAACCGGCCGCGCTCGACCGGCGTAGCTGGATGGCCCGCCTGTTGGGCGCGGCCGCCGATGCCCGTGCCGGCGCGGCCGCGGATACCCGCGTGGAGGCCCCGGACGACGTCCACGGGGCCCGCCTTCACGCGCTCCTCGAGATCGCGCGGCGCCTGACCGAGACGCTCGACCGACGCGAGATCTTCCGCCTCATCGTCGACGAGACGAACCGGGCCCTCCGGGCCGACGGGACGGTGATCCGGCTCCTCCACGGCGACGACCTCGCCCTCACCGCGTGGGCCGGCATCTCCGACGAGACGGCGTCGCGGATGCCCCGCTTCCGGCGCGACGAGGGCTGGTTCGCCGAGGTGCTCCGAACGGAGCGGCCGCTCGTCCGCGACGACCTGGGTACGGACCCGATCCCGGGCTTCGAGCGCTACGACGGGATCATCGATTTCGCGGCGATCGTCGTCGTGCCGCTCATCCATCGCGGCCGGATCATCGGGGCCCTCTCGTCGGTCAGTCGCGAGCCGCGTCGGTGGACTCCATCCGAAATCGAGTTCGTCACCGCGCTCGGCAACCACGCGTCGATCGCGATCCACAACGCGGAGCTGTTCGCCGAGACGGAGTCGCGCGCCGAGCAGCTCGCGGTGCTCCAGGCCGCCGCCGCCCGGATGAGCCGGGCGAGCACGGTCGAGTCGGTCGGTCGGGCGGTGGTCGAGGAGACCCGCCGCATTCTCGATTACCACAACGCCCGCGTGTACGTGATCGAGCCCCCGGACCAGGTCGTGCCGATCGCGTTCGAAGGTCGGGTCGGCGCGTACGAGATGGTCGACTTCGACCTCCTTCGGACCACGTTCGGAAAGGGCTTCACCGGCTGGGTCGCCCAGCACGGGGAGCCGATCCTCGTCGGCAACGCGAACGCGGACCCGCGCGGCGCGACGATCACGGGAACCGACGACGTCGACGAGTCGATGCTCGTCGTGCCGATGCGCTACGACGAGACGGTGGTCGGCGTGATCACGCTCTCGAAGCTCGGCATCGACCAGTTCTCCGAGGACGACCTGCGGCTGCTCATGATCCTCGCCGACCATGCCGCGACGGCGCTCGAGTCGGCCCGACTGCTCGCCCGCAGCGACGCCCTCGCGGGCGAGCTGCGGCGGCTGCTCGACATGTCGAGCGCGCTGTCCGCGAGCCTCGATTCACGTCAGGTCGCGAACCTCATCGCCGCCCACCTTGCGGCGGCGATGGGCGTCGACGAGTGTGCGATCAGCTATTGGGACCGCACGGCGGCGCGGGTGCTGTCGATGGGCTACTTCCCGGAGGTCCGGCTCGAGGAGCTCGAGGAGTCGTTCGACGTCGCGGGCTACCCGGAGACGCTGCGCGTCCTGCGCGACCAGGTGACGGTCGTCATCGACGCGAATGACCCGGCGGCCGACCCGGCCGAGGTGGCTCTCCTGCGCGGCGAGCGCCTGCGCATGCTCGCGATGCTGCCGCTGGTGGCCGACGGCCAGGCGATCGGGCTCGTCGAGCTCATGGCGCGCGACGCGGTCGAGTTCGACGAGCAGCGCCTCGCGATCGCCCGAACGATGGCCAACGAGGCGGCGATGGCGCTCGAGAACGCCCGACTCTACGAGGACGCCCGGTCTTTGGCGGACCGCGATCAGCTGACCGGCTTCTACAACCACCGCTATCTCCATCAGCGCCTGGGCGCGGAGGTCGTGCGGGCCCAGCGTTCGCGTCGGCCGCTCGGCGTGCTCATGCTCGACCTCGACGACTTCAAGCTCGTGAACGACACGTTCGGCCACCTGTTCGGGGACCGGGTGCTGGGCTGGATCGCGGAGCGGGTGCGGTCTACCCTGCGCGCATCCGATGTCGCGGCCCGCTACGGCGGGGACGAGTTCGCGATCATCCTGCCGGAGACCGACTTCGCCGCCGCCCGACAGGCGGGGCTCCGAATCCTCGAGGCGCTGCTCGTCGGTCCGTTCGTCGATGAGATCCACGGGGCGGTGCCGATTGCCGCGTCCATCGGCGTGGCAACCTACCCGGGGGACGGCCGCTCCGCGACCGACCTCATCGCGGCGGCGGACCTCGGCCTGTATCGGGTCAAGGCCGCGGGCGGGCGCGACGTCGATGCGGGTCCCGACGAGGCGTCGGGCTCCGGCGCGGCGGATTCTGGCGCGGCGGACTCGGCCGACGGGAGTGAGTCGGCCGCCTGAGGTTCCTCGCTTCGCCCCGCTTCCTCGCGCCGCTTCGCCCCTCGCGGCGCTTCGCCCCTGGGCCGCCCCGCCCTCGCCTCGCGCGCTCCCGCAGACTATCCCTCGCGCCGCTTCGCCCCTCGGCCCCCTCCGCCTCGTAGCCAGCCCTCGGCCGCCCCGCCCGTCGGCCGCCCCTCTCCTCACCTCGCGTGCTCCCCGATCCTCCTAGGCGCCGCGCAGCGGACACTTCAGCACGTCGATTTCGTCGCTTGCGTCACGACGTGCGCGTTCGTCAACGCGGATCGGGTCCGTTTCGTCGGTTGCGTCACCAGGTGAGCGCCACGAGGCCTGCCATCGTCTTCTGCTCACCTGGTGAGCGCGCGAGGCCACTCACCCCGCTGCGTGCTCACTGGCCGAGAATTTGACGAATCCGTGCCTCGAGCCCGGCCCGCGCCGTGCTCAGATCCCCGACGTCGGCCGTGGTGACGGCGCCCCTCGCGAATCGTCACGTGACGAACGCTCACCCCGTGCGCAAACGACGAAACCGATGCCCCGCTCTCGGCCGCCCATCGGCCGCCCACTTCGGCCAGCGCCGCACTCCCCGCCGCCCGGCCCATGAGCCTGAGGCGCTGACGCACCACTCGCTGAGCGCCGCGCTGGACGGCGAACCGCGCCGGCCCCATGCTGTGGTTCGAACGTGAACGCGCCGATCCGGCCAACCCCGCCGCGACCCGACCCGCAGGATCGACGGATCCGACGGTCGTGGTGGCTCCTCTCCGGATCGTTCCTCCTGCTGGCCCTGCTCGCCACGATCCGCATCGCCGCGGGCGGCGCCCAGGCCACGGACCTCGCCCTGCTCGGCCTCGTCATCGTGGTCGGCATCGCCGCGCTCGGCCATCGAGACGCGGTTCGGGCGCTCGAGGCCGGCCGGCGCACCGAGGCGGAGAGCTTCACCCGGATCCTGCGCGGCCTGTCGCGATCGATCTCGCCCGACGCGATCGTCCAGGCGATCGTCGAGGAGCTGACGGTCGGGACCGCGGCCGATCACGTCGTCGTCGTGCGGCGTCGGCCGGGTGCGCGCGTCCTCGAGGCCACGCTGGTGAGCAGCCGTCCCGGCGTCCCGAGTTCGACCACGCTCCTGCCGATCGCCGATCTCGAGGA
>DASTOB010000171.1:0-2687 GCA_035720425.1 Candidatus Limnocylindrales bacterium
GTGGCGCCGAGCAGGAGCACCGTTCCGCCCGAGGCCAGGACGGCGGACAGCACGGCCGCGCCGACGATGCTGCCGATGCCCGCGCCGCCGGAGCGTGGCGCCGCCCGGACGGGCTCGACAACGGCGGGCTCCACGGGCGCCGGCGGCGTCGGCTCGAGCCACGCGGACCGGGCCCACTCCGGCCGGCGCTCGGGCGTGGGCGCGTACGACGACGCGACGGTCTCCGAATCGTCGATGGGCGGGGACGCGGGCTGGTCGGTCATGCGTGGCCTACGGTGCGGGCTCGGGGTTCAGGTTCTGGACGGGTGACGATGAAGTTTCCGCCACGCGGCCGCTCTCTGTCTCGGAGTGGGGTCGCGGCCTCGCGGGCAGCACCACCCGGAACGTGGATCCGGCGCCCAGCCGGCTCTCGACGGCCACGCTCCCGCCGTGCATCTCGACGATGCTCCGGACGATCGCGAGGCCCAGCCCGCTGCCGCTCCCACGGGCCTCGTTCGCGCGGGAGCCACGGAAGAACCGGTCGAAGACGCGGGGCATCTCCGTGGGATCGATGCCGATGCCCGTGTCGGCAACGATGATCGAGGCGTCCCCGCCGGGCTCCGCCCGCAGGCGCACGTCGACGCGACCGCCGCGGGGCGTGAACTTGATCGCGTTGCCCACGAGGTTCGTCACGACCTGCCCGATCCGGACCGGATCGTGCCGGATGGGGATGGCCTCGGTCGGCCGGTCCATCGTCAGCTCGACGCCCCGCCGGCGCGCCGTGGCCGACGCCTGGTCGACCGCCTGCTCCACGGACGAGCGAAGGTCCTCGCGGCGCAGGTCGAGCAGGACCAGGCCCGAATCCAGCTTGGACAGCTCGAGCAGGTTCTGGGCGAGCCAGTCGAGCCGCTCGAGCTGCTGGCCGCTCGACTCGAGGAATTCCGTGCGAGCGACGGGGTCGTCCCCGGCGGCACCCTTGAGCAGCTCGTTGAACGTTCGCATCGCGGCGATCGGCGTGCGCAGCTCGTGCGACACGTCGGCCAGGAAGTCGCGGCTCCGGTCGCGGTCGCGGCGAATGATCGTGACGCTCTCCTCGAGACGCTCGGCCATCGCGTTGAACTGGAGGGCGAGGGCGGTCAGCTCCGACGCGCCGGCGCGGAAGTGCTCGAGCGGCACGCGGCTGCCGAGATCGCCCTCGGCGAGGGCGCGCGACGCGTCGGTCAGGCGTCGCAACGGCGTCGTGAAGCGCCGGGCGAGGCCGGCGGCGACGATGACCGACAGGGCGAGCGCGAACAGGCCAATGGCGATGAGGAGGCCGGTCAGGTTGGCGATCGCCGAGGCCCGGAACGTGTACGGGTTGGCGAGGGTCACCTGGACCGCGTAGGGAACGACGGCGTCGAGCACGCGGAGCTCGTACGTGACGGTCGTGGGCTCGCGCGACTGCCCGCGCCGTGGCTCCGCCTGGAGCGGCGCGTCGACGACGCCGTTGGTGGCCGGTTCGAACCGGCCGTCGACGAGCAGGCCGAACACGATCCGGACGTCCGCCTGCCCCAGCCGATCGGCGAGGATCTCGCGCTGCGGGCCCGAGTCGACGAACGCGAGGACGGCCGGGTTCACGACGCCCTGCGGGTAGACCACCGGCCGGATGCTCGCCCGCTGCTCCGACGCGCTGATCGTGTACTCGGCGACGGTCTGCGTCCGCTCCTCGAGGTCGGCCGCCTGCTGGCCCTCGAAGTAGTTGTCGAGCCGGTTGAGGACGAGCCCGGAGACGAGCACGAGGGTGAGCGTCACGACGCCGGCGAAGCCGAGGGTCAGGCGGGCCTGGAATGTCCGCGGTGCAAGGCGGCGCAGGCGCCGCGCGACCCGGCGAAGCCGCGACGGGCGGCGATCGGCCGTCGGCGGGTCAGCGCTCGGCAAACGCGTAGCCGACACCGCGCACCGTCAGGACGAACGCCGGGACGGCCGGGTCGTCCTCGATCTTGTCGCGCAGATGGCTGACGTGGACGTTGATCGTCTTCTCGTCCTGGTCGAGTGCCTCGTAGTCGCGCAGCAGCTCGAGCAGCTCCGACCGGGTGTAGACGCGGCCCGGCCGGCTGGCGAGGTGACGGAGGATCTCGAACTCCGTCGGGGTCAGCGAGATGCGCCGCTGGCCGCGCTGGACGCGCCGGCGCTCGAGGTCGATGACGAGGTCGCCGTGGCGAATGACCCGCCCGCCCGCCGCATCGGCCAGGTCGCCGTAGGCCCGCCGGAGGAGCGCCTTGATCCGGCTCATGAGCTCGCGCAGCCCGAACGGCTTGGTCAGGTAGTCGTCCGCGCCGAGCTCGAGCCCGATGACCTTGTCGACCTCGTCGTCGCGCGCCGTGAGCACGAGCACGGGCGCCTTGGAGCCACCGGCGCGCAGGCGGCGGAGGACCTCGAAGCCGTCCATGCCGGGCAGCCGCACGTCGAGCACGACGAGGTCCGGCGCCTGGTTCGTGGCAAATTCGAGCCCCTCCTCGCCGGAGCGGGCGATCGCCACCTGGTAGCCCTCCTGCTGGAGGGCGTACTGGATCCCGCGCGCGACGGCGAACTCGTCCTCGACGACCAGGATCGTGGCGGCCATGGCGGCGATGCTACACCGCGCGCCCGGATCGGCCCGGCCGGGCCCTGTGGTAGGGTATGGGCCGCTCGCGGGCGCCTGCCCCGGCGCACCGGCGCCGCAGTCGCAG
>DASTOB010000172.1:0-15998 GCA_035720425.1 Candidatus Limnocylindrales bacterium
GTCGCCGGCCGGTCGATCGTCGGCGACGTCCTGCCGCTCATGGCGCTCGCGTCGTTCCTCCTCATCGACGCCCTCGAGCTCAGCCGGGGCAACCCGCTCCGCGATCTCCGCCTGTACCTCCTCGCCGGCGAGCGCTTCCTCGACGGGGTCGCCGTCTACCGGACGGCGCCGCTCACCGCGCTGCTCGACGATCCATCGCTCTACCCGTTCCTCTATCCGCCGCCGGTGATCCCGATCGTCGCGCTCCTGGCCGCGCTGCCCTATCCGCTCGTCGCCGGCGCGTGGGTGCTCATGAGCCTCGCCGCGCTCGTCGCCGGTCTCCGCGCGCTCGGAGTGCGCTGGCAGTGGATCCCCCTCCTGCTGGCATGGCCCGGTGTCTTCGTCGGCCTGTGGGTCGGCAACGTCGCGATTCCGGCGTTCCTCTTCCTCGCCCTCGCGCTCCGGCTGCCCGCGCTGCTCGCCTTGGGACCGCTGTTCAAGGTCCAGCTCGCGATTCCGGCGCTCTGGCTCGTCCGCGAGCGGCGCTGGGCCGCGCTCGCCGGCGGCGTCGGCGCGGTGCTCATCGGCGTGCTCGTGACGCTGCCCATCGTCGGCGTCGGGGCCTGGTTCGACTGGTGGGCCGGCTTGCGCGCCTTCCAGGCCTCGCAGGCTGCGTTCCAGGGTCTCTATGCACTCGCGCTCCCGCGGCTGCTGCCGTACGCGGCGTTCCTCGTCGTCGCCGCGGCCGTGGTCGGCTGGGCCCTGGTCGGTCGCGGGCGCGACGGGCTGGCCCGGCTCGGCCTCGCCTCGGTCGTCGCGTCGCCGTCCCTGTACCGGCACGGGTTCCTCAGCGCGCTGCCCCAGGTGCTCCGGCTCGACGCGTCGCTCGTCTGGCTCGTCCTCGGTGCGGGGGTGACGCTCAACGGGCTGTGGCTCGGCGTCGCGCTGGCGGCTGCCGCGTCCGTGCTCGACCTCATCCGGCGCCGCGGCTCAGACCCGCTCCATCCGCTCGGGGAGGACGGGTTGTGGCCGACCCCGCGGCACCAATCGACCGATCCGGGCGTCGAGGGGCCATGACCGGCGCTCGGTTCCTGCGCTTCGTCGCCGCGCTTGCCCTGTCCGTGACGGCCCTCGCCTGCGGCGGCCCGACGCCGAGTGCGCCCCCGTCGCCGTCGCCCTCGGCCTCACCGTCGGGCTCGGTCGCGCCTGGTCCCGTCCTCGGCCTCGCGGCGCTGAAGTACCGACTCATCGATGCGCTCGGCCGGCCGTGGTACTGCGATCCGGACGAGTACCCCGTCGGGCGCGACGAGACGGCCTCGATGCGCGAGCGCTGGCCGGAGGTCGAGGCGGACAGCGACGCGTTCGAGGCGATCCGACGCCGTCTCGACCTCATGGTCGTCGACGGCGTCCTGTCGGACGAGCAGCGCCTCGCCGTGTACCGCGAGTGGAAGCTGCTCAACGCCGTGATCCTCGACCCGATTGGCGACGGCCGGTTCCGGTTCGATCACCTCGCCGTTCCGGGGGCCGGCGCGACGGACGGCACCCGAACGGCGGGCACGATCGACGAGCGTGGAGCGATCACGATCGACCAGCAGGCGGCGTCGGGCGAGCCGATCTGCCCGATCTGTCTCGACGGCGCGACGCGGATCGACACGCCGGACGGGCCGCGCGCGGTCGCGGACCTGGCGCCCGGCGATCCGATCTGGACGGCCGATGCCGCCGGGCGACGGGTGCGCGGCACGGTGCTCGCCGCGGCGTCCGTCACCGCCCCGCCCAGCCACCGCCTCGTCGAGCTCGTCCTCGCCGACGGGCGGACGCTCCGCGCGTCGCCCGGACACCCGACGGCGGATGGAAGGACGATCGGCGCGCTTCGGCACGGCGTGCTGGTCGACGGTTCCCGCGTCGTGTCGACCGCGCTCGTCCCCTCCGGCGCGCGGACCTGGGACGTCCTCCCGTCAGGCGCGACCGGCGCGTACTGGGCCGACGGGATTTTGCTCCGATCAACCCTTCTGCCATAAGCGCTCCCGCCCGCCTACGCCGGCTCGGCCGCCCCGAGCACGAGGGCGGCGGTCGCCCAAGCCTCCGACGCCGCGAGAGCCGATGTGGCCGAGTGTCGAGCGGCGGGCGCGACCCCGTCCAATCCGGCGGACGTTCCGAAACCGTACGTTCCGGGAATCTGCGCCAGATCGGGGCCCGTACTCCGATCTCGTACTCCGATCTCGTACTCCGATCTCGTACTCCGACCTCGTACTCCGACCTCGTACTCCGATCTCGTAGTGGGTCTCGGGCAGATCATCCCGATCCGGGAGCGTCCGATTTCGGACTACTCGGGATCGGAACGGGCCGGGAGCGCGAGGGCGACGCCCGCCCGGCCGAGCGCCATGAGCGGCAGCTCGGCCATTTCATCGACCCCGAAGAATGCACATGCGTCGGTCGATCCGCCCATCTCCGGGCGCAGCGATCCGCCCACGATCCGCACCCGATAGACGACGAAGATCGTGTGGAGCGGCCGTCCCGCGAATGCGACGCTGCGTGCCACGAATCGCGAAGACACGTCGGCGAGTGACTCGATCTCGCCGATCAGCCCTGTCTCCTCCGTGAGTTCGCGGAGCGCTGCCTCGGCCGGCTCCTCCCCGAACTCCAGCCCACCACCGGGCAGCGTCCAGGCCCCGTGGTCCGGCCCCGGGTCCGCGTTCCGGCAGAGAAGTAGGCGACCATCGTCGAGGACGAGCGCGTACGCTCCGACGCGCACCACACCGTCGGACGGCCCGATCGCGCCCGTCGTCATGGGAGCGCGAGAGACTCAACGAGACCCGACACGAACAGGCCGGGTTGCTCGCCGCCGAGGAGGACGTACGCCGTGCCGCCGACGACGGCCGCGCCCAACCCGTGGCGCGGCCGGGCGAGCGGCGGCAGCACGGTCACCCTCCCGTCGAGGTCGATGCACTCCGCCTCCGGGTTCGTGCCGTCCGGCGACTCGCCGCCGACGAGGCACGCCCCGAGCGCCGGCCACCAGAACGCGGCGACGCCGCCGCGCGCCGTTGGCAGCTCGCCGAGGCGCCGGATCCCGCCGTCCGGCTCGATGAGCTCGACGGTCGCGAGGTTCCGGTCGAGCCCACCGCGCCGCCCGCCGAGGACGATCACCCGACCCGTCCCGTCGGACGTCGCCGCCGTGTGCTCGCGCGCCTCCGGCAGGGTGCCGCGCGCCTCCCAGCCGTGGTCGGCCTGGGCGAACACGGACCCGCTCGGTCCCGCCCGGCCGACGCCGCCGACGTAGATCAGGCGACCGGCGCCGTCCCACGCCGCGGCGCCGGCGGCTCGCGGCTCCGGGAGGGCCGCGGCCTCGACCCAGCGCTCGCCCTGGAGCTGCAGGACGCGGTCCGTCGGTCGGTCGAAGCCGTCGCCCTCGTACCCGCCGATCAGCCACAGCGCGTCGCCGTCGGAGGCGAGCGCCGAGTGATGGACGGCCCCCGGGAGCGGCGGCCCGTCGGCCCACGTCCCGGTCGCAGGATCGAGCGAGAGCACGGCGGTCACGCCGCGCCCTGATCCGTCGAGGCCGCCGGCGACCCAGATCCGGCCGCCATGGGCGGCTGCCGCGACCTCGGTCAGGGCGAGCGGTGCGTCGGGCCCGGGCTGCCAGGCCGGGGCGCCGGACGGTGGCGGTGCGGACGTTCCGGTCGGCGGTGCGGGCGTCGCGGGCGGCGGCATCGTCGGCGCCAGCCCCAGGAGGTCGCAGCCGGCCAGCGCGAGCGCGGTCGCGGCGACGAGGACCATGCGACGCGCGATCCGGGCGGCCGGGCGGGCGGGGGACGAGCGCACGGGTGACATAATGACCGGCGATGGCGACCGATACGAGCCGCGACCTCGTCCCGAGCGGCGATCGCGCGCCGGCCAGCTGGGGCCTCGGCGACGGGCAGGCGATCCCGTGGGAGTACGCGCCCGCCCCCGAGTCCCGCGACGTGGTCACGATCAAGGACCGCTACGGCCTGTTCATCGGCGGCCGCGAGGTCCAGTCGGCCGACGGTGCCACGTTCGCCACCGTCAACCCGGCGACGGAGGAGACCCTGTCGGAGGTCGCGAAGGCCACCCCGGCGGATATCGACCGCGCCGTCCGATCGGCCCGCCGGGCGTACCGCCGCGCGTGGGGCACCCTCCCGGGCCGCGAGCGCGCGAAGTACCTGTTCCGCATCGCGCGGATCCTCCAGGAGCGGTCGCGCGAGTTCGCCGTGCTCGAGTCGATGGACTCCGGCAAGCCGATCAAGGAATCGCGCGACGTCGACGTGCCGCTCGCGGCGGCGCACTTCTGGTACTACGCCGGGTGGGCGGACAAGCTCGAGTACGCGTTCCCGGGGCGCGTCGCGCGCCCGCTCGGCGTCGCCGCGCAGATCATCCCGTGGAACTTCCCGCTGCTCATGCTCGCCTGGAAGATCGCGCCGGCCCTCGCCGCCGGGAACACCGTCGTGCTCAAGCCGGCGTCGACCACGCCCCTGTCGGCCCTCCTGTTCGCCGACGTGTGCCGCCAGGCGGATCTGCCGGCCGGGGTCGTCAACATCGTCCCCGGCCCGGGCGAGATCGGGATGCACCTCGTCACCCATGGCGACGTCGACAAGGTCGCCTTCACCGGCTCGACCGAGATCGGCCGGCGGATCGCCAAGGGCGTCGCCGGCACCGACAAGGGACTCACCCTCGAGCTCGGCGGCAAGGCCGCCAACATCGTGTTCGACGACGCCCCGCTCGACCAGGCCGTCGAGGGCATCGTGAACGGGATCTATTTCAATCAGGGCGAGGTCTGCTGCGCGGGGTCGCGCCTGCTCGTCCAGGAGTCGATCGCCGAGCCGCTCATCGACAAGCTCAAGGACCGGCTGTCGACGATCCGCGTCGGCGACCCGCTCGACAAGAACACGGACGTCGGCGCGATCAACTCGCGGGCCCAGCTCGAGAAGATCACGGAGCTCGTGGCCGCCGGCGTGGCAGAGGGTGCGGAGCTGTACCAGCCGACGTGCGACCTGCCGGACCGCGGCTACTTCTTCCGGCCGACCCTGTTCACGAACGTCGCGCAGTCGCACCGGATCGCCCGCGAGGAGATCTTCGGACCGGTCCTGTCCGTGCTGACGTTCCGGACGCCGGACGAAGCGGTCGAGAAGGCGAACAACACGACGTACGGGCTGTCGGCCGGCGTATGGACCGAGAAGGGCAGCCGGATCCTGTCGATCGCGTCGAAGATGCGGGCCGGCGTCGTCTGGGCGAATACCTTCAACCGGTTCGATCCCACCTCGCCGTTCGGTGGGTACAAGCAGTCCGGGTTCGGCCGCGAGGGCGGCATGCACGGGCTCCACGCCTACGTCCGGCTGGAGGACCGCTAGGCCGATGGCAACCCCCTCCCGCCGGCGAGCCCCGTCGGCGCGCGCGGCGGCGGCTGGTCCGGCGTCGCGCGCGGTCGCCCGGAGGGCGCAGTCGGCCGCTCAGGCACCCGCCACGGCCGCGCCGGCCGGGCCGGCTGCGCCGCGCGTCGAGGTCCGCAAGACGTACAAGCTCTACCTCGGCGGGGCCTTTCCGCGCAGCGAGTCGGGTCGGTCGTACGTCGTCGCTGCCGCCGACGGGACGCCGCTCGCGAACGCCGTCCGCGCCTCGCGCAAGGATCTCCGCGACGCGGTCCGCGCCGCACGCAAGGCGTTCGCGGGCTGGGCCGACAAGACGGCGATGAACCGCGGCCAGGTCCTCTACCGCGTGGCGGAGCTCATGGAGGGCCGGCGCGACCAGTTCGCGGCGGAGGTGGCGGCGGCCGAAGGTCTCCGCGACGCCCGGGCCCGCGACCTCGTGAACCGGGCGATCGACCGCTGGGTGTGGTACGCCGGCTGGGCCGACAAGATCGGCCAGGTGCTGGGATCGTCGAACCCGGTCGCCGCGAGCTACTTCAACTTCACGATCCCCGAAGCCACCGGCGTGGTCGGCATCGTTGCCCCGGAGACATCGTCGCTGCTCGGGCTCGTGAGCCGTCTCGCGCCGCCGCTCGTGGCCGGGAACTCGGTCGTCGTCGTCGCGTCCGAGACGCGTCCGCTGCCCGCCGTGACGCTCACCGAGGTGCTCGCCACGTCGGACGTGCCGGGCGGGGTGGTCAACCTCCTGACCGGCCGAAAGGCGGAGCTCGTGCCCGTCCTCGCCGCCCACGAGGACGTCGACGCGCTCGACGTTTGGGGCGTGCCGGACGACCTGCGGGTCGCCGTCGAGACGGCCGCGGCCGATGACATCAAGCGGCTCGCCCGCCGGCCGCGGGGGGTGTCCGACGCCCGATTCGACTGGACCGACGATCGTGCCACCGAGCGACCCGAGTGGATCGCCGCCTTCCTCGAGATGAAGACGGTCTGGCACCCGATCGGCCGGTGACGGGGGACCGACCGACCGACCCCGCGTTCACCGACACGGAGCCCGGGTCGACCGACCCTCGCGGATCACGCTCGCCCGTCGGATCCCACCCGGCCGCGGGAGGGCGCCCGCCCGGTTCCCGCGCGGCCGGCGGATCGCGCCCGCCGGGTCCGGTCCCATTCGCGGGCCTCCGGCGCAACGCCCGCGCGATCGCGGGCGGGCTCGTGATCCTCGCCGCCCTGTGGCTCCTGCCGGACCTCACCCCGCCGGCGCAGGAGGAGCCGCCGTTCCAGCTCGTGCGCGGTCGGATCCTCGAACTCCTGCCGGCCGGGTCCGATCCGACGCTCCCGGACGTCCGGATCGAGGTGATCGGCGGTGCGGACGACGGCGACATCCTCGAGGGCTACCTCCAGGGCCCGTCCGGCCAGCTCGACCTGCCCGACTACGCGGTCGGCGACGAGGTCGTCGTGTCGCTCTCGCGGGAGCCCGAATCGACGTTCATCGCGGTGTCGGACCGGTGGCGGATTCCGGTCATCGGGGCCGTGCTCGGGCTGTTCGCGCTGGCGGTGACCGTGGTCGGCGGCTGGCGCGGCGTCCGATCGCTGCTCGCCCTCGCGCTCACCCTCGGGGTCGTCGTCAAGCTCGTCGTGCCGCTGCTCCTCGCCGGCTGGGATCCCGTGTTCCTCGCCGTCGCCGCGGCCACCGGCGTGACCCTCGCCACGTTCCTCCTGACCGAGGGGCTGCGCGCGTCGACGTTCGCGGCGGTCCTCGGCACGTTCGCCGCGCTCGCCCTGACCGCCGGGATCGCCGTCGTCGCGAACAGTGCCGCCGCGTTCACCGAGTACCAGGGGTCGGAAGCGGTCGCGTTCCTCCAGACCATCGGCCGGGCCGACCTCGACCTCGGTGGCCTGCTCCTCGCCGGCGTGATCTTCGGCGCCCTCGGCGTGCTCGACGATGTGACCGTCACCCAGGCCGCGACCGTCCATGAGCTGTTCGAGGCCGACCCGCGGGCGTCACGCTGGCGGCTGTTCGGGCGGGCGATGAACGTGGGGCGCTCGCATATCGCCGCGACCGTCAACACGCTGGTTCTCGCCTACGTCGGCGCGTCGCTGCCGCTGCTCGTGCTGTTCGCCGCCGGGCGCCAGGATCCGCTCCTCACCGCGAGCGGGGAGGTGGTCGCGGTCGAGATCGTGCGCGCCCTCGTCGGCAGCATCGGGATCGTGGCCGCCGTGCCGTTCACGACGCTCGTGGCCGTGCTCGTTGTGGGGCGTCGCTGGCCTGGTCGCTCCTCGGGGCGCGCCCTCGGCTGGGGGTAGGGAGCTGTGGCCCGCCTCATCTGCCCGTCCCACGGCTGATCGCGACGCATCGGACCCCGAACCCGTCCCGTTCACCCGCCCCACGGCTGAACGCGACGCCTCGGACCCCGAACCCGTCCCGTTCACCCGCCCCACGGCTGAACGCGACGCTCAGAGCCCCCATCACGTCCCGTTCGCTCGTCCCACGAGCAGCCGCGACGCCCCGAGCCCCGACCCCGTCGCGTTCACCCGTCCCACGAGCAGCCGCGACGCTCAGAGCCCCGACCACGTCCCGTTCGACCGCCCCACGAGCAGCCGCGACGGCCCCGCGCTCGGACGGGTCTGGGCTGCTCGCCCCACGAGCGCCGCCCACCCACACTGCGCCCGCCCAACATCTCATCCGATTCAGTATTGACTGAAACTACCGAACCAACTAGCATCTCGACCCATCGTGACCACGATGAGCGAGGCGGAAGCCGCCTACGTCGAGAAGATCGCCGGGCTCCTCGTGGGGGCCGGCCTGCCCCGGATCGCGGGGCGGATGTGGGCGTGGCTGCTCATCTGCGACCCGCCGCAACAGAGCGCCGCGGACCTGGCGGAGGCCCTCCACGCCAGCCGCGGCTCCATCAGCTCGGCCGCAAGGCTCCTGGCAACGGCCGGTCTCGTCCATCGGACCACCCGTCGCGGCGACCGACGCGAGTACTTCAGCGTCCCGGAGGGCGCCGTCATCTCGGTCCTCCACTCGAGGCTGCCGGTGACGGTGGCCTGGCGCAAGGTCGCCGACGAGGGGCTCGAGCTCCTCTCCGACAGACCGCCGGCCCAGCGAGCGCGGATCCAGGAGGTCCGCGATGTGTATGCCTTCATGGAGCGCGAGCTGCCAGCGATGCTCGACCGCTTCATGGAACAGCGAAGGGAACAGACTGCATGACCGCCGTGATCCACACGGAACGACTGACCAAGACGTATGGCGTCCACCGCGGCATCGCCGACGTCGACCTCGACGTCAACGAGGGCGAGATCTTCGGCTTCCTTGGGCCCAACGGCGCGGGCAAGACGACGACGATGCGCATCCTCCTCGACCTGATCCGGCCGACCGGCGGGCGCGCGGAGGTCTTCGGCATCGACACGACGGCCGACCCGGTGGCGATCCACCGACGCGTCGGTTACCTCCCGGGCGAGTTCGACCTGTACGACCGACTGACGGGGGCCGATACGATCCAGTACTTCGCGAACCTGCGCGGCGGGGTCGACCGGGCCTACGTCGCGATGCTCGTCGAGCGCCTCGACCTCGATCCGAGCCGCCGCTTCCGCGAGTACTCGCGGGGCAACAAGCAGAAGGTGGGGCTCGTCGTCGCGCTTCAGCATCGGCCGGACCTGCTCATCCTCGATGAGCCAACGTCGGGCCTCGACCCGCTCGTCCAGCAGACCTTCTTCGAGTTGCTCCGTGAGGCCCGCGACGAGGGTCGGACGGTGTTCCTGTCGAGCCACATCATCGACGAGGTCGACCGCACGTGCGATCGCGTGGCGATCATCCGTGAGGGCCGACTCGTCCAGGTCGACCGGGTCGAGGCGGTGCGCAGGCTCGCCTTCCACCATGTCGAGCTCGTGTTCTCGAGCCCGGTCGCACCGGCGCCGTTCGAGGCACTCCCCGGCGTGAGCCATGTCAGCGCGTCCGACGGGACGATTTCGATGCGGGTGAGCGGCGGGATCGGTCCCGTCCTCCGCGTGGCCGGCACGTACGACCTCGTCGACGTGATCAGCCGGGAACCGAACCTCGAGGACGTCTTCCTCGCCCAGTACGGCCGCGGGGCCGGCGAGGCCGCCGCAGCGGCCGGACGGACGGTGGGCGATGACCGCTGACACGCGCACCCTGCCAACGCCGGCCCGAACCGGCGTCTCCCTCGGCGCCAAACTGTTCGGCCTCGGCAGCGTCTTCGGCAAGACGCTTCGCGACAGCCGGCGGGCGATCCTCATCGTCGGCCTCATGGGCGGCGGGTTCATGCTCGTCACCGCCGCACCGATGGCCGTCCAATTCGGTACCCGCGAGGCGCGCCTCGAGCTCGTCGCCTCGATGGCGCTGTTGCCACCCGTCCTGACCGGCCTGCTCGGCGAGGCGATCGCGATCGATACGCTCGGCGGCTTCATGTCGTGGCGGATCGGCAACATCCTGCCCGCGCTGCTCGGCATCTGGTCGGTGATCGCCCTGTCGGGGACGCTCGCCGGCGAAGCGAAGCGGGGCAGTCTCGACCTGCTCGTCGCGACCCCGTCCGGCCGCGTGCGAGTCGCCGCCCAGAAGTATCTCGGCCACGTCGTCGCGCTCGTCATCGCCATGATCATCGCGACGATCCTGACGGCGCTTGCCGGGGTGGTCTTCGCGACCCTGCCCGGCGACGAGGTTTCCGTGGCGGCCGCGGCCGGACACTTCACCCTGACCGGCCTGCTCATCCTCGCCGCGGGTTCCGCGGCGTGGGCGGTCGGCCCGATCATCGGGCGCGGCAAGGCGGCCGGGCTCGGGTTCGTCGTCCTGTTCGGCGGCTACCTCATCAACTCGTATGCGAGCCTGTCGCCGTTCATCGAGTCGCTCCGGCCGCTGTCGTGGTTCGCCTGGACGGTCGACCATCGGCCGCTCGCCGGGCAGTCCGACTGGGTTCCGGTCGCGGTGCTCGCCGTGGTCTCGGCCGCTCTGGCGGTCATCGGCGTGTTCGCGTTCAGCCGCCGCGACCTCAACCGGCCGATGGAGCTCGCCTGGCTTCGGTTGCCGGGCCTGCCGGCCGGGATCGGCGGCCCGTTCCGCCGCCAGCTCGCCGATCGGACGGCGATGGCGATCGGCTGGGGCCTCGGCCTCGGCATCTACGGCGCCGTCATCGCGAGCTCGTCCGAGGCGTTCGTGGAGGGCATCCTCCAGGTCGAGGGGATGGCGCAGCTCATCAACGCGCTGTACCCGGGTCTCGACCTCGAGCAGCCGTACGCGATCCTGCAGCTCGCGTTCTTCTCGTTCGGGACCCTGCTCATGGGTTTCGCCGGTGCGACGTTCCTCGGCGCCTGGGCGTCCGACGAGAACGACCGACGGCTCGACGTCGTCCTTTCGACGCCGCTCTCGCGTGCCCGCTGGGCGCTCGCGTCCGGTGGGGGCGTCATCGCCGCGCTGGTCGTGTCGGCCGTCGCCGCCGGCGTGCCGATCGGCCTGACGGTGGCCGGACAGGGTGGCGACTTCGTCACGCCGGTCGTCGGGCTCCTGCTCGTCGCCCTGTACGGGGCGGCGTTCGCCGGAGTCGGGCTGGCGGTCGGCGGGCTGGTTCGCTCGACGCTCGCCCCGGCGGTTGCCGGCGGCCTGGTCGTCGCGTCGTTCCTGCTCGAGCTGCTCGGCAATGCGCTCGACCTGCCCGAGGAGGTCATCGCCCTCTCGCTCAACCACCACCAGGGCCAGGCGCTGGCCGGCTCGTACGATCCGGTCGGCATCGCCGCCGGGCTCGTGCTTGCGGTCGGCGGTCTGCTCGTCGGTGCGTGGGGCTGGACCCGGCGCGACGTGGGCCGGTAGCGCCGGCTCCGTCATCGGCCGGGAGGAACCGGCTCCGTCATCGGCCGGTCGATCCGGCCCTCGTCATCGGCCGGCGCGCCCGGCCCGTCATCGGCCGGTAGAACCGGCGCAATCGATCCTCGCGGTCGTGTCACGATGGCCGCGTGGATCCCCTCGTCATCGGCCTCGTTGCGGCGTCGGCCGTGCTCCACGTCGCGTGGAACGTCCGACTCAAGATGGCCGGCGATCCGCTCCACGCGGCCACGATCGGGCAGCTCGCCGCGGCCGCGTTCATCGTGCCGCTCGGCGTCGGGTGGTGGTGGGCCGGGGGCGCGGTCGCGCTTCCCCTCGAGGGCCTGGGCCTCGGGGTCGCGTCGGGCACGGTCGAGGCCGTGTACTTCATCCTGTTGTCGGCGGCGTACCGTCGCGGTGACCTGTCGGTCGTCTATCCGATCGCCCGGGGGACCGCGCCGCTCGTCGCGGTGTTCATCGGGGTGGTCGTCCTCGGCGAGCGGCTCGGCGTCGCGGGGTCGCTCGGCGTGGCGGCCCTGCTGAGCGGGTTCATGTGGCATCAGCGACCGTGGCGAGTGCTGGGTGCGCTACTCCGGCGCGGGGGTGACACGGCCCCGTCCCGGCGTCCGGACACCGCCATCGCGTTCGCGGTGGCCACGGGTCTCGCGATCGCGTCGTACTCGGCGATCGACCGCGTCGGGAGCCGACTCATCGAGCCGATCACGTACGCCGCCATCCTGTGGGCGACGTGCAGCGTCGTGCTCATGGGATGGATCGCGATCGTCGGGGAGCGCGGGGTGTGGTCGATCAGAGCCGAGGCGTGGCGACCGGCGGCCGTCGGCGGCCTCCTGTCGCTCGTCGCCTACGTGATGATTCTGTTCGCACTGTCCGTGTCGCCGCTCACGGCCGTCGCGCCGTTGCGCGAGTCGTCGATCGTGCTCGCGTCCGCGTGGGGTGCCGTCCGACTGCGCGAGGCGTCCGGGGCAGGGGAGGCGTTCCGGCGCGTGGCGGCGTCGGCGCTCATCGTGGTGGGGGCGGTGCTGCTCGCGTTCGGCTGAGGCGTGCGTGCTCGTCCCGTTCCACGTTCCGATCACCCGCCCCACGGCTGACCGCGACGCTCGAGCGCGCGAACCGGTCCCGTTCACCCGCCCCACGAGTGAACGCGACGTCGCGAACCCCGATCGCGTTCCGATCACCCGCCCCACGGCTGAACGCGACGTGTCGATCCCCGAACCGGTCGTTTTCACCCGCCCCACGAGCGATCGCGACGTCGCGCGGCCCGATCCCGTTCCGTTCGCTCGTCCCGCGAGCAGAGCGACGCTCCGGTGCTCCCTAGAACTCGGAACCCCCCGGGAGCCTACGCTCCCGTGGTCGGCGCCGCCCGCCCGAACAACCGCCGGCCCCCGTATCGGCTGTTGACCAGCGCCACGCCCGTGAGCACCAGCCCCGTCCCGACGAGCACCCGCACGTCGACCACCTCCGCCGCGAACAGCGCCCCGAGCGCGATCCCCCAGATCGGCAGGAGGTACGCGACGAGCGACGTTCGCGTCGGGCCCCAGTGAGCGAGCAGCCGGAAGAACGCGAGGTACGCGAGCCCGGAGCCCACGAGCCCAAGCCACACGACCGATCCCACCGCCTGCGGCGTGAGCTGGATCGACAGCGGATCCTCGAATACGAACGCAAGCACGGAGCTCAGCACGAACGCGAACGCCACCTGGAACAGCGCCGGGATCATCGGCCGCAGCCCGCGCACGTTGCGCCGCGCGTACACGCTGCCGACGGCGTACGCGATGGACGACCCGACGAGCGCGAGCGTCCCGAACGTCTCCCCGCCGACGGCGATGTTGCCCCCGGTCAGCAGGATCACCCCGCCGAACCCCACGACGAGCCCCACGAGCCGGTTGACCGTGATCGGCTCGTCGTGCAGGAAGCCCGCGGCGATGAGGATCACGAACAGGGGCACCGTCGAGTTGAGGATCGAGGCGAGCGACGAGTCGACCGACTGCTCCGCCGTCGTGATGAGCCAGAACGGCAGCACGATGTTGATGACCGACATGACGAGTAGGTGCCCGTAGATCCGCGGGCTGCGCGGCAGCGGCTCCCGCGCGTAGGCGACGACGGCCATGAGCAGCGACAGGCCGATCCCGAGGCGGAGGGCGATGAGCACGAACGGCGTGAGCGTCTCGACGCCGAACTTGATGAACAGGTAGCTGCTGCCCCAGAAGCCCCCGAGGGCCAGGAAGACGAGCCAGTCGAAGCGGGTTCCGCGGTCGGCCATTCGCGGGATGATAGCGGGGATTGGCCTAACCCGGTAGGCCAATGATCGACGCTGGCCGCGACCGGCTACGATGGGCCCGCGATGCGACCGACCGACCGACCGACCGACTGCGCGACGGGCCGACCGAATGGCCGACCGAATGGCCGACCGACGGGCCGACCGAACGTCCGACCGAACGACCGACGGGCCGACGGCGGAGGCCTCCGACGATGAGGCTGTGGGGCGGCCGATTCGGCGAGGCGAACGACGAGCGGGTGGCCGCGTTCACCCGATCGATCGAGGTCGACCGCGAGCTCGCCCTCGACGACCTCGCCGGCTCGATCGCCCACGTTCGCGGGCTCGCCCGCGCCGGCATTGTGACCGACGAGGAGCGCGACCGCCTCGTCGAGGGCCTCGAATCACTCGCGGCCGACGTCGCGGCCGGCGCGATCGACTGGGACCCGGAGCTCGAGGACGTCCACCTCAACCTCGAGGTCGCGCTCGGTCGGAAGATCGGGCCGCTGGCCGGCAAGCTCCACACCGGCCGATCGCGCAACGATCAGGTTGCGACGGATCTGCGCCTGTGGACCCGCCGCGCGATCGGCCGGCTCGACGCCAGGATCGAGGACCTCGAGCGCGCCCTCGTGGACCTCGCCGACCGGCACCGCGAGGCGATCCTGCCGGGGACGACGCACATCCAACCGGCCCAGCCCGTACTCTTCGCCCACCACCTGCTCGCCTTCGTCGAGATGCTCGAGCGCGATCGCGGCCGGCTGGCCGATGCCCGCCGCCGGGCCAACCTCAGCCCGCTCGGCGCCGGTGCGCTGGCCGGCGCGGGCTACCCGCTCGACCGCGAGGCGACCGCGGCGGAGCTCGAGTTCGACGGCGTGACCGCGAACTCGCTCGACGCCGTGAGCGACCGCGATTTCGTGGTCGAGACCCTCGCCGCCGCCGCGCTCGGCATGGTCCACCTGTCCCGGCTCGCGGAGGAAATCACGTGGTGGTCGAACCCGCGCTTCGGGTTCGTGCGCGTGGCCGATGCCTTCTCGACCGGCAGCTCGATGATGCCGAACAAGAAGAACCCCGACCCGGCCGAGCTCGTCCGCGGCCGCGCTGCCCGAGTCATCGGGGAGCTGACCGGGATCCTCGCCCTGCTCAAGGGCCTGCCGCTCGCCTACCAGCGCGACCTCCAAGAGGACAAGCCGCCCCTGTTCGAGGCCGTCTCGACGTTCGAGGCCTCCCTCGACGTGATGGCAGGGCTCGTCGCGACCCTGACCGTCAACTCGGACCGGATGCGCGAGGCGGCCGACGAGGGCTACACGACCGCCACCGCCGTCGCGGACGCGCTCGTCCGGCGCGGCGTGCCGTTCCGGACCGCCCACCACGTCGTCGGCTCGCTCGTCGCCCAGGCCGAGGAGGCGGGAATCGGGCTCGGCGAGGTGTCCGACGCGATGATCGGCATGGCCCTCGGCGCGAGCGGCGATGCGGTCGCCGCGGAGCTCGCCGCGGACCCGGGGATCGGTGGCTCCCTGCGCGAGGCCGCGTCCCTCGACGGGGCGATCGCCGCGTGCGACGTCGTCGGCGGCACGGCCCCGGATCGCGTCGCCGCGGCGCTCGCCGCCGCCCGGGAGCGCCTCGGCCGGTAGGCCATGCGACTCCTCGAGCGCGATGCGCCGCTCGCCACCCTGGACCGCCTCCGGACGGAGGCGGCATCGGCCGGTGGCCGGCTCGTGTTCCTCGAGGGCGAAGCGGGCATCGGCAAGACGTCGCTCATCGGGGCGTTCCGGGCCGGGTTCCCGGGCGACGTGACCGGTCTGCTCGGATCGTGCGATTCGCTCTCGACCCCGCGGCCGCTGGGGCCGCTCGTCGACGTGGCCGACGACCTCGACCCGGCGTTCGCCCGTGCCGTTCGGGATCGGGCGCCGCGCGACGAGGTGCTCGGTGCCCTCCTCGCCGCGCTGCGGAACCGGGGGGATCGGCTCGTGCTCCTGCTCGATGACCTCCACTGGGCCGACGAGGCGACGCTCGACGCACTGCGCTACGTGGGCCGGCGGATCGAGACAACCCGCTCGCTCGTGGTTGGAACGTATCGCGACGATGAGGTTGGACCGGAGCACCCGCTGCGGGTCGTGGTCGGCGACCTTGCCAGCTCGCCCGCGGTGCGCCGGCTCCCGCTCGCCGCCCTGTCGCGCGACTCCGTAGAGGAGCTGGCCGATGGGAGCGGCCTCGACCCGGCCGAGCTGCACCGGCTGACCGGTGGCAATCCGTTCTACGTGACCGAGGTGATCGCCGGCGCGCCGGCCCGGATCCCGCCGACCGTCCGCGACGCCGTCCTCGCCAAGGCCGCCAGGCTGTCGCCCGCGGCTCGACGGACGCTCGAGGCCGCGGCGGTCATCGGCGCGGTCGTCGAACCCGGGCTGCTTCTCCGCGTCGTCGATCCCGTGGCCACCGACGAGTGCGTCTCGCTCGGTCTGCTCGTCGTCGACCAGAGCCGTTACCGCTTCCGTCACGAGGTCGCCCGCGAGGCGATCCTCGGTGCGACCGACCCGAGCGTTCGGATCGGCCTTCACGCGCG
>DASTOB010000173.1:0-17710 GCA_035720425.1 Candidatus Limnocylindrales bacterium
TCTACCGCGCGGCGACGTGGCTCGCCGTGCGGCGCGGGGTGTCGGCCGCGGACCCGGCGGCGCTCGTGGCGCTCGTCCCGGAGATCTCGCTCGCTCATGACGGCGACGGCAGGCTGTGGCGGGTGCTCGTCGACGGCGCTGACGTGACGACCGAGGTCCACGGCGAGGAGGTCGACGGGCTCGTGTCGGCCGTGTCGTCCGTGCCGGAGTTGCGGGCCGCGCTGCTCGAGCGGCAGCGCAGCATCGCGGCCGATGGGCGGATCATCATGGCCGGCCGCGACATCGGCACGGTCGTCCTGCCCGACGCGGACCTCAAGATCTTCATCGACGCGTCGGTCGAGGAGCGGGCGCGGCGCCGGGCGGAGGAGCGGGGGATCGACCCGGACGGGCAGGACGGGCAGGAGATCCTCGCGGCGCTGCGCCGTCGCGACGAGCTCGACTCGACGCGCGCGGTCGCTCCGCTGCGCGCGGCTCCGGACGCGCGTCACGTCCGGACGGACGGCAACCGCTTCGAGGACACGGTCGCGGCGGTCGTCGCGATCGTGCGCGAGGCGGAGGGGTCAGCCGAATCCCCGGCTTCGGCTGAAGCGGCCGCGACGGACGCATCGGTCGTGTCGGCCGAATCCTCGGCATCGGCCGAACCGGTGGCGCCGGCTCGCTCGCGGCGGGCGGCATCGGTCGACCAGCCGATCGAGCGCCACGTCACGCCGCTCATCCGCGCCGTCGCCCTCGTCGCCAGACTCCTCGCCCAGACCGTGACTCGCGTCCGATTCGAGGGGGCGATCGACGAAATCCCGCGCGAGGGACCCGTCATCTTCGCGGCCAATCACATCTCGAACGCCGACCCCGTCATCCTCGGCGCGTGGCTCGTCCCGCGTCTCGGCCGGCGTCTGCATTGGCTGGCCAAGAAGGAGATGTTCAGCTGGCCGATCGTCGGCTGGCTGGCGACCCACGGCGGGATGCACCCGGTCGACCGATCCACGGCCGACGTCGAGGCGCTCCGGCTCGCCCGCCGCATCCTCG
This sequence comes from Candidatus Limnocylindrales bacterium, assembly GCA_035720425.1. GTDB lineage: Bacteria > Chloroflexota > Limnocylindria > Limnocylindrales > CSP1-4 > DASTOB01. Next base: position 1,024 of record DASTOB010000173.1, read on the forward strand.
ACGAGGGCCACCCGTTGTTCGTGTTCCCGGAGGGCACGCGGTCGCCCGACGGGCGTCTCCAGGAGGCGAAGGACGGCGTCGCGGTGCTCGCGCTGCGGACCGGCGCGCCGATCGTCCCGATCGGGATCTCCGGCAGCGACCGCGTATGGCCGAAGGGCCGGAAGCTGCCGAGGCCCGGCGGGCGCGTGACGGTGACGGTCGGTCGCCCGTTCCGCCTGGCCGACGAGGTTCCGGGCGGCGGCAAGGGCCGTGCTGCCAAGGGCGCCGCGACCCGCCTGCTCATGACCCGCATCGCGGAGCTCCTCCCGCCGCGCCACCGCGGCGCCTACGGTGCGGACGTCGAGGAGGGTGTCGTCGTCGGCTGATCGGGCGTGGCTGGCCGACCCGTGCCGTTCCTCGGCGACCCCGCGCCCCGGCCGTCCGTTGGTGACGCCCGCGCCGCGCTGCGACGCGGGCCACCCCTCAGCCGCGAGCCACCCCTCGACAACCCGCGTGGCTGCCCAATTCACATCTGGGTCGGGCGCCGAGCGGGCGCGCTCGGCCGCCGACCCGCTCTGTCGATTCCCGGTGCGGGGCGAGCGCACAGCCGCGCCTCCCCATTCAGCGGTGAATTGGCCGCCGGAAGTCTCAGCGCGCGGGCAACGAGGGAACCGCCGAACCGGGCCCTCCCGGACCCCGTGCGATACTGAACTCGACATGGGAACCGTCCGGGAGGTCCGCATCGCGAAGCGGACCGGCTTCTGCTACGGCGTGCGCGAGGCGATCGACAAGGCCAAGGAGGCGTCGGCCGCCGGGAAGTTGACCCATACCCTCGGCCAGGTCGTCCACAACGAGGGCGTCATCGCGGAGCTCGAGGGGATGGGCATCAGGACCGTCGACGCGCTCGACGACGTCGACCACGGCGCGGCGGTCGTCATTCGCGCCCACGGCGTGAAGCCGGAGGTCATGGAGCGGGCAACCAGCCGCGGCCTCGAGGTCATCGACGGCACGTGCACGTGGGTGCTCCAGGAGCACAAGGAGCTGGCCAAGCTCGTCGAGGAGGGCTACACGATCGTCCTGCTCGGGACGCCGAACCACGCCGAGGTCGTCGGCATGCTCGGCTTCGCGCCCGATGCCATCGTCGTCGACGAGGAGGAGGACTGGGAGCGCATCCCGCGCAAGAAGAAGATGGCGCTCATCAGCCAGTCCACCCAGCCGCCCTGGAAGTTCGAGCGGCTCGCCGCGTACATGGTCAGCCGCTCCCATGAGCTCAAGATCGTCAACACCGTCTGCCCGGTCACGATCCGCCGCCAGGAGGACACCCTCGAGGCAGCCCGCGAGGTGGACCTCATGGTCGTCGTCGGCGGCCGATCGAGCGCGAACACGAAGGAGCTCACCCGCCTGTGCGGGATCGCGGGCACCCCGGCGGTCCAGATCGAGGGCGCCCGCGACCTCGTCGATGCGACGATTTTCGACGGGCGTGAGGTCGTCGGCGTCACCGGCGGCACGTCGACGCCGATCGAGGACCTCCACGCGGTCGCCCGGCGCATCCTCGAGCTGGCCGGAACCGACGAGGCTCGCGCGCGCGCCGCGGAGCTGGCCGATCGGGCCCTCGCGATCGCGGCCACCCCGGCCGGGCGAACGACGTCGCTGCCGAAGACCACCGCCGGCGCGGCGTAGCGACCGGACCGCGATGGCCACGCAGGGCCTGCCGATCGTCGCGATCGTCGGCAGGCCGAACGTCGGGAAGTCCACGCTGTTCAACCGGATCGTCGGCGGGCGGGCGGCGATCGTCGAGGACCGCGCCCGCACGACCCGCGACCGGCTGTACGGCGACGCCGAGTGGAACGGGCGCCGTTTCGTCGTCGTCGACACCGGCGGCCTCGAGGTGGACCCGGCCGACCCGATCGAACTCAAGGTCCAGGAGCAGGCCCGGCTCGCGATCGGAGAGGCGGACGCGATCCTGTTTGTCGTCGATGCCGCCGCGGGCATGACGCCGGCCGACGAGGAAGCGGCGGAGCTGCTCCGTCGGGCGACCGCGCCGGTGATCGTTGCCGTCAACAAGGCCGACAACCCCAAGCGCGAGCTCGAGGCGGCGGAGTTCCACCGCTTCGGCTGGGACGAGACGTACGCGATCTCCGCGTCGCACGGGCGGGGCACCGGGGACCTCCTTGACGCCCTCGTGTGGGCCCTGCCGCCGGAGTCGGAGGCAGAGATCGCGCGCAAGGCCCGCGAGCGCGAGGCGGAGGCGTGGCAGCGCGAGGTGGCAGCCGGTCGGCTGGAGCCGTTCGTCGTCGGGGCGGACGGCGGACCGGCGATCGGGGCGGACGGCGGGGACGGGGCCGAAGGCCGGGTCGGGGCCGACGAGGCCGATGGGGCCGACGGGGATGACGAGGCCGATGCCGACGCGACCGACCTGGACCCGGCCGCCCGTGCCTGGGACGCCGCGATGGCCGCGGCCGACGACGAGCCCGCCGCGATCGCGTTCGTCGGCCGGCCCAACGTCGGCAAGTCCAGCCTGCTCAACGCGCTGCTCGGCGAGGAGCGCACGATCGTATCGGAGGTGCCGGGCACGACACGGGACTCGATCGACACCCGGCTCGCCTGGGGTCGCAGCGAGATCGTGCTCATCGACACCGCGGGGATCCGCCGTCGCGGCAAGGTCGCGAGCGGGCCGGCGGCGGAGCGGTATTCGACCCTCCGAGCCCTCAAGGCCCTCTCCCGGGCGGACGTGGCCGTGCTCGTCATCGACGCGGTCGAGGGCCTGACCGCCCAGGATGCGCACGTCGCCGGGTACGTCGTGGAGGAGGGGAGGGGGCTCGTCGTCGCGGTCAACAAGTGGGACCTCGTGGCCGACAAGACCGATCGGACCTTCGACCAGTACGTCGAGTGGATCCGCTCGGAGGCGCCGTTCCTCGACTTCGCGCCGGTCGTGTCGATCAGCGCGAAGACCGGACAGCGGGTCGGTCGGGTGCTCGAACTCGCGGTCGACATCTGGGGCGAGCGCCGCAAGCGGGTTCCGACCGGCGAGCTCAACCGGCTCCTCGCGTCGGCGACCGATCGCCTCGCCCCGCCGATCGTCAAGGGTCGGCGGCCCAAGATCTTCTATGCGACGCAGGCGGGCGTCGCGCCGCCGACGTTCGTCTTCTTCGCCAACGACGCGTCGAGCGTCCACTTCTCGTACCGGCGGTACCTCGAGAACCGGTTGCGCGACACGTTCGGGTTCCACGGGACGCCGATCCGGCTGGTGTTCCGCGATCGGTCGGCCGTTCGGTTGCCGCGCCGGAAGGCTGCCCGACAGACCGGCGGTGGCCGATCCGGTCGAGCGAGTCGGGCACAATCGGCATCGGCCGGCCGTCCGCGAGGCAAGAAGGCCCGCTGATGGACGACCCGCGGGTCGCGATCGTCGGTGCCGGGGCGTGGGGCACGACGCTCGCGGCGCTCGTGGCCGAACGCGAGCCCGTCCTCCTGCTCGCCCATCGCGACGAGGTCGCAGACGCGATCCGACGGGAGCACCGCAACGAGGGCCGACTGCCGGGGGTCGACCTGCCCGAGGCGGTCGTCGCCTCGGCCGATCCTTCGGCCCTCACGTCGGCGGTCGATCTCGTGGTATTTGCCGTGCCGTCGAGCCACTTGCGTGTCGTTGTCGAGCGGGTCGCGACGTTCGTGCCCGCGTCGGCCGACCTCCTGTCGGTCGTCAAGGGCCTCGAGACCGGCTCGCTGCTGCGGATGACCGAGGTGATCGCGGCTGCCGGCGCGGTTGCGCCGGGTCGCGTCGCCGCGCTGTCCGGGCCGAACCTCGCGCTCGAGATCGCCCGCGGGCTGCCCGCGTCCGCCGTCGTCGCGGCCGAGGATCCGGAGCTCGCCGAGCGGATCGTCGCGCGGATCGGGCGGCGGGCGTTCCGGCTCTACGTCAACGCCGACGTGCTCGGGGTCGAGCTGTGCGGCGCGCTCAAGAACATCATCGCGATCGCCGCCGGCGCGGCCGACGGGCTTGGATTCGGCGACAACGGCAAGGCCGGGCTCATGACCCGCGGGCTGGCCGAGATGACCCGCCTCGGGATCGCGGCGGGGGCCAATCCGCTCACGTTCGCCGGGCTGGCCGGGATCGGCGACGTGATCGCCACGTGTGGGTCGCGCCTGTCGCGCAACCACCGCCTCGGCGAGGAGCTCGCCAGGGGGCGGACATGGGCGGAGATCGAGTCGTCGCTGCCCGGCGTCGCGGAGGGCGCCTACACGGTCGACGCCGCGCTCGAGCTCGCCCGCCGCCACGACGTCGAGATGCCGATCGCCCAGGAGGTCCACAACGCACTCTTCGAGGGCAAGAGCGTCCAGCGCTGCCTGATCGACCTCCTGTCGCGCGAGTCGAAGGACGAGCTGGCCGACTTCCGGCGCTGGGTGGAGCGGCTTTCGGCCCCGTAGCCTGACGCGTGCCCAGGCTCGGGCTCGGCGCCACGGCTCGAGGGCGGTCGCTGCGGCCGTTGCCGGTGGCCGTCGCCCGACCGCCGTTCGGTGCGTGGCCGTCGCCCGACCGCCGTTCGGTGCGTGGCCGTCGCCAAACGCCGCCCAAGCGAGCTGCTCATGCTCCCCATTCATGCCGCGACCCTGACGCGGGACCAGAAGGCTCGCCCCTCCCAGCTCGTGGCCCACGTTGTCGCCTCGCGCATTCGCCCGGCGAATATCGGCCCGGATAAGTGGCCCCCATGAGCACTCCGCACCGGTGTCGTCCGCGCTTGACGAAATGGCTCACGCTCAGGTCATCAATGGGTGCGATGCGGCCGCCAGCAACGCCCCGCCCAACGCGGACTCACACCTCGCGGCCATCCGGGGTAGCTCACCCGGGCTCTGCTAGACTCCGAGCCAGTCGGGGCGTGGCGCAGTCTGGTAGCGCACCAGTCTGGGGGACTGGTGGTCGTCGGTTCAAATCCGGCCGCCCCGACCAGACCTCCCATTCGAATGCACACCGTGCGTGCGTAACGACGCGATCGGTCGCGCGTCCATGCTGAAAGTGACGCATGGAGCCTCCGGCGATGACAAGGAAGCAGGGCGGGCACGCGCGGGACGCACAGAGCGCGCGTAGCCCGCGCAGGTTCAACGAGTCCGGGCCGACGTCAGGCGCCGGTGACGACATCGATCACCGTCGTCTGGCCGGCGACATCGGCGCATTCGAGTCGGCCAACGGCCTGCCGCACGACGTGGTCGCGGTGGGGCTCGTCGCGATGGCCGTCGTGGCCATTCACACCGTTATTGCGGGCGCGAAGGCCATCATCGGTCGACGACCCCGGCGTTGACCCGCGGTCAGCGCCGGGCGAAGCGACCGGCCTTGGCGGGTTTCGGTCGGAGTGCGGCCATCGCGATGGCGCGCTCGGTCAGCACGGTCTCGACCTCGGCCCGAAGGCGCCGGCCAATGGGCGTGCGGATGAGCCACTCGAGGTAGTCGGGATCGGTGTCCGCGACCTGATTGACGGTCCAGCCCGCATACCGTCCGAAGTCGAGCGCGGTGCCTCCTCCGGGGCGAGACGGGGAGGCGGCCTGCGTCACCGTGGCGAAGATCGGCTGTCCGCGCTTGGCGTCGTACACGGCGCGCTGGATCGGGTCGCTCAGGACAGACCACGCCTCGTTGAGCTCCACCATTCGGCCGGGATCGCCGCCGGAATCCGGATGGAGCCGCTTGGCGAGCGCGCGATAGGCGGCACGGATCACGTCGGGTTCGGCGCGTGGGCTCACCTGGAGCCGCTCGTACAGGTCCGTCATGGTTGATCCGATGATCGAGCCGGGAGCCAAGTCCGGCAATCGACCCCCTGGCGTACCGACCGCCGCGCGATCGTCCGCCTCCGATCTCGTGCGTTCGGCGTAGGCCGAACGCGTCCACCCGAAACTGCAACGAACCTTCAACCTGCCGCCACGTGGACGGTCACGCTCCCGACGCCCCGCGGGACCTACGGTTGCTCCCGGAACCCGTATGGGAGATCAGATCATGGCCAGACTCGTCCGACTGTGTACCCAGTGCGGCGCGATCGACAACCGACATGCGTGGTCATCCGCCGACGAGGCGGCCGATCAGGGCGCCTTCTCCGACCCGTGGACGTGCTCGACGTGTGCGTGGACCGAATTCGACCTCGTCGAGGAAGCGGCACCGAAGCGCGGATCGACGTATCGCGACGAGCGCCCGGCGGCCGAGAGAGCCGGCGTCGCCGGCGGCAGCCGCGGCGGAGGCGTCGATCCGACGTTCCGTTCTCCGGCTTGACGGCATCGGCCGATCCAAACCGGGCCGGCCGACGTATGTGACCACACGGGGAGCCGCGGCCGGTCCCTGCCGCGGTCCGCGGCAGATGGAGGATCGGCTCATGCGAGGTTCGAGGTCACCGCTCCGGCTGCTGGCGCTGGCATCGGCGCTCCTGCTCGTCTTCACGGTCGCCGGCTCAGCATCAGGCGCGGGCGGGCGGCCGTTCCATCTCGAGCTCACTGGCGAGGCTGAGCGGCCGAATCCTGGCGACCCGGATGGGACCGGTACGGCCAGCCTCTGGCTCAATCCAGGGCTTCAACGGGTCTGCTGGGACTACACCGTCAGCGGTGTCGCACCCTTGACCGCGGCTCACATTCACGTCGGTTCGGTCGACGTGGCCGGCCCTGTCGTGATCCCGACGTTGCCCAGCGGTCCAACGGGTGGCAGCGGCTGCATCGAGGCGGAGCGCTCGCTCATCGTCGAGATCATCCGAAACCCGGAGAACTACTACTTCAACGTGCATAACGCGGACTTCCCGCCTGGAGCCCTTCGCGCACAGCTCGGCTGACCGCCCGGCACACCCGAACATCCCGGGGACTGGAGGCCCCGCGGTCACCCTCACCGCGGGGCCTCCGCCTGTCGGCCGCCGTACACTCCGGCACGTGGCCCAGGATCGCGACGACCAGCTCGACGAGGCCCAGCGCGACGGCCTGACCGACATGGACCCGGAGTCGTTTCGGGCGGCCGCCCACGCGGCGGTCGATGCGATGGCCGATTACCTCGCCGCGGTCGACCGGTACCCCGTCTTCCCGACGGTCGAGCCCGGGCAGCTTCGGCCGCTGTTTCCCGCGTCCCCGCCCGAGCTTCCGGAGTCGATCGAGCGCATCCTCGACGACTACCGCCGGCTCGTTGAGCCGAACGTCACGCACTGGCAGCATCCCGGCTTCCTCGCCTACTTCGCGACGACCGCGTCCGGCCCGGGGATCATCGGGGAGATGCTCACCGCCGCGATCGGCTCGAACGCGATGCTGTGGCGAACGTCGCCGGTGGCGACCGAACTCGAGGGCGTCGTCGTCGACTGGCTTCGCCAGGGGCTGGGCCTGCCCGCCGAGTTCGACGGACTCATCACCGACACCGCGTCGACCTCGACGTTGCTCGCTCTCGCGGCGGCACGCGAAGCGGCGGGTCTCGATGCCGCTACCTCCGGTCTGGCGGGACGAGGCGACGGCTTCGGCCCACCGCGTGTCTACGCGTCGGCCGAGGCGCACAGCTCGATCGAGAAGGCGTGCATGACACTCGGGATCGGGCGGGCGGGGCTCGTCAAGATCCCGATCAACGATCGCTTCGAGATGCAGGCCGACGAGCTCGCTCGCGCGATCGCCGCCGATCGCGCGGCGGGGTTCCGACCGATCGCCGTGGTCGCCACGATCGGCACGACCTCATCGACGTCGGTCGACCCGGTTGGTGCCATCGCGGACGTGGCGGAGCGCGAGGGGCTGTGGCTCCACGTCGACGCGGCGTACGCCGGTGCGGTCGCCCTCCTGCCGGATGCGCGCGCGCCCTTCGCGGGCTGGGAACGCGCGGATTCCGTCGTCGTGAACCCGCACAAATGGCTGTTCGTCCCGCTCGACGCGTCGCTCCTGCTGACCCGTCGGATGCCGGTCCTGCGCGACGCGTTCAGCCTCGTCCCGGAGTACCTGCGAACGCTTGACCGGGAGACGCCCGTGCGCGACTACAACGAATACACGCCGCAACTGGGCCGCCGGTTTCGGGCGCTCAAGCTGTGGATCCACCTGCGCTGGTTCGGGCTCGAGGGCCTACGGCGGCGGATTCGGGCGCATGTCGCGCTCGCGCGCGAGTTCAGCGACTGGGTCGATGCCGATCCGGACTGGGAGCGACTCGCGCCCGTCCCGTTCTCGACGATCTGCTTTCGGCACCGACCGGCCTCGCTCGCCGGGCGCGAGGACGAACCCTCCGTGCACGCGGCACTCGATGAACGGAACGCCCGCCTGATGGAGGCCGTCAACCGAACCGGAGAGGTGTTCCTGTCGCACACCCGGTTGGCGGATCGGTTCGCGATCCGGCTCGCGATCGGGAACCTGCGCACGGAAGCCAAGCACGTCGGGCGCGCCTGGGAGCTGCTCCACCGCGAGGCGGAACGGCTCGAGCCGGCGGCCGACGAAGCCACCTCGCCGACCACCTGACCCGGAGGATTCCATGTCCGATCCGATCACGATCCTGTACTTCTATCGGACCCGCTGGGGCGCGCACGACGAGTTCGTCGATCTGTTCGAACGGAACCACTGGCCGATCCTGCGCGAGCAGCTGGCCGCCGGCCGGTTCACCGAGGTTCGGCGCTTCGTGCCCCGGTTCCATGGGGACGGCCGCGCAGACTGGGATGTGCTCGTGTCGATCACGTACCGCGACTGGGCCGCGATCGAGGCGCACTCCGAGGCGGAGATCGCGGCTCGCCTCTTTCCGGACCAGGAGCGATACCGCCTTGAGGAACACCGCCGGTTCGAGCTGCTCGAGGCGCACTGGGACGTCGTGCTCGAGGAGCGGCCGTTACCGGGCTGAGGAATCCGGAACCCTAGAACGGCTTCGCCACCATGAGCACGACGATGACGACAACGATCGCCGTGGTCAGAATCCCGAGGAGGTTCGAGCGACGCTCGGCCGCGGCGTACGCGTCGCTCATCGGATCGCGCTCCGCCTCGGCGAGCTGGCGGCGGATCGCCGGCCCGAAGGCGGTGATCCCGAGCACGGCGGTCGCGACGTACAGGACGATCGAGGCCGCGATCCAGCCGGTTTCGAACGAATACGCGCCGGTCAGAACCATGCCGACACCGGTCACGAGCAGGAGGATGTAGGCCGGGTTCGCGATGCGCGCGTCGAGCGTCCGGACCCCCGAGATCGCATCGACGAGCCGCGCCCGATCCCGACCGGCCCGCCGCAGCCAGAACGCGTACGTGACGTTCGCGCCGACCGCCACGATCGCCGCCAGGACGTGGATGACCTTGAGGATCACGAACGGTGCCATGTGCAGATTGTGGCATGCGCGCCATCCGGCACGGCCGGCGTCCGACGTGGCATCATCGGCCCCAGCCCGACAGGAGGTAGCCCCCAGCCGTGCCGCCCATCACCGAGCTGACCCGGATCGAGCCCGTCCATCTCGAGCGCCTCGAGCACCAGGGGGTGTTCACGACCGGCCTGCTCCTCGAGGTGTCGGAGACGCCCACGCGGCGCCAGACTCTGGCCGACCAGGTCGACGCCTCGACGAACGACGTCCTCGCCTGGCGCGACGAGGCGCTCATGCTCAACCTCGCGAGCTTCGGACCGGCCGAACACGTTCTCCTCGCACAGGCGAGCTTCGAGGGCCTGCGTGACATCCTCGCGGTCGACCTTGGGACGTTCCGCGAGCGCCTGGCGCGGGCGGCGACCGAATTGAACGTCGATCCGCCCAGCGACCTCACCTCCGAGGGCTGGTGGGACCAGGCTCGGACCCTCGAGGACGAGTAACCCGAAGGGATCGATCCGCGGGGCGCCACACAACGACGGGCTACCATGGTCGCGTGACCGACCGCGCCCCGGGGCCGCACGTTCAAGCGCCACGTGCCATCGCGACGATCGCCGTCGCCGCCGCGACCGCGGTCGTCATCGTCACGGCATCGCTCCTCCCGTTCCTCAACCCGGTCTGGGTGGGGTTCGAGCAGCGTCGCGCGGAGGCACTCGCGTGGACCCGCTTCAGCGACACGGAGCTCACGACCGTCACGAACGCGATCCTGGCGGACCTGATCCTCGGGCCGGGAGCGTTCGACGTCGCGCTCGACGGCGAGCCCGTGCTCAACGACCGCGAGCGTGGCCACATGCGCGACGTCCGCACCGCGTTCCTCGCGCTGTGGGCACTGACCGCGGCCGCGGCGGTCATCCTCGCGGCATCGTGGCGCCGCGCGATCGGACGCCCGCGCGAGCGCTCCTGGTTCTGGCGAGCCGTCCGACGCGGCGCGGGCGGGCTGGCGCTTGCCGTGGTCGGCCTTGGGGTCGTCGCGGTACTCGCCTTCGACGTCCTGTTCGAGGTCTTCCATCGGCTGCTGTTCGCGGGCGGCAGCTACACGTTCGATCCCGCAACGGAGCGCCTTGTCCAGCTCTTCCCGTTCCGGTTCTGGCAGGAGACGGCGATCGTCGTCGGTGCCGTCATCGTCCTCGTCTGCGGCGCGGTGACGCTGGCCGGCCGCCGTGCCGGCAGCGGGGCCACGAACGGGATCGCGCGGACCGACGGGCTCGCGCCGACCGACGGGATCGCGCCGACGGAACCGCGCGAGCGGACGTTCGGCTCCACCGCCGACACTGGAGCCCGGTCGTGAACGGGATCCCCGTCGGCCGCGTGCTCGGGTTCGAGATCCGCGTCCATCTCTCGTGGGTGCTCATCCTCGCGCTCGTCGCCGTCGTGACCGTCGGACAGCTCGAGCTCGCCGCGCCGGACGCGGAACCGGTCCTGCGCTGGGCGGTCGGCGCCATCATCGCGGCGGCGTTCTTCGCCTCCGTCCTCGCCCACGAACTCGGGCACGGACTCGTGGCCCGAAGCCGCGGGCTTGCGACCGGGCCGATCACGCTGTTCTTCTTCGGCGGCTCGACCGCGTTCGACCACGACACGGACCGTCCGGCCGACGAGGCCGCGGTGGCCGTCGCCGGCCCGCTCGTGAGCATCGCGATCGGCGTCGTCCTGGCGCTCGCGGCGCTCGCTATCGGGCGTTCCAGCGACGAGCTCCTCCAGGGCACGGCTGCCGCCGCTCTCACCCTCGGCGTGCTCAACCTCCTGCTCGGCGGCATCAACCTCGTCCCCGGATTCCCGCTCGACGGAGGACGGATCCTGCGGGCGGTCATCTGGGCGCGCACGGGCGACCGACAACGGGGCACCCGGATCGCGGCCACGACCGGTCGCGTCATCGGCTGGCTCCTCGTCGGCGCCGGGCTTGCCGTCGTGCTCGGCGGCGACCCGACGAACGGGATCCTGCTCGGCCTTTCCGGATGGTTCCTCGGCAACGCCTCGCGCGCGGTCGTCCGGCAGCAGGCCGTCGAGGAGCTCCTGCGCACGGTGACGATCGAGGAGGCCATGGAGCGCGACGTCCCCACCGTCGCGTCGCAACTCACGCTCGACACGTTCGCCGACCAGCTGTTCGGCGGGTCGGACGCCGGCGGCGATGGTGGCCCGTCCGTCGTTCCGGTCGTCCGCAACGATGCCGTCGTCGGCGTCATCGGGCCGGCCCAGCTTCGGACGGTGGGCCGATCGTCGTGGACAACCACGCGGGCCGAGCAGCTCATGATCGACGCGGCCGACGTGCCCGTCCTCAGCCCGACCGATTCCGTCTGGTCCGGGCTTGATCGCCTCCGCCGGAGTGGCCTCGACGGTCTCCCGGTCGCTGACTCGAGCGGCGTGCTCGGCATGCTGACGAGGCGCGCGGTGGTCCGCACGATTCAGGCCCGGTCCCCATCGCGGGCGGCTGGCGGCACGGCCGTCTGAGGGGACCGACCGTGACGACCGCACCGACCCGTGGTTCGGGGCTCCTCAGCGTCGAACGCGCGCGCGATCTCGTCCTGGCCGCCATTCCCGGTCCGCTCGCGGCGCAGGACGTCTCCACCGATGGGGCCCTCGGCCGCGTCTTGGCCGCCCCGGTCATCGCGGCGACCGACCTGCCGCCGTGGGACAACTCGGCCATGGACGGCTATGCCCTTCGGGCGGCCGACACGGTGGCGGCGACCGAATCGGCGCCCGTGCGCCTGGCGGTCGTCGGCGACGTCGCGGCAGGCGCGGCACCGACCGTGACCGTGACGCCGGGCGTCGCCGTGCGCATCGCGACCGGCGCACCGCTCCCGCCCGGCGCGGATGCGGTCGTTCCGGTCGAGGAGACGACGCCGCTCGACCAAGCCGACGTGCCCGGTCCGCGCGGACGCGACGCGACGGGCCCGTTGCCGGCGGCGTGCCTCGTCCACGTCGCCGTCCGACCCGGCGGTTCCGTTCGGCGGGCGGGCGACGATCTCCGCGCCGGAACCGTCGTGCTCGAGCCCGGGACGGCACTGACGCCGGCCGGCATCGCGATCGCCGCCGGCTCCGGCACCGGGCGGCTCACGGTCACCCGGCGCCCGCGCGTCGCGGTGCTCGCCACCGGTGACGAGGTCAGACCGACCGGCACCGCGCTCGGGCCGGCCGGCATCCCCGATGCGAACGGACCGGGCCTGGCGGCCCTCGTCGCGGACGCCGGTGGTCATCCGATCCGCCTCGGCGTCGCGCGCGACATCCTCGATGACGTCCTCGGGCGGCTTCGAACGGCCATCGCGGACGGTGCCGACGCGATCATCGTGTCGGGCGGCGTATCGGTCGGGCCGTACGACGTCGTGAAGCTCGCATTCGACGCGCTCGGCCGGATCGACCTGTGGCGCGTCGCCGTCCAGCCGGGCAAACCGTTCGCGTTCGGCACCGCCGAGCGGCCGGGCGGCGGCCCGCCGATCCTCCTGTTCGGGCTTCCGGGCAACCCGGTGTCGGGGTTCGTCACCTTCGAGCTGTTCGTCCGTCCCGCCCTTCGCCGGCTCGCCGGGCGGCGCGACCTGCTCCGCCCGACCGATCGGGCCGTGCTCGCCGAACCGGTCTCCAAGAGCCACGGGCGGCGCGCATTCCTCCGTGTCGTGAGCGGCGAGCGCGACGAGCGCGGCCGGGTCCGGGTTCGCCTCGCGGGCGGGCAGGGGAGTCACGTCCTGTCCGCGCTCGCCGCGGCGAACGCCCTGGCGGTCGTCCCGGAGGACGTCGACGAGCTGCCGGCCGACGCCGAGGTCGAGCTGTGGTGGCTCGATCGAGCGTGACGATTCCGTCATGATGAGCGTCGGGATCGGCGGCGGGCAGGGCCGCCAACCGCCCGAGCCGGAGGACCGATGGACAAGCCCGCCCCGCGCGCCGAACGCCGCCGCCTGACCCACGTCGACCGATCCGGCCGGCCCCGGATGGTCGACGTGTCCGCGAAGGCCCCATCGGCCCGCCGTGCCGTCGCCGAGGCGTTCGTCGCCCTGTCGGACGAAACCCTCACCCTCGTCATCGACGGCGGCGGCGCGAAGGGCGACGTGATGACCGTCGCCGAGCTGGCCGGAGTGATGGGCGGGAAGCGGACGTCGGACCTCATTCCGTTGTGCCACCCGCTCCCGCTGACCGATCTCGTCGTGTCGATCACGCCGGATCGCGTCGCCGGCGGGCTGCGCGTGCGCGCCGAGGCGGCGACCGTCGGTCCGACGGGGGTCGAGATGGAGGCGCTGACCGCCGCAACGGTGGCGGCGCTCACCGTCTACGACATGGTCAAGGGCGTCGAGCGCGGGGTCGAGATCCGCACCGTTCGCCTGCTCGAGAAGACCGGCGGCAAGAGCGGCGAGTGGCGGCGCGAGCCGGACGCGACGGGACCACGACCTGCCCGCCGGCCGGGTGCACGGTCGGCCGGACGGATCGGTGGCCGACCCACGAGGCGGCGCGAGGGATGACCGTCCCGGGCGGCGGTCGGTGGCGGGCGGTCGTCATCACCGCGAGTGACCGGAGTGCCGCCGGCGAGCGCGCCGACACGTCCGGCGCGGCGGTCGGAGAGCGCCTCGCGGAGCTCGGGTTCGCGGTCGATCGGGACGTTGTCCCGGATGACCAGGGTGCGATCGAGGCGGCGATCCTGGCCGGCTCGGCCGAGCACGCGCTCATCGTGACGACGGGCGGCACCGGGCTCACGCCCCGCGACGTGACACCCCAGGCGACGCGCGCGGTGATCGACTACGACGTCCCCGGACTGGCGGAGGCGATGCGGGCCGCGGGCCGCCGCTCGACGCCCATGGCGGACCTCAGCCGCGGTATCGTCGGCGTCGTGCGCGGGGCTCTCGTCGTGAACCTGCCCGGATCGCCGCGCGGCGCGCTCGAATCGCTCGACGCGATCGCCGCCGCGATCCCGCACGCCCTCGAGACGCTCGCCGGCCCGTTCGACCACGGGGCGCTCCAGATGGCCGGACCGCCGCCCTGATGTTCGAGCCGACGCCCTGATGTTCGAGCCGTTCGCCGCCGTTCCGCTCTACCCGCTCGTCTTCCCGGTCTTCTGGGGCGCGTTCGCGATCTTCCTGCTCATGATGGCCCGCCGCCTGCGCGTGTTCGCCGCGACGCAGGGCATCGGCGTCGACGGCTGGGGTGAGCTGGGCCGGCGCGTCGGCGGCCTCGTCCGCTACGCGTTCGTCCAGACCAGGATGTTCCGCGACGCGCCGGTCGGGGTCATGCACTACGTGCTGTTCCTCGGCTCCACGCTGCTGCTGACCGGCAACATCAACATCGTCACCGGCGGTCTGCTCCAGGCGATCGTCGGCTGGCCGTTCGACGGCCTGCTGTGGGCGGTCCTCACGGCGCTCCAGAACGTCATCGCGGTCCTCGTCCTCGCGGCCGTCGCCTACGCGCTCGCTCGCCGCCTCGTGACGCGGCCGGCGCGCCTGACGCTCAGCGCGCAGGGGATCTACATCCTCCTGTTCATCACCGGGGTCGTGTCGACCGAGTTCCTCGCCCAGGCGTTCGAGGCCGCCGCGCACGGCGACGTGAGCGGCGCGATCGTCGCCAATGCGCTCGCGGTCCCGCTTCGATCGATCGATCACGGGCTCGTCGAGGCCGGCTTCGTGGGCCTCTGGTGGGCCCACGTCGTCGTGCTCGCCGCGTTTCTCCTGTACATCCCGTGGACGAAGCACTTCCATGTCTACACGAGCTTCGTGAACATCTTCCTGCGCAAGCTTCGGCCGCGCGGGGAGCTGCCGGCGCTCGACCTCGAGGACGAGTCCGGGTCGTTCGGCGTCAAGACGATCGCCGACCTCACCCAGAAGGACCTCCTCGACGGGTTCACGTGCACCGAATGCGGTCGCTGCCAGGACGCCTGCCCGGCCTGGAACACCGGCAAGCCGCTCAACCCCAAGACGATGATCATGGGTATCCGCGACCTGTCGCTCGCGGCGGAGCGGACGCTCAACCTCATCCCGAACTCGCCGCTCGTTCGCGAGACGTACGGGCTCGACGACTCGCTGGCGGCGACCGCGGTGGCGACGCCGATCGTCGACTCGGCGATCCCGTACGAGGCCGTGTGGGACTGCGTCACGTGCGGGGCGTGTGTCGAGGCCTGCCCGGTGCTCATCGAGCACGTCGACAAGATCGTCGGGCTGCGCCGGAACCTTGTCCTCGAGGAATCACGATTCCCGGCCGAGCTCACGGGGGCGTTCCGGAATATGGAGGGGCCGGCGAACCCGTGGGGCCAGCCGCCGTCGACCCGGACCGACTGGACGAAGGGCCTCCCGTTCGAGGTGCCGACGGTCGCCGCACTTGCGGCCGACGGGGGCCTCGACGAGCTCGAGGTCCTCTACTGGGTCGGCTGCGCGGCGGCGTTCGACGAGCGCAACCGCAAGGTCGCCCGCGCGTTTGCGACGTGTCTCGATGCCGCCGGCGTCCGGTTCGCGATCCTCGGCCAGGAGGAGTCGTGCACCGGCGACCCGGCGCGGCGGATGGGCAACGACTACGTCTTCCAGATGCTCGCCATGGGCAACGTCGAGACGCTCAACCGCTACCGGATGGGGGAGCGGACGATCGTGACGGCCTGCCCGCACTGCTTCAACTCGCTCGGGAACGAGTACGGCCAGCTGGGCGGGACGTACCGGGTCATGCACCATTCGGCGTATCTCGCCGGGCTCATCGACTCCGGCCGGCTCGTGCTCGACCCGACCGGCCTGCCGCAGCGGAGCGTGACATACCACGACCCGTGCTATCTCGCCCGCTACAACGGGATCGAACTCGCGCCGCGATCCGTGCTCTCGGCGGCCGGGGTCGAGCTGCGCGAGATGGAGCGGCACGGTCGCCAGACGTTCTGTTGCGGCGCCGGTGGCGGGCGGATGTGGATGGAGGAGACGCGCGGGACGCGGATCAACGCCGAGCGGACGCGTCAGGCGCTCGAGACCGGCGCCGAGACGGTCGCCGTCGGCTGCCCGTTCTGCATGGTCATGATGAAGGACGGGTTGGCCGACACGGATGCCCGGGACACGGTCACCGCGCGCGACATCAGCGAGCTGCTCGCGGACGCGGTCGTGCCGGCGCGGGAGGGGCGGGCGCTGCCGGTCCTGCAGTAGAGCGTGCGGGTGGGCCTCATTCGGCGCCGCGGCCGACCCGGCGACGGCCCGTCTCGCGCGCGTCGGGCTTCGGCCGCCCGTCAGGCGTCGGCCCTTCCTGCGGGCGTCGGTCCCTCCGTCGGACGGCAGCCCATCCGGCGCAGCGGTGACCCGCGAGGCCACCTCCTCCTTCGGGCGGCGCTCATTGCCCCCATTCATGCCGCGAGCACGAACAGGTCCGACAGCCGCGGACGACGGCCGGCGGGAGCCGCCCGTATCGCTCACCGGGGCCGGTGCCACGAATGGGGCCGATGCGGCAGTCGATATGGGCACCACCGAGCACTC
>DASTOB010000174.1:0-23022 GCA_035720425.1 Candidatus Limnocylindrales bacterium
CGGCTGTGGCCTGTGCGTCGCGGCGTGCAAGACCGAGAACGGGGTCACGGACGACCCGGAGTGCAATCGGACGTGGGTGGAACGGCACGTCGTCGGGGAGGACGGGACCGTCCACGTCGAGTCGCCGGATGGGGGAATCCACGGGTTCGACGGGGAGGCGGAGAGCGCATCGGCCGCCCCTGGCGGCTCGGTTGCATCGGGCGCTTCGGCCGCCCCTGGCGGCTCGGTTGCATCGGGCGCATCGGCCGCCCCTGGCGGCTCGGTTGCATCGGGCGCATCGGCCGCCTACTTCGTTCCACGGCTGTGCATGCAGTGCGAGGAGTCGCCGTGCACGACCGTGTGCCCCGTCGGCGCGACGTATCGGACGCCGGACGGCGTGATCCTCGTCGACGAGGCACGCTGCATCGGCTGCGGCTACTGCGTCACGGCCTGCCCCTACGGCGCGCGCTACATCGTCCCCGCCGCCGAAGGCGCGGCACGCGGCACGCCCGGCGTAGCCGACAAGTGCACGTGGTGCTACCACCGCCTCGCGCGCGGCCTCGAGCCGGCCTGTGTCGAGGTCTGCCCCGTGGGCGCGCGGCGCCTCGGCGATCGCAACGACCCCACGAGCCAGGTCGCCCGGCTCATCGCGGAGCACGACCCCCAGCCGCTCTGGCCGGAGTACGGGACGTTGCCGCGCGTGCTCTATCTCGGCCCGATCCTCGAGGAGGCGTAGCCGATGCTCCTCGCCGGACGCCGGATCGTCGTGAACGGCCATGTCCTGCCGCTCGAGCCGCGGCACGCGGCGCGAACCGTGGTGGACGAGGTGCGGGCCATGCCGCTCCTCCTGCGCGTCTGGCTCGCGGCGCTCCTCGGCGTCGCCGCGGTCGCCGGGGTCGCGGCACTCATCGCGCTGCCGCCGGGCTGGGAGGTGTTCGGCACGAGCCCGACGTTCGAGTGGGGCCTGCTCATCGTGGGCTACGTGTTCTTCGCGATCATGACGAGCGGCCTGTGCCTCGCGAGCTCGCTCGGGACCGTCTTCGGGATCGACCGATTCCGGCCGCTCGAGAAGCGCCACGCGATCCTCGCCGTGCTCAGCCTGACCGCCGCGTTCGGGATCATCGCGCTCGACCTGCACTACCCGGTCCGGATGGTCCTGGGGGCCGTGCTGTCGCCGTCGCCGACGTCGCCGATGTGGTGGATGGGCGTCTTCTACGGCGGGTACCTCGTCATCCTGCTCGTCGAGGTCTGGTCGATGTTCTGGGACCGCCCGGTGATCCACGCGTGGGCGTGCACCGCCGCGGCCGGCATGGCCGTCGTTGCGCCGTTCACGCTGGGGGCGGTGTTCGCGGTCCTCGCCGCGCGACCGTCGTGGCACGGTCCGTTCACCCCGGTCCTCATGGTCGCGTCCGCGTTCCTCGCCGGGACGGCGCTGCTCACGATGGCCTTCGCGGTCGTCGGCCGGCTGGGGCTGGCCGGCCACGAGCGGTCGGAGCGGCTCGCCGTGCCGGGGCTCCGGATGCTCCTTGGCGTGGGGCTGCTCGTGGTGGGTGTGCTCGTGGCGCGCGGCGTGCTCGTGGGGCTTGGCGGTGGGGAGCGCGGGCTCCGCGAGGCGACCGAGGCGGTGATCGCCGGCCCGCTGGCTTCGACGTTCTGGGTGGTCCGCGTCGGGCTGGGGCTCGCGGTTCCGCTCGCGCTCGTGGGGCTGCCGGTGGCGGCGGGGTGGATCGGCACGGTTCGGATCGGCCCCGTTCGGATCGGGCCCCTGCGGGTGATCCGCGGCAGCGGGTGGCTGGGGCTCGCCGGCGCCTGCGCGCTCGTCGGCGTGCTGGCCGACCGGTACCTGTTCGTGTCGGGCGGTCAGATCGCGCCGGTCACCGCGTCGGCCGGGGTGGTTACGCAGGGCTTCGCGGTTTATGCGCCGTCGCTCGTCGAGATCGGGATCGTGGCCGGGGCTGCGGCGTACGTCGCCCTCGGCTACACGCTCGCGGAGCGGTACCTCGACCTGCGCGAGTCCGACGTCCACGTGGGGTTCGTCCTCGCGCCGGTGGCGCGGGGGGCATGGCGGGTCGGGGTTCTGGGGGTCGCGCTGGGAGTGAGCCGCCTGCGGGTCGCGGCGAGATGGGTCCACTTCTCCGCCGGGGAGCTGCGCAGCTGGATCACGGCCCGATGGCGGGCGCGAAGGCGGGCGAGCGTCGCCCCGGTGGACGACGATCCGGGCGGGCCGGAGTCGTGACCGCGCGGCTGTACGTCGTCGTGGTCGGGCTCCTCGCGGTGGCCGCCGGGGTCCTGCTCGCCGCAGTGCTCGTGGCGGTCGGGGTCCGCGTGCCCTCGTCGTCGGTCGTGGTGCCGGATGACTCACCGGCTCCGTCCGGCAGCGGGGCGGTCCACGCGCTCATGGCCGTCCCCATCCCGGCCGACGCGGACTGCTCCGCCTGCCACCTCGGGGGCGGGACGGCGAGCATCCGCGACATCCCGGCGATGGCCCACGCCGTCGAGGGCTGGCGCAACTGCACCGCGTGCCACTCCGACGACAGCCTCGTCCCGACGGCGCCCGGACACACGGGGATCGGCAGGCAGCTCTGCCTTGCCTGTCACGAGGCCGCCGCCCCGGGCGCGTCCGCGCTGCCGCGGCCGCATCACGTGGTCGCCGGCACCTCGTGCGTCACCTGTCACGGTTCCGAGGCGCCGCTCCCGACCGACATGGCCGGCCGCAACAACTGCTGGATCTGTCACCCGGACGCGGACTCCGAGGCGCTGTTCGGCACACCACGACCGAGTCCGACACCTGCCCCGAGTCCATAGGGAGGGGCGTGCGGGGGTGACGCATCAGGCTCGCTGTCGGACCTCGTGACGATGGGGTCGTCACGTTCGGGGCAGGGCGAGCCTTAGGCCGACCCGTGGGCGTGGCGGAGGCACGCCTATCGGCCGTCGAGGGGCCAGGTGACGATCGGGTCGTCACCGCGGGCGACAGGTGTTGGCTCGGACGGCTTATCGGCCGATTAGCCCGGGATCTGACGATGGGGTCGTTACGGAGCGGGTCAGGTCATGCCAACGGGACGCCGCGGAAGGTGGCGCCGCTCAGGCCGGCGGCAACTCCGTGTTCGTGCCGGGTGCGCCGGTGTCGCCGAACGACGCGTCAACCGCCTGACGGATCGCTCCGAAGGAAGCCCCCTCGGCGAGCATCCGCTTGGCCATCAGCGCGGTGTCGACGCACACGACGCAGTACGACGCGTGCTCCTCGAACGAGATGCCCATCCCGGCCTGGCGCGGCCGAAGGAAGCAGTCGAGGTTGCTGCGATGGTCCATCGCCACGCAACCGCAGTAGCACGGCATGTACTGGAGCAGGTCGGGTCGGGTCAGCGCGAAGGCATAGGCCTCGCTCGTGGCCGCGCCGTTGCCGTCGACATAGGCGGGCCGGGCGGCCCAGGCGGCGGACATGTCGGCTGCGGTCATCGGCATCCCGTGGGCCATGAGGGTCGGCCCATGGGTCGACGGAGCCCCGCCGCCCCCGGCCGCTCCCCCGTTCCCTCCCCCGCCGGGCGACCCGTCCGACGTGGAGCACCCGGCGGTCACGGCTCCCGCGAGCGCGCCGAGCAGCATGATCGAGAGCAGGCCGGCGGCCGGGAACGGCGTCCGGCGGACGATCGGGCGCGAAGTGGGCATCGGTCGCGAGGTCATGACACGTCTCCCTTCCTGGTTCACGGAACGATGGACAACAGCGGCCAGGCGAGGCCCGGCGGACCGGTCGACTCCCGGCGCGGCGGCAGCAGGCCGGTCGCGCCGTCGGCGAACGGCTGGCTGCCCGGCAGCACGGGCTCGGTGTGGCAGCGCGCGCAGTAGACGGGCTGGTGGCAGTAGGCGCACGCCTCCGCCCCGCTCGCCCGCGTCACCTCGGCGTGGTTGAGGAGCATCTCGTCGTGGTCGACGGTCACGGCGCCGGTGTCGTGGCAGTTCGCGCAGTAGTCGCGGGCATGGCACTCGCCGCACGACTGCGCGCCCGGGTCGATGTCGAGCGCGACGTCGCGGTGGTTGAACACGAACAGGGTGTCGTCGTGGGTCGGCGGCGGTTCGCCGAGCGGCAGGCTGGCGACCTCGCGCCCGATCTGCGGGAACGTATGGCACGTGTCGCACGACGACGGGATGGCCTCGGTCGTCACGGCCCCGTCCCGAACGAGGAAGTGCCCGCCATCGTGGCAGCGGAAGCATCCCGGGAAGTCGGTGTGGCCGAGGTTGTCGGGATAGGTCAGCGCCGTGACCCGCATCTCCGGCGTCGCTGCACTCCGGTACAGGACCTTGAGCCGGGCGACGGCCTGGTTGATTGAGATCGCGCGATGCTCGGCCTCGTCCGGGTAGCGGAGGGCGTAGAAGTCGCGCAGCTTGTCGATCTCGCGGTCGGCCGTCTCCTGGTCCGGGAATCCGGCCCACAGCAGGCGCATCGCCTCGCGTTTGAGGTACGGCAGCCACGGATCGAGGAACCCGGAGGCGAGATCGCGGTCGACCGCCTGGCGCGGATTCGGGATGGGGTGCCCGGCGCGGTTGTGGCAGTCGATGCAGTTCATCCGGCTCGGCTCGACGCCGGCGAGCACCGCGTCGATGTCCGGCCGGACGTCGCTCGCGACGCGGATCCGGTCCTGGGCGATGAACTCGCGCTCGGCGCCGTTCTCGTCCGTGACGCGGACCCACTCGATCGATTGCGCGCCCGCGTCGCTCGCGACGTACTCGACGTCGGCGAGGACGTGCCAGTGGACGCTCCGGCTCACGTCGAAGACGTCACCGCCGCCGGGCCGGATCATGAGCCCCACGAACTGGCGGGTGTTCGACTCGTCCTCGGTGTACTGCGTGCGCGTCTTGAGCTGGGCGAGGGCGAACCGCTCGACCGTGTGGCAGCGCATGCACGTGTCGGTCGGCGACGGCAGGTTGTCGTGGTCAGGCGGCGGGACGGGCTTGGGGTAGAGGCCCAGGATCACCTGGGCGAGCTGCTTCGTGCCGTTCGCCTTGGCCTTGATCCAGCCGGCGACGCCGGGCTCCACGTGGCACTCGGCGCAGGCGACCTCACGGTGTGGGCCGGCCTCGTACGCCGCGAGCTCCGGGCCCATCTGGTGGCAGCGGCCGCAGAAGTCGGCCGTCTCGGTCCAGTGGATGAGCGCGCCACCGGTGAACGCGGCGGCGGCGCCGACGCCGGAAAGGACGAGGAGCAGGGCGAAGATGCCGCGCCGGGAGTGGGGCCAGCGGATGCGCGACGCCAGCCGGCGGAGGGGGCCGAGCAGACGGGGGCGGCCGAACCGGCCCGGTGGGGCGGTCTCGCCCGGCAGCTCCGGCTCGGCCATCGGTCAGTCCAGGATTCCCTGGACGAGGCGGTCCATCTCGTCGGCCTGGAGTCCGCCAAGGCGAACTTCGCGGATCGTGCCGTCACGGCCGATGAAGTAGTGGGTGGGGATGCCGAGGATGTGGTAGCCGGCGGCGATCCGGTCACGCGGGTCGGCGATCATCCGGAACGTCAGGCCGATGCGTTCCGCGTACTCGCGGACCGCCGCGTCGTCCTCCTCGATGAACACGCCGACGACGACCAGGCCCTGCGCGGCGTAGCGCGCGTACGTCGCCTGGAGATCCGGCGATTCGGCCCGGCAATCGCCGCACCAGCTCGCCCCGAACGTGAGCCAGACCGGCTGCCCCGTGAACTCGGTCAGGCGGATCGCCGCCCCGGCGACGTCGACCCCGTCGAAGTCCGGCGGCACCTGGCCGGCCTGCGGCGGACCGCCGGGACCGGCCTCGATGTCGACGGCGGTGAGGCCGGCGCCGGCCGGCTGGTCGATGTACCACGCCACGGCAGTGACGAGGACGGCCGTGACCGCCATGACGAGGATCGTCCGGATCCGCGGATCGATCCCCGACGATCGCTCGCCGGGCGCCGCGACGCCGGTCCCGGTGGCGATCCTGCCGGCACTCATCTGCCGCTCCTCGCCCGGCCCTCCACGCGTCCCACCGGCGACTCAGCCCAGGCCGGCGTAGCTGTGAAGCCCGCCGAAGAACAGGTTGCCGAAGTACGTGAACAGGGTTGCGGCGAAGCCGAGCAGGAGCAGGGCGGCCGCCCACGTCCCGCGCCAGCCGCGGACGACCCGCGCGTGGAGGTAGGCGCCGTAGATGAGCCACGTCACGAATGACGCGGTCTCCTTGGGGTCCCAGCTCCAATAGCGGCCCCAGGCGATGTCCGCCCACACCGCGCCGAGCACGATCGTGAGCGTCAGGAACGGGAAGCCGACGACGATCGAGCGATAGCCGATCTCGTCGAGGACGCCCGGCTTGGGCAGGCCCCAGCGGCCGCCCTCCGGCTGGACGAGGTAGAGGATCGCCGCCGCAAACGCGACGGTGAACGAGCCATAGGCGACGATCGCAACGGCGACGTGGACGGTGAGGAGCAGGTTGTTCTGGAGTGCCGGAACGAGCGGCTCGATGGTCGAGGGGATCGTCGTCGCGTAGGCCATCAGCGCGATCGCGACGGGCAGGGCGACGAGGGCGAGGAGGCGCTGGTGGTAGCGCCGCTCGAACCACAGATAGGCGACGAGGATTCCCCACGCGAAGGCGACCGAGAACTCGTACATGTTGGCGAACGGGCCGTGCCCGGTGGCGAACGTCCGGAACACGAGCGACGCGGTCAGCGCGGCGGCGGCGAGCCACGCCAGGAGCGTGGCGTACAGGCCGATCGAGGCCGTCCGGGGGCCGGCCGAAAAGCCGATCGTCCGGCCGGTCATCGCGGCCGGCGAGGTCTGCAGCCGCGCCGCGCGCAGCCCGGAGGCGGCGTAGGCGACCGAGGTGATGAGGGCGAGGATGGCGCTCAGGCCTCCCGCCACGAATGCGTACTCCGAGAGCTTGTACATGGTGTCCTCCTTCCCTTCAGGCGCGGGTCGCGGCGCGGCCGCGGGCGATGTCGGTCGCGGCGGGGCCGCGGCCGACCTCCTCGATGAGTCGGGCGTACTCGGCGCCGAGCGAGACGTCGCCTCGCCCCACGCTCGCGAACGCCACCCGGCTGTGTCCGCCCTGGCGGCTGATGCGGATCCAGATCCGGCGGTGCGGGACGGTGAAGC
Source organism: Candidatus Limnocylindrales bacterium (assembly GCA_035720425.1). GTDB lineage: Bacteria > Chloroflexota > Limnocylindria > Limnocylindrales > CSP1-4 > DASTOB01. The sequence goes on from DASTOB010000174.1 coordinate 7,065, forward strand.
GGATGACGAAACCGAAGAACAGGAGCGTGCAGCCGAGCCACACGATCGGCGTGCCGGGATCGCGGGCGATCGACAGGCCGCTGAACTGGAGCTCCCGGTCGAACGTGAACGACAGGCCCTCGATGACCGCCGGCTTGTTCGGGTCGAGCGAGACGGCGTCGACCGGCGTGGCGCTCCCGTCGTTGCGATAGACCTCGACCCGCATCTGGCCGGGGCGGACCACGAGGTCCGACGGGCCGCCGGTGCCGACGACCCAGACGGTCAGGTCGCGTTCCGGGATCGTGAACGTGCCGACGCGGCGATTGCCCTCGTTCATGCTCCAGGCGAGCGGCACGCCGCCGGCGAAGAGGAGCGTGCCGGCCTCGTCGGCCACCCGGACGCTCGCCGCCGGGCCGTAGAACGACTGGTAGAACGATGTGCCGTCGTAGCGGAGCGGGTCGTTGACCCGCACCGTCTGGCGGGCGACCTCGGCACCGTCGCGATAGAGCACGAGCTCGCTCGCGTAGTCGCTCGGCGCGCCGGTGTTCGCGTAGTACGAATCACGGAACGAGACCAGCTCGACGCTCAACCCGGGCGTGCCGGGCACCGCCGCCGTGGAGCCCTCGGCGATGACGAAGTCCGGATCGCGGAAGCCGAAGGTTGCGCCGACGAGGGCGCCGACGACGATGACGACGAGCGCGAGATGGCCGACCAGGCCGGCCAGCGGCACCCAGCGGAACCGGTCCGCGTACAACGTTGCGCCGTCGCTGCCGGCGATGATCCGGTAGCGGTGGCCACGGAGGGTCGCCTCCACCCGCTGCCGAGCGGCGGTCGGGCCCTCGCGCAGGATGACCGCCTCGCGATGCGGGGCATGCTCGAAGAAGGCCTCGGCGACGTCGACGTGTGGCCGGGTGGCGGTCATGACGATGCCGGGCAGGCGGCGGATCGAGCAGGCGAGCGTGCTCGCCGTCAGCGCGGCCGCCACGAGCCGGAACCAGATCGACTCGAACACCGCGAACAGCCCGAGGGCGTCGAAGACGCCGGTCCAGCCGCCGTACTTCGGCCGGACCTGGTTGAGCCACTCCGCCCGTGCCTCCGGGTCCGCCGCCACGCCGGGCGGAGCTTGAACGAGGATCGTTCCGGCGAGGGCAAGGGCGGCGAGGACGAGGATGAGGACGAGCGCGAGGCGCATCGAGGTGAGCACCGACCACAGCCGCTCGAGCGCGCCGTCGACGTCGATGAGCGGAACCTCCTCGAGCGCGTCGGCCGGCGGGACGCCGGGGACGGGGCGGGTGCGTGCCTGGTCGGCCATGGATCCCTCCGTCAGAGGCCGAGCGGCGTGGACAGCGCCGCGAGACGGCTCAGCGTGTTCGTGACCATCAGCGCCCCCAGGGCGACGAGGAGCCAGCCGGTCACGATCGAGATCGCGCGATGGTGGCGGCCAACCCAGGCCAGCCGGACGGCGATCGACGATGCGCCGAGGGCGATGGCGAGGAACGGAACCGCCAGCCCGGCGGCATAGGCGAGGAGGAGGGCGGTCCCGGATGCGACGCTCGCGCTCGACGAGGCGAGCCCGATGATCCCGCCGAGGATTGGGCCGATGCACGGGCTCCAGCCGGCGGCGAAGAACGTCCCGAACAGGAGCGAGCGGCGATACCCCGGGCGGCCGGATGCCGTGGCCGCGCCCATCGCCGTGTCGAACGTCCCGATCGTCGTGAGCGCCGCCATCGGCCGGGTATCGCGCCACAGTGCGGCGACGTTGATCACGCCGGCGGTCTGGAGGCCGAGGAAGATGAGCAGCCCGCCGGCGACCTGGCGCAGGTACTTCGCGTTGTCGGCGAGGACGTAGCCGATCGCCCCGATCGACGCCCAGAAGGCGACGAACACGGCGGTGAAGCCGAGCGTGAACGCAAGGCCGTGGAACAGCGCTCGCCGCCGGCCCGCGGCGCCGGCGTCGGTCGCGCCAACCATGTAGCTGAGGTAGGCGGGGACGAGCGGCAGGCAGCACGGCGAGGCGAACGACACGACGCCGCCGGCGAAGGCGATCGCGATGCCGAGGAACGTGAACTCGGTCATGGTGCCGGGCTCGGGCTCGCGGCGGGGGTGGCCGACGGGCCGGCAAGCGCATCGAGATGGGCCTTGACGGTCGAGGCGATCTCCGTGCCGGGCGCGAGCTCGACGACGAGCCCCCACTCCCGACGGACGGCCTCGATGTCCTGCGGCTGGGCCGTGTAGTAGAGGAACCCGAGGTCGTAGTGCGCCTCGACGTTGTCCGGGTCGAGCTCGATCGCGGCGAGCCAGCTCTCCTCCGCCGTCTTATCGTCGCCCGAGTTGAACGCGGCGGCCCCGAGGGCGACGAGCGCCTGGACGTTGTCCGGCTCGAGCGCGACGACCCGGCCGAGCCACCCGGCCGCGGTGCTGAAGTCGCCCGCGGCGTAGAACTCGTCGCCGAGCGAGAAGAGCGCCTCCGTGTCCGACGGATCGTCCTGGATCCGCGCCATGAGCGCGGCGACCGCGGCCTCGTCGAGCAGCGCCGCGGAGCTCGCGGCCGCGTCACCGTCGCTGCCGAGCGGAGCGGCGGGCGGCGCCCCGGCCCCGTAGCCCACCACGGCGACGGCGAGCAGCGCCGCCCCGACGAGCGACGCGAGGAGCAGCCGGCGCGCGATCGGATGGCGACGGATGCGCGCCCCGCGTGCCGGTCGTGCCGGCCCGCCGCCGCGCCGGCCGAGCACGTCGGGATGGAGGTCCGGGGCCGCCGACGCGAGGAGTGCGTCGACGTCCGGGGTGTCCCGGCGGGCCGGAGGTGTCGCCGGCCCGCCGGGGGGAACCGCCGATTCGGCCCGGGCCTCGAGGGCGTCGGGCTCGGCCGTCTCGGCGGGGTCGATGAGAAGCGCGTAGGCCTGCCCCGCGGCCTCGGATTGCTGTCGGGCCCACGGACGCAGGTCGCGGGGGGCGCGCGCGAGGTAGGCGACGATGCCGCGGTAGGCGGTCTCGACGTCCTCCGGTGACGACGCCGGCGGCAGGCCGAGCCGCGCGAGCAGATCGCGCTGCGAGTCGGCTGCGGTTCGGGTCCCGGTCATCGGGCTTGCCCTCGTTGTGCCGGCCGGTGGCCGGCCCTGACACCTGCGCCGATTGTCCGGAGCCACCCCGTCGGGTCCCATCCGCCGTCGAGCACATTTCGGCGGGACCGCCGGGGACATGCGGTAGAGAGCCGGGCGAACGTCCTGTATCGATCGATAGAGGTCAGGGCCCCCGGGCGTAGAGGTAGCCGTCGTGGGGCTTCCCGTGGCAGGTCAGGGTGCAGCTCCCGAACGCGGTGGGCGTCGCCGGGACGAACGTGATCGTGCCGTCGTTCGGCCCGACGACGGGCGCGAAGTTGACGAGCCCCACCGCGGGTGCCTGCCCGTCGACCGCATATGTCGTCCCGTGCGTCCGGAAGTGGCACTCGGAGCACAAGGCGTTGCCGCGGCCGCCGCCGTCCGTGTCGATGTCGAGCGCGCCGGTGCCGGTCAGCGCGAGCGAGGTGAGATGGAAGCCGTGGAAGCTGAAGTTCGTGTCCAACCGGGGATCGCCGCTGTCGTCGACCATCGGCGCCTCGGCGTGGCACGTGTAGCACAGCGCGAAGTCCGTCGCGGCGTACGCCTCCGTCGATCCCTTCAGGATCCGGTCCCGGTACGGCGCGATGAGCAGGCCGCGGTTCGGTCCGGCGTGGTTGGCGAGGCGGCTGTCCGGGGCCGGCGGGGCGGCCGGGTTGGCCAGGGACGCGTCGCCGTGACAATTGAGGCAGCGGATCGTGGAACTCGGGTCGAACGTCCACAGCTTGGCCGGCGAGGTCCCGGACAGGCTGAGCGCCATGGCCGGGCTCTGGTTCTTCCCGGGCGCCTCGATCGGGTGGTACGAGACGTTCGCGGGATTGAGCTCGATGGCCTTGTCGAGGGCCCAGCGGCTGGGCCGGAGCGGGTCCGGCGCCGGCAGGTCCGTGTAGCCGGAATGGCACTTGAAGCAGAGCTGGTACTCGAACGCGGACGTGGCTTGCCAGGTGTAGCTGGGCGACGCGTTCGCCGCGCCGTTGGTGACGGCCACCCCGGCGGCGCCGCGAAGTGCCCCGGACGCGGTCCAGCCGTCCGCCGTTCCGATCGGGGGCGCGCCGTCGGCGTTGTGGGGCTGGTGGCAGTCGGCGCATTCGGCGTGCCGCTCGAGAACGCCTCCGAACTCCTCTCCGCGGTCCGAGGTGTGCCCGGACGGTTCGCGCGCCGGATGGCTGAACCAGCTCGCCGTGTCTGGGTCGTTGGGCGGCAGCCGCGGGTCCGTCCAGGCGGAGGCGACGTCCGTGCTCGCGCCGCTCCCGTCGTGGCAGGTGAGGCACAGCGAGGCCTGTGGCGCGATCGCCGTGAGGAGCAGCCGGTTGCGGCCGGCGTGCGTCGTGTGGCAGGCGGCACAGGCGTCGGTCGTGAGGGCGTAGGCGGTATGCGGCGAGGTGAACGTCGCGGCCGCCGCAGTGACCGCCGGGGCGGCGTTCAGCGCGGTCGTGCCGGCCAGGCCGGACCCGACGAGCGGGTAGCGCGGCAGCGGGTCGGCGACGCGAACGCCGGAGCGCTGGCCGGGCGACAGGCGGGGGGCCGGTCGCGCACGGAGCTGCACGCCGGCCGCTGCACCGGCCAGCGGCTCCGCGCCATCGGCGAGGCGGAACGCGTAGGCGCCGAGCCAGTCGGCGGACTGGGTCGCCCGGACGGCGAATTCGACCTCCGTGTGGCTGCCCGGCGGAAGCGTGACGGAGACGGGGTTGACGCCGCTGCCGCTCACCCCGGCGACGGGCAGGGTGCCGGCTCCGACGAGGTCGCCGAGCCGCAGCGCGTCCACGGCGAGCGGCGATGCGGCGACGCGGAATCCGCGGCCGGCGTCCGAGGCGACGTAGAACGGGACGTCGAGCACCGGGTCGACGACCGGGACGGCGGCCCAGCCGACGACGGGGTTGGCGGCCCACTCGAGCGTCGCGGCGAGGACGCGTGGCGTATCGCCGTCGTTGACGAGCTGGAATCGCACGCGATGGACCTCGAAGCGCGCGATGCCGAGGAGCGGTGCGTCGAGCGGCCCGCGGGTGACGATGGTGCCCGCGTCATCGACGCGATCCACCCAGGCGTGTGACACGCGAAGGCCGCCGGACGGGGCGACCGACGGCGAGGCCGGGGTCGGGCTTGGGGTTGGGGCGACCGACGGCGGGGCCGGAGTGGGCTCGACGGTCGGCTCCGGCGACGGGGCCGGGTCCGGCGTCGGCGTCGGATCCGGCGTCGACGTCGGGTCGGGCGGGGGTGCCGGGGTGGGCTCGACGGTGGGCTCCGGTGACGGGGCCGGGGCCAGGGGCGGGTCAGACGCCGCCGGCGACGGATCGAGCGGGCCGCCGGACGCGGTCGCGTCGGGCGACGGGTCGGTCGCCCAGACTCCGGGTGCGAGCGGCGCCGCCGCCGTGAGCACGAGAGCCAGCTCGACGATGGCGACGAGCAGCGCCCCGCGCGCGCGAGCAGCGCGAGGCACGTGGGCCGGCGGCGTCACGGGTTGATCACTCCGGTGTACGGGATCGTGCCGGTGGGGTCGTGGCACTGCTGGCACGTCCCGCGGTTGTCGACCTTGAGCAGCCGGCTCGAGCCGGACGGCGACCCGTCCGGGTACGGCGCTGCGGAGGAGACGGTTCCGGCCATCCCGGCATTCGACCCGTGGGCGATGTGGCACTGCGTGCACTCGGTCCGCTGGGTCGTGTGGCGGTAGGCGAAGCGGTCGTCGCCGCTTGGCGTGGTCGCCCCGCTGTTCGGCGCGTTGTAGCGCGTGTGGCAGGCGCTGCACCACGCGCTGATCTGCGAGCGGAACGCGGTCAGGTTGGTCGCCGAGCCCGGCACGTACATCGGGCGGTCGCCGGCGACCCCGGTCGCCGGGACGATGACGGTCCCGTTCCACGTCGGCACGCCGTCCCACGGCAGGTAGCGCCGCCAGTAGTCCCCCGCCGTCGGCCCGAGGCCGGCGTCGAGCACGTCCTGGAGGGTCCTGCCGTCCTGGATCGTGTAGTTGCGTACGCCCGCTGCCCCGGCACCGGACGGGAGGGCAGCATCCGTGATCGACGCGTCTGCCCCGGCCTCGACGAGCGGCCCGTCACCATCGCCCGGGATGGGGTTGAGGATCCGGTACTGCCTGTTGCCGTGCGGGTTGTGACACGAGGCGCAGGTGAGGTCCGCGTTCGGACCCGGGCCGGAGTCCTCGACTCCATTACCCCATGCCGTGCCCGCTTCCGCAACGCTGGAGGTCGGCAGTGCGAGGTGCGCGGAGGTGACCGGCGCGGGTTCCGCCAGCACGCCGACGCGCGACGAGAACGTGGTCACGACGTCCGAACCCTGGATGCGCGGGAAGGAGATCCGCGTCGGGCTGGCCGAGTCGATCCGAGCCTCGACGAAGCCGCCGGAACGGAGCGCACCCGCTGCCGTCCCGCCACGAATGCCGGCAGCGCCGAGTGCGTACTGGACGCCGGTCTCGACGTCCGTCGTCGCCCCGGTGCCGGCGGATCCGTGGCAGGACAGGCAGAGGGCCTCCTCCTCCTCGGGATGTGCGAGCAGCATTGGCCCTTGGGCGGTGTGGGCCCGGTGGCAGCCGGCGCACCCGTCCGCCGTGAGCGTGTCGGCGCCGGAGTTCACGCTGGCGACGTGGGGACCACCGTCCGCGCCGGCCGGCGTCGCGCCGGTCGCGAGCCAGGCCGCGAGGAAGATGACGGCGACGACCGTGACGAGGGCAACGTGGGCCGCGCCACGGGCCGCGCGGATGGCGGCGGATCGGGCGGCGGCGGCGCCGGTCACGAGTCCCTCCCTGGCCGGTTCGGTCATGGGTTGCTTCATTGGGGTGGCGGTGGCCGACGACCGTCGCCGGCCACCGCGCGCTGAGCTTCCCGTCAGGGCGTGTACGGCGACGGAGTCGGGCCGTAGAACGTCCCGGCCGGGACCGTCTCGGTTGGGTCGTGACAAGCCTGGCACGTGCCGCGGTTGTCGATCTTGAGCAACCGGCTGTCCGTGCCGCCCGCCGATCCGTCCGGGTAGGTCCGAGCCTGCGAGAAGGTGCCGTTCATCACGGCGTTGGTTCCGTGGGCGACGTGGCACGTCGTGCACGGCTTGTTCGACGTGTTCGAGTGGCGATACGTGAAGATCGCGTCCCCGCTGTTGGTCTCGTACGGCCTCGTCGTCACGGCCAGGTACCGGCTGTGGCACTGCGAGCACCACTGGTTGATCTGGCCGTTGAACGTGCTGGCGAGCCCGTTCGGGGCGTCGTTGGCGGTCACTCCCGACGGCGGTGGCGCCGTGTAGTCCACGGCGGGATCCCACGGCACCGCCCGATGGAAGTAATCGCCCATGAGGTTCGTGTAGCCGGGCAGGGCGAGGACCTGGCTCGCAAGGAGCGTCCCCGTCCCACCCTTGGACTGGATGACGGTGTAGTTGCGGACGTCGGTGAAGTTGCCGTCGGCGTCCTGCGGCGGAAGGGCGGCGTCGGTGACCGCGATGTCCGTCGTTGCCGCGGCGAACGTGTCGCCAGTCTCCGTGTGCGGCGCGGGAATCGGTTTGAGGATGCGGTAGTTGCCGTTCCCATGCGGGTTGTGACAGCTCGCGCAGGTCATCCCGGAGACCGTGCCGCCCGGGTTGGAGGCCGGGTCGAACGTCGTGCCCGGCGTGCCGCTGATGTTGCCCCAGGCGATGCCCTTCGCGACGACGGCGGTGCCGTCGAACGCGATGTGGGCGGAGGTGACCGGCTGACCGGAGGCCAGCACGGAGACCTTCGTCCGCTGGGACGTGTCACCGGCCGTGTTTCGCACGTAGGTGACCCGTGAGGGATTCGCGGAATCGATCCGGGCCTCGACGAAGCCACCGTTGCGAAGCGCGCCGAGCACGGGGCTGCCCGTGGTGCGAGCCGCCACCGTGTACTGGATGCCGCTCTCGACGTCGGTCGTGGCGCCCGCGCCGTCCGCGCCGTGGCAGGACAGGCAGAGCGCCTCCTCGCTGGGAGCGGCGAGGAGCATGGCTCCCTGCGCGGTGTGGGCCCGGTGGCAACCGGCGCAGCTGTCGGCCGTCAGCGTGCTGAAGCCAGAGTTCGCCGGTGCGACGTGGGGTCCGCCATCCGCGAGGGTGGGAATCGCGGCAAGGAACAGCCAGACGGCGCCGCCCACAAGGAGAAGCGCCCAACGTCTCACCGTCCTCACCTCCTTTCTCATCTCTCTCGATAGCACTGGTTGGGCCGCCCGTCACGGCGGCGATCGCTCGTCCCGGCTCACCTCCTGTTCGCTGCTCGCGTGGTCAGTAGCTCCAAACCTGCACCCGGTCGTTGACCGAGTCGGCCACGTAGATGCGGCCGCGGGCATCGGTCGCCCCGCCGGTTGGAAACTCGAAGGCGCCGTCCTCGATGCCCTGCTGCCCGAACGAGCCGAGATACTCGAGACGCTCGGAGCCGGTGCGGAGGGTGGCGTAGACGAAGACCGCCTGGCCGGTCGTGTCGACGACGTAGACCTGCCCGCGGCCGTCGATGGCGACCCCGCGCGGCAGCCCCAGGTTGCCGATTCCGGCCCCCCGGCCCACCTGCGCCGCAAGATTGCCGGCCGGGTCGTACACGAGCAGGCGGCCGTGGTTGCTGTCCGTGACATACGCGTTGCCGGCCGCGTCGAGCGCGATCCCGTTCGGGAACGCGAGCCGGTCCGCGGCACCGAACGTGCGAACCAGGTCGCCGGACCGGTCGATCACGAGGACCTGCTGCGCGTCGCCGGCAAGATCGGTGACGTACAGCGTGCCGGCCGCGTCGAAGGCGAGCCCGAGCGGCTGCCAACCAGCGACCTCGGTCGGGGCGAGGAGTTCGCGCTGGTACCGGCCGTCGCGGTCGTACACGTAGATCGTGCCGCGCGGTCGATCGGATACGAAGACCTCGCTCGTGAGCGGGTCGATCGCGGCATAGACCGGGACGTGGTCGGAGCCGGTCGCGGCCGGCGGTTCGAGTGTCGCCACGAGGTTCCCGCCGGCGTCGTAGGCGCGGGTGACCTTGGCGCCGCCGGTCTCGGTCACGTAGATCCGGTCGCCGGACGGGCTCACGGCGATCCCGGTCGGCCGGTCCGGTCCGTAGATGCTCGTCGCGTATCCGGGCATCTGCGGAACGGTCGGGATCTGCGGGAGCGGCAGCGGCTGGCGAAACAGGAGGTACCAGAGGAGCAGGCCGAGCAGGGCGGCGAGCAGGCCGATGAGGACGACGAGGAGGGCAAGTCGTCGGCGACGGCGTCGGTCGTCCGTCGGAGCGGCCGGGCCGGGGGCGGTACCGCTCGGGCCGGGGGCGGTACCCGCGGGAAGGGCTTCGGCCGTCATCGGTCGTCTCCCGCGCCCGGGGTCGGCAGGTCCGGCAGTGGCGCGGCGGGGACCTCGTCGGACCCCGCTCCCACCCGCGCCAGGCCCAAGCGGGCGGCCGTGCTGTCCGGGTCGAGCGCGAGGGCTTCCTCGTAGCGTGCCGCCGCGGCCGCGGTGTCACCGCGCGTCTCGGCGATGAGGGCGAGGCCGATCCGTGCCTCGACCGCCGCGGGACCGTCGAGCAGCGCAGACAGGCGCGCATCGGCCGTCGGGAGGTCCCCGGCCTGCATGATCGCCATCGCTGCTGCCCACTCCGCGAGCGCGACGTCGCCCGCGTCCGTGTAGGCGGTGGCGAGGGCGTCGTACGGCTCCCCCCAGCCGATCGGCACGAAGTCGATCGCCCGGCGGAGGGCAGCGATCGCGTCGTCCGGCCGGCCGACGGCGACGTACGCCTGGCCGAGCAGGTTGAGCGCGTCGGCGTCCGCCCGCTTGATCGCGAGCGCGCGCTCGAGATGGCCGACGGCGTCCTCCGCCCGATCCTGGCTGAGCGCGATCGACCCGAGCGCGTAGTAGGCGGACTCGAGGGTCGGGTCGACGTTCGCCATCTCGGTCCCGACGAGCGCCGCAACCACCGCCTCGTAATCCGCGACGGCGGCGTCGAGCTGCCCGGCTGCGAGGTACGCCCGACCGCGGCTCAGGTGGGCGAGGGTGTCCGCCTTGCCGGTCTCGAGGATCGCGTCGTACTGGTCGATCGCGTCGGGGTAGCGGCCAGCCGCGAAGTAGGCGTCGGCGAGCTGGCCGCGCGCGGAGATGTCGGCTGGGTCGGCGCGGACGGCCTCCTCGAGGGCGGCCGTCCGGCGATCGACGATCGTCGGCGCGGCGGGCCGCCAGCGATCGGCCACGTAGATCGCCGTGAAGGCGACCGCCGCGACCGCGATGAGGAGGAGTAGCCGGCGGATCGAGCGCTCGATCACGCGGTCCGGGACGGCGCTGAGGGACGACAGTCTGAACATCGGTGTTGGTCCTCGCACGGCGACCCGGTCCGCCGCCGGGGGGAAGGGAAGCCCGGCGGCGGGCCGCGTCCGCGAGCATCGTCGGGCGCGGGCACGCCCGATCCCATCCGCCGGGCGATAGAAAGCTGGGTACAGGCGGGGCGCCGTCGATCGGGCTCGGCTGTATCGGTCGGGGGAGATCGGCCGCCGGTCGGACGGTCGGCGGTTCGGTCGGCGGTTCGGTCAGCGGTTCGTTCGGTCGCGTCGGCGCGGTCGCGTCGGTCAGGTGGCGGCCCGCTCCGCGCACGACTCCCGGATCAGCTCGAGCAGGCGGTCCGGCGTCGTGGGCACGGCGTTGCGCCGGATGCTCCACGACTCTGGTGAGCCGATGTTCACGTCCACGAGGAGCGCGCAGCGGCTCCGCTCGAGCAGGTCGAGCGGCTCGAGCGGCCCGCCCTCCTCGAACACGATCGCGTCGACCCCGCGCCGGAGCGCGTCATCGAGCCCGCACGTGTCGGTCTCGTCGACCACCGCGACGTCGAGTGCGCCGTGCCGCTCGAGGAGCTGCGCCAGCCCAAGCCCGAACAGCGCGTGGCGGTAGAGGACGAGGACGCGGATGGCCTTGACGGCCATGGGCCGGCTCCTGTGTGACCACCGGCGGCGCGCCGGCCGCAGGATCGTAGGCCGCCGCGGCCCGGTGGGCCATCCCACCGACTGCACAATTCCGGACCGGGCTGATCTCTATCGGCCGACCTACGCGATCGGGCGACCTATGCGTCCCGGTCCGTCCCGTTCCCGGGTGGCGCGGGGAGGTATCCCTTGCGCACGGCGAACGCGGCCGCCTGAACGCGGTTCGTCAGGTGGAGCTTCTCGAGCGCGTTGTGGACGTGGTTCTTGACCGTCCCCTCGGTGATCACGAGGCGATTGGCGATCTCCTTGTTGCTGAGGCCGGTGGCCACGAGGCCGAGCACCTCCGCCTCGCGACGGGTCAGTTGCGTCCCCTCCGAGACCTGGGCGGCGGCGACCGACGGGATCCGGGGCGGACCCGTCCGCAACACCTCGAGGAGCTTGCCGGCGATACCCGGAGCGATCGGTGCCTCGCCGCGGAGGAGCCCACGGAGGTCCTCGAAGAGCTGCTCCGGGCGGACGTTCTTGAGCAGGTACCCGTTCGCGCCGGCCTTGATCGACTCGAACAGGTCGTCGTCGTCCTCCGACACGGTGAGCATGACGATCTTGGCCGCGATCCCAGCCTGTCGGAGCGCCCGGACGCCCTCGACCCCATTCGCGCGCGGCATCTGGACGTCCATCACGACGATGTCCGGACGGAGGGCGCGCGCCTTGTCGAGGGCGTCGAGGCCGTCCTCGGCCTCGCCCACCACGGTCAGGTCGAACTGGCTGCCAATGAGGGTCGCGAGCGCTCGTCGGAAGAGCGGTTGGTCATCGACGAGCAGCACTCGCAGCCGGGGCGGCTCGTGCACGGTGGATCTCCTCGGGCCCGAGGCGGACGACGACCCGGGTCCCTGCTCCTGGAGCAGTATGAACGTCGAGCGTGCCACCGATCTGGTGGACCCGCTCGCGCATTGACGTGAGGCCGAACCCGCCGTCGAGCGAGGCCACGGCGGTGGCGGGATCAAAGCCCACACCATCGTCCTCGACGGACACGACCGGCGACGCAGACCGACAGTCCATGCGCACGAACACCTCGGTCGCGCCGGCGTGCTTGCGCACGTTCGTCAACGCCTCCTGCACGACGCGCAGAAGCTGGACCTCGCTGCGAGGTGGGAGCGCCTCGCGGGCATCGCCCTCGCACACGAGGGACGCGCGGATCCCCGTCTGGCGGGTGTACTTGCGCAGGTAGTCGCGCAGGGCTCCCTCGAGGCCCACCTCCGGCGAAATCGTCTCGCGTAGTCCGAGGATCGCCTCGCGCACGTCGCGATAGGCCTCATCGGCGATGTCGGCCAGCTCGCCGAGCTCCTGGGCCACGGCGCGGCCGCCGGCGACCAACGTGCCGGCCGAGTCCGAGGCGCCGGCTGTCGACTCGATGGCTCGCAGTCGGAGGTGGATGACACCGAGGACCTGGGCGAAGCTGTCGTGGAGTTCGCGGGCGATCCGGTCTCGCTCGGCGAGGATCGTCCACTGCTCCTCCGCTTCGCGCAGGCGGGCGGTCCGGACCGCGATGGCGGCCATGTCGGCCAGGGCTCCGAGAACCGCCCCGTCCGACTCGGTGAACGGGATGCCGCTGCGGCGTACCACGCACAGCTCGCCGAGGATCCGGTCGGGACCGCGCAGCGGGCGCGAGGCGAAGCCGGCCGACGGCACGCCCGCCCGGAGCGGGCAGGCCGGATTCGGCGGATGGACACCTTGCGCGACGGCATGGGCGATCGTGCACGTCGACCCGTCGTCCGCGAGGGCGAGGCGATCGGCTGTCGCCAGGTCAGCGGGGTCGGCCAGGGCTCCGCGGTCGGCCAGGGCTCCGCGGTCGGCCAGGGCTCGGCGGTCGGCCAGACACGCGACCGCCCGATCGGCCGCCAGGAGGTTTCGGGCGTGGCGCGTGATGCCGTCGAGGATCTCGCGGAGGTCCCCCGGGCGGGTCAGCTGAATGGCAACTTCATAGAGCGCCGCGCGCTCGTGCTCGCGCCGCCGGAGATCGTCGACCAGCCGACCGAGCTCGATCGCGGTCGCGATCTCGCCGGCGATGTCGGCGAGCGCACTCGCCGAGACGTCCGGGCGGACCGCCGGGTGGAAGACGAGCCTGATTCGGCCGACGCGGGCCGCCGGGCCGCCACGCAGGAGCGGGATGTCGAGCACCGTACTGTCGACCGCCGTGTCCTCCGTCCACGTCGGTTCGAGCAGGACCTTGTCGAGCGGCGCCTCGAGGAGGGAGCCGACCCACGACAGCCCGGGCGCGAGGATCCGCGGATGGCGGATCACGACCGCGCCGGGGTGCGGGTCGTCGACCCGGATGTCGCCGGCGAGTGCGCCGGTCCGGTCCGCAACCTGGGCGAGCGTCTCCGTGAGCATCTCCGGCATCGACAGATGGGCGCGCGTCGCCGCGCTCACTGCGTGGGTGAGCGTCAGGTCACGGTTCTGGGCGACCGTCCGGCGCTGGGCGCGGTCAACGATGGTCGCCATGGCGGCAGCGAAGGCGACCACGGCCACGGCCATGAGGAGCGCGGCGACAGCGTGGACCGTGTCGCGCGGGTACGCCTCGTCGAGAACCGAGAAACGGACGAGCTCGAAGGCCCACACGAACCCGACCGGCAGGAGCAGGCCGAGCCACTTGATCCGGCGAAGGTCACGCGTTCCGTCGCGCTCGTCCATGCTCGCGACCATGGTCAGCTGTCGGCCGACGGACCAGTGCCGTACGGCCCGGGCGAGCCGGGACCGTTCGGCCTCCCGGCCGCGCCCCGTGCGCCTGGCCGCGCCCCGTGCGCCTGGCCGCGCCGCCGGCGCACGTCCCGTGCCCATCGTCGGATTTGGTCGGTGCTGGGACGGGACCCTATCCGGTCATGACTGTGCTGTCACGATCTGGGTCGCCGGCCTCGGACGCCGGCGCGATCCGCATGCGGTCGCAGTTCTCCCCCACTTCGCGATCCGAGCGGCAGCGTGACAGCACAGTCACGTCGAACGTGTGTCGATGTCGGCACGCGTGCGGGAAATGGCGAGCTCGCGGGTCGACGCGCCGGCGACGTGGCGCCGGCGGCGAATGGCGAGATCGCGAACGAGCCCGCCGATCAGCGCCCCGAGGGCGACGGTGTGGTCAGGATGCGTCGGTCGCAGCGGTGGCGCCGCCGCCGCGGATCGGCTCGAGGTCGATCGTCCGGGCCTGCCGCGTCCGACCCGACTCGGTCCGCACGAGCGCCGACGGGATCACCCCGCCGGACAGCTTCTCGATCACGGCGGCCTCGCCCGTGTACAGCCCCGACCCGACGATCCGCACGCGATCCCCCACCGCGAGGTCCTTGCGCCCGCCGGACGCCTCGGTGTTGATCGAGACGACGGTCTGCCTGACGTATCCCTCCGGGCCGGCGCCGGGGCGCGGGGTCGGGGGCGGGGCGTTACGCGGCGGCGGGTAGGACTGCTTTCGCTTGCGTGCCACGGTCGTTCGCAACCTCGGATGCGGGCTCTGGACGCCCGGGCGCACGTGACGCCCCGACGTGCCGCGATCGGCCGCGGCGGGTACAGCATCGCAGATCGGCGCCAGTAGTCATCGGTGGGGTCGGATCGGCCAGGGCTCCGTTCCGACGATGACGGCCGAATCGGCCGACTCAGACCACCGTCACCCGGGCGAGGTAGCGGAGCACCGGCGTCGCAGCGGCGAACGAGTCGGCCACGAGGTCCGGCAGGGCGGGAGAGGTAGCTTCGGCGTCGGTCAGGCGTCGGCCGAAGACGACGTCCTTGAGCCGCAACCACTCGGCGCGGGGATGGTCCGACGGGAAGCCCGGCGGCACCCGACGGAGCGCCTCGCCGTCGGTCCCGACCCGACCGAAGACCTCGACGAAGCGCGGCTCCTCGAGGGCCTGCGCCGCGGCCCCGGGATCCGCGACGATCGCCCGACGGAACGCGTCGATCCGCGGCTTCTCCGGATGCCACATCCCCCCGCCCACGTAGATCTCGCCCGGCTGGAGGTGGAAGTAACCGCCGATGCCGTGTCGGTTCGGCTCCGCGGGGCTGCCGGCGTCGCCGAGCCACGGGAAGCTCGCGCCGACGTTCGTCTTGTACGGGCTCTTGTCCTTGGAGAAGCGGGTGTCGCGGTAGATGCGGAAGGGCGCGCGCGCGGGATCGGCGAGCATCGGCACGCCACGGGCGGCGAGTCGGTCGCCGAGCGCGGCGATGAACGCCTCGAGCGGCGTCTTGAGGAGCCGCTCGAAGTCCGACTTGCGCGGCTGGAACCAGGCCCGATCGTTGTTCTCGGCGAGGTCGGCGAGGAACTGGATCGCGTCCGGGGAGAACCCGCGGAACGCGGCGGGTGCGGTGGCGGGTGCGGTGGCGGGCGGCGCGGCGGTGGGCGCGGGCGAGGCGGGTGCGGGCGAGGGTGAGGCGGCGGTCATGGTCGCGAACCTCCGAGTGGTGAGGCTGACACTGTACCGACGCTCGGGGAGGGGTGGAATCGACCACTCCGAGGCCGCTCCTTGGGGCCGAGTCCGGCGGCGGGGCGGAGTGCGCGGACCTGTCGCAGGTTCGCCGCCGCTCCCCGCCGCCGCTCCCTGCCGGCCCGCAGATGGCCAGATTCTCGCCCCGTGACAGTTGGGCGCGGTTTCGGGGCCGATGGAGCGCGTTGACGGGCTCCTCCACGCTCAGCGCCGCACGATTCGGGCTCCGGGTCGGCCGAATCCGGCCTCGAACCGGACCTAACGGTCGTGGGGCGACAATTTGGCATTCCGGCCGGGAGAGGTGCGTGGCCGGCGGAGGGGGGCCCGGCGAGGAGCGAGGGGCCGGGCCGAGTCCGGCGGCGGGGCGGCGTGCGGCGGCCCCGATCCCTTCACTGGCAATCGAATCGTGCAGCGGCGGCGAGGGACGCGGCCGACGCGAATCCGTCGGTCGCAGCGCCGAGCAGGGCAACCGCGTCCTGGGTCTCCGCGTCGGTCGGTGGCTCGGGAGCGGTCGCGAAGCCGGCAAGCGCGAGGCCGGCGCTCCACG
>DASTOB010000175.1:0-3503 GCA_035720425.1 Candidatus Limnocylindrales bacterium
CCTGGAGGCGTGTGCAGCCGTCGGATGGGGCTCCGGGCGATCCGCAGGACGCCGGACGGGCGCGATTCGTCGCTACGGTCGCGGTTCCGACGCCAGTTGGGGCTCCCAGCGCTCCGCGGCTCTTCACTGCGCCCAGCGCCACCCGTCCGGCGCGCCCCGCGCCACCCCCTCGGGCCGCGCCCACCCCGCGAGCCGCGCCCCTACGGAGCGACGAGCGTCTCCACGATTCCGGCCGCCTAGTCCGCGTGTCCCGCGGCGACGAAACGGCGGAGATGCTCCGCGGCCCGCGGCTCGACCCCGACCGCGTCGCGGAACGCTGTCCGCGCCTCCGCCAGCCGGCCGGCAGCCGCGAGACAGGCCGCGTGCCACAGCGCGATCTGGTCGTCGTCCGGGGCCAGGTTCCGCGCGGTGACGAACCCGTCGACCGCGGCATCCACGGATCTCGCCTCGGCACGGCTCGTCGCCGCCTCGAAGGCCTCGTAGGCGCGCGCGATCCGGAGGAGCCGATCGAGCTCGGCGAGCGGGTCGGCCGAATCGTCGACCCGGACGTCGAATCGCCGCTCCCACGCGGGCGGTCGCGACCCCTCCGGCGACGCACCCGGACCGGGCGCCACGATGAGGGCCGCACTCTGCCGCCCACGCACGTCGCCACCCTCGGCTTCGGCCGCCCGGAGCGCGGCGAGAAGGCGTGCTGCGAGGTCCCCGGGCGCCGATGCGAAGGCAGACGCCATGGCCCCCCACACCGTGCCCCGCTCCATCATGTTGGCCTGGCATGACACGTCGGGCGCGGTCAGGTGGCCGGCCGCCTCGACGCAGCGCGCGCCGGTGAACGCGGCCGCCGTGCCGTCCGCCGCGACGATGCCCACCTGGCGCGTCTCCCGTCCCGCATCGGCCGCCAGCAGCGCCGCCATCGCATCGGCCGGAGAACGACCTGCGCCGAGCGCCGCTAGCCCGTTCGGCCCGTGGGCGATCTCCGTGAAGGACTGGGTCGCCACGGCGCCGATGCCCGGAGCCACCCACAGCACGCCGGCACCGACGGCGAACCAGCGCGTCTGAACGGCGCCGCCCAACTCGCCCGTGACGGGATCGCGGGCCACGATCGAATACGTCATGCGGATCCTCCCAGGGTCATCCGACCCCCGGACTTTTCGGGTATTCCACGCCGACCGGCAGAGGGTAGAGTGTGGCGCGATGGCCGACGAGATCGCCGCATCCGCCCCTGCCTGTCCATGGTGCTCGACGCCGCTGCCGGCAGCGGATGCCGAGACGTGTCCGAGTTGCGGCGCGCAGCTCATTCCCGACACCGACGCGCAGGTTCCCGGCGTGACCGCCATCGACGCAGAAGCGATCGTCCGAGCCGCCCGCAATCCCGCCCCGCAGCGGCGCAGCCGGCTGCTTGCCTGGATCAGCGGCGAGTACGAGACGGAGGCCGAGGCGCCGCCACCTGGCTCCGTCGCGCCGCCGGACAATGCGGTGCGCCGCGAGATGCTCCGCCTCGAGCTCGAGGCCGAGGTCCGCAATCTCCAGGCGGAGGCCGGGCTGGCCCTGTCGGAGGCGGAGGTCGAGGCACGCGACGAGGCGACCGCCTCCGCGGCCGAAGCGTCCGATACCGGCGCCGCCGGGGCCGACGAATCCGATGGTACGGCCGACGCGCCCGCACATGCCGACGCGCCCGCACCGGCCGACGCCGCCGAACCGACCGACCAGGCCAGCCGCGCCTGACCGAACCGGCGGGTATCCTGCCGGCGTGCCCGATCCCGATCGCCCCGCCGCGCCCGCGCGCCTCCCGCCACCCGGACCGTCCTTCGTCCGCGAGCACGAGATTCGCGTCCGGGACCTGTCCGCCCGCGCCGGCATGAGTCGCCCGACCGATGCACCCGACGACTGGTGGTTGACCGTCTTCTGGGTCACCGACGATGACGGCGTGATCTCCTTTCGCGACGTCGCGCCGGCCGCCGGACCCCCGCCGGATCCGCCCCTCGCGCGCCTGGGTCCCTCGCTCGCCGGAGCGCTCGGCGGCCTCGTCCGCGAGGAGGACGGGCGGATCGCGATCCGGCTCACGCCCGTCGTGCCGCCGGTCGACCCGCTCCGGCCGTGGGCCTGCCCGCTGGCGGTGCGGGCGGCGTTCAAGTGGGAGCCCGTCCGCCAGGCCGTCCTCCGTCCGAACGAGCTCGCGGACCAGGTGCTCGCCGCGTTCCGACGTGCCGTGGAGGGCCTCGCGCGCCCGTCGGCATAGACTCGGCCTGACGTGACGCCGACCGATCGCCCTGACCTGCCGCCGAGCGGCCTGACGTGGACCTCCGCCATGCTCGCAGCCGCGCTCGCCGCGCTTGGCCGGCCCGGGACCTGGGTGATCGCCCTGGCCGGGTTTCTCGTTCGCGGCGGAGTCGTTGTGCTGCTCGCCCCGATCGTCGTCATCCCCTCGACGATCGGCGTCGCCAATGCTGTGGCTCCGACACTGACACCGGCGCTCTTCGGCCAGGCGGCCCCGGCGTTCGTCGCCCTCGTCGCCGGCCTCGTCGTCGGCCTGACGGCGTGGATCATCGTCGGTGGCCTGATAGGGGCATGGGCCGATCTCGCGATGGTCCGCGCTGCCGCCGCGGATGAGGAGCTCGAGTCGCGACCCGTCCTCGTCGAGCGGCCCGGCGCCGTGTGGCGCGGGTTGGCCGTGCGCCTCGTCGCGCTCATCCCGCTCGCGGCCGCCATCGCGTGGGGGTCCACGCGGATCGTCGACGCGGCGTATCGCGAGATCATCCTGCCGGATGAGCTGACGACACCGATCGTGCTCCGCGTTCTGCGCGACGTGCCGGATGCGGTCGGCCTCATCGCGATCGCCTGGCTGCTCGGCGAGACGGTCGGTGGGCTGGCCCAGCGGCGCCTGTGGTCGAGCGGCGACTCCATCCTCGGCGCGCTCGGGCGGGCGATCGTAGGCGCGGTTCGACGCCCGGGATCGACGCTTTCTACGCTCCTCCTCACGAATGCGGTCGTTGCGGTCGCGGTCGTGCCGCCCGCGCTCGTGGCCGGAATCGCCTGGGACCGGCTTCGCGTCGCGCTCGCGACGAGGGCCGGCGCGACCGAGCTGGCGGCCACGCTCGCGCTGTTCGTGGGCCTCTGGTTGGCAGCCCTGCTCCTCGCCGGGGCCGGGACCGCCTGGCGTTCCTATGCCTGGACGGCGGAGGCGGCGAGGGCGGGGCGTCGGTCCTCGCCGGCGCTCGGCGCCCGGACCATCGGCGAACCGGAAGTCGGCCGTCCGGGGGAGTGGCCGTCGCCCGACGCGTCTGGCAGTCTGTAGCCCGCCGATCCGGGACAACCGAACCGGGGAGATCGGCGGGACGGGAGGTCGACATGGCGACACGCACGGTCGTCTGCCCAGAGTGCGCCGAGCCGCTGCCGTACGGACGGCTTGCCTGCCCGTCGTGCGGAGCGCTCCTCGCCTCGGTCGGCGGGACCTCTCGGCGGGTTGAGCCAGGGCCGATGGACGGGATGGCCGAAGAGCCGCTCCT
>DASTOB010000176.1:0-3258 GCA_035720425.1 Candidatus Limnocylindrales bacterium
GGGAGCGCGTCGGCCCAGGACCCCACCGGCTCGCCCGACCCGTCGGCCACCGCGCTCCCGCCCGCCCCGCCCGTCCCGCCGGCGCCGACGCCGATCGTCCACCCGTCGGACGGGTCGTCGAACACGTGCTATGACTGCCACCTCGCCGTCAACGATCGACAGAAGGCGATTTCGGAGACCTGGAAGGCGAGCATCCATGGCGCCGGCGGCATCGGCTGCGCCGATTGCCACGGCGGGGATCCCACGTCGGACCAGGTGACCGTGTCGATGTCGGAGGAGGCCGGGTTCATCGGGACGCCGGGCAGGGAACGGACCGTCGGCGTGTGCGGGAGCTGTCACTCCGACCCGGAACGGATGCGCCGGTACAACCTGCCGACCGACCAGTACGCCAAGTACTGGAGGAGCGTCCACGGCGAGCGGCTGGCGACGTCGCGCGACGACCGGGTCGCGATCTGCATTGACTGCCACGGGTCGCACGACGTGAAGAAGGCGGCCGACTCGACCTCGCCGGTCTATCCCGTCAACGTGCCCAAGCTGTGCGCGTCGTGCCACGCGGACGCGGATCGGATGAAGCCGTACGGGATCCCGACCGACCAGTTCGACGTGTATCAGGGCAGCGTCCACGGCGTCGCCCTGCTCTCGAATCTCGATGTGCGTGCGCCGTCCTGCGCCTCGTGCCACGGGTCGCACGATGCGCGGCCGCCGCGCGCCGCCGAGGTGGTCGATGTGTGCGGCAAGTGCCACACCGCCACCCAGGCGCTGTACGAGGAGAGCCGACACGCGGAGCTGGGACCGGCATCGCCGAAGTGCTGGACCTGCCACGGAACGCATGACGTGACGCAGCCCGGCGAGCGCCTGTTCTTCCACGAGGCGGACGCTCCGTACGAGTGCACGACGTGCCACTCGGCCACCGATCCATCGGAGCTCCGGATCGAGCTCGACCGCTTCGAGAACGAGGCCGACCGACGCTGCGACACGTGCCACCACGCCCGGTCGACGATCTATTCCCAGGTCGAGGGCATCGCCGGCGCCCTGTCAGGGGCGCAGTCTGCCTACGACACCGCGGCGGCTCGGATCACCGAGGCCGCTCGACTCGGGATGATCGTCACCGACGCCGATGTCGCCCTGTCCGAGGCGAAGACCTCGCTCATCCAGGCCCAGGCCGCCGTGCACACCACCAAGTTGACCGTCATTTCCGGGCTCGCGACCGAGGCGCAGGCGCGGGCCGACGGCGCCGCCGCCATGGCCGGCGCCAAGATCGACGAGAGCGAGTTCCGGCGATACGCCATGGTCGTCGTGGTGGCGCTGATCCTCGTCAACGTCTCGGCGCTGTATGTGGTCAAGCGCCGTCTCGATCGCCAGCTCGAGGGCTGAGCCGGCGCCGGGCGCCGCCGCCGCCGCTCTGGCCCCTCGCTGACTCCGGCGTGCCGGCGCGCGCTGCCACGGTTCGGTTCGGCGTCTCCCCGTTTCCCGCACGCGCGCCGACATCGACACCTGTCCGACGTGACTGTGCTGTCACATCGGCGTTCGGATCGCGCCCGCCCTGGACGCCGCCGACCCGCCCGCGCGTGCTCGGCCGACAGCTCCGAACCGCGCACGTGCGCGGCGCCGTTGCTGTCGGCCCTTCCCACCTGCCGTGATGCTCCCAGCAGCAAAACCTCGTGACGGCTGCGAGGCGAGAGGGCTCCGACCCCAAACGCGCATGTGCTCCTGACCGCGCTCGTCCGAGCTCGCGGCACGCGGACGCGTCACCCGCGGATCGTGACAGTACAGTCACGGCCGAGGAGAGTCGCTTTCCTGGCGTCGAGTGAAATTCGACGATTGGGCGCGGGAGGCGCGTCGGGCGGGAGAGATGCGGCGTGCGCCGCGCCCCGCCGCGCCCGCGGTTCACCCCGACTTGACCGGGGGCGATAGGCTAGAACGCGATCGTCCGCTGCGAGGGAGCGGGCGCGGATGGGGGAAGCGGTGTCGCGAGACCGACCAGCGAAGAGCCCGTCAGGAAGCGGCGCCGGCCGCCGCCGCGGCGACCCCCTCGCGCAGCACGATCACGTCGACGGCCTCGGCTCGGCCGCGCAGTTCGAGCGACCGCCGCTCCGCTCCGTCGAAGGCGAGTCCGGCGGCCGACGCCGCGGCAACCGTCACAAGCACCTCCCCGGCAGCCGCCGCCGACGCGAGCCGCGCCGTCGTATTGACGGTATCGCCGAGCGCGGTGAAGTCGGCCTTCGACCCCTCGCCGCCGACCGCCCCGACGAACGCGACCCCCGTGTGGACGCCCGCCCCCACCGGCACGCGGTGCCCGCCGACCTCGATGTCGGCCGTCGCCCGGATGAGCGCACGCGCCGCCGCAATGGCCTGGCCCGCATGGTTCTCGCCCGCGTACGGCACCGCGAAGATGGCCATGATCTCGTCGCCGACGAACTTGTCGACGATGCCGTCGTGTTCGATGACGCTGTCCGCGGCGACGCTGTAGAAGCGGTTCAGGAGCGCGGAGAAGTCGCTCGGGGTGAGCAGCTCACCGAGCGTCGTCGAGCCCCGGACGTCGGCGAACAGCAGCGAGATCACCACTTCGGCGCCGCCCCGGTTGGACTCGATCCACTTCATGCAGATGGTGCAGTAGTTCGGGTTGTTCGGCAGTCGGGCCCGGCCGATCATCCGCATGAACGGCGCGCCCGGACCTACGAATGGGGCGTAGCACATCTTGCAGCGGGGCGAGCTGGGGAGGCGCCGGAAGAACTGGCGGAAGCGCCGATACTCGGGGTGCGTCCCCTCGAGCATCGCCTTCCAGTCCATGTCGTCGTTCGTGGGCATCGCGGGCAGTCCACCGCTGTCGGGGCCGATCGGCCGACAGTGTACGCCGGGCCCTCAGCCGCCGACGCCGCCCGATCCAGCGACGGCCGAATCGGACGCCCGCAGCACGACGACGTCCATCGGCTCCGCCCGACCGCGCAGATCGAGGCGCCGCCGCTCGAGCCCGGCGAGCTCGAGCCCCGCGAGGTCGAGCCCGGCGGCATCGGCCGCGGCCCGCGTCACGAGCACCTCGCCGGCCGCCGCCGCCGACGCGAGCCGCGCCGTCGCATTGACCGCATCGCCGAGCGCCGTGAAGTCGGTCACGTCGCCGTCGGCCCCACCCCCGTCGGGCCCACCGCCTCCGATCGACCCGACGAACGCCACGCCCGTGTGCACGCCGGCTCCCACGGGGATCCACGGCCCGTCGGGCGTCCCGTGGCCGGTCTCGCGGAGGAGTGCCCGCGCCGCGTC
>DASTOB010000177.1:0-4517 GCA_035720425.1 Candidatus Limnocylindrales bacterium
GCCGCGAGCGGAACGGCTCGCTGGGAACTCTACGGCGCGCTCGCCGGAATCCCCGACGAGGCCTGGGACGCGGACCCGGGCGGCGGCGAATGGACGATCCGGCGAACCGTCGCGCACGTCATCAGCTCCCAGCGCGCGTACGGTTGGACCACCGCCTGGTTCCTTCATCGCGCCGGCGAACCGGATGCGGGGGAGTACGCGCCGGACGGAGCGCTCCCGCCGGAGCCGGACGAGGCGACGGAGGCCGATGGCGCCGTCGGGGACGTCCTCGCTCGGCTCGACGGTCTGGTCGATCAGGCGATCGAGGTCCTCGCCGGGCTCGACGCCGCCGGCCTGGCCGTCCCGGGTCGCTGGTCCGGCATCCCGATCACCGTCGGGTTCCGGCTCAACCGGCTCGGCTCGCACGTGCGCGAGCACACGATCCAGGTCGACAAGACGGTCGCGATGCTCGGGCGGCCGATCAGCGAGGTCGACCGGATCGCGCGCCTCGTGCTCGGCTCGTACGGTCGGCTCGAGGCGCTCGCGGTCGGTCGGGCGTCAGGGTCCGCCGACCCGTCGGGTTCGGCCGATGCGGACCTCGCGATCGTCGAGGCCGCCGCTCGCGACGCGGCCGCGACCGCGGCCGACGTCAGGGTCGCCGCCGCAGCGGCGGGGTCGGTCGGCTAGGACTCCTCGAGGTCGTCGGTCTCTTCCTCGAACGCCTCGTCGGTCGTCACATCGGCCGGCAAGACCCGATCGAGATCCTCGATCTCCTCGTCCTCCTCGTCGTCCTCGAGGTCCTCTTCGAGCTCCATCTCCTCGCGCACGAGCGTGCCCTTCGTGTACGGCCGAAGGTCGGTCGACTTGGCCGCCGTCGGGAAGCTCACCTTCCCGTAGTTGCGCGGGTCCTGGAAGATCTCGCGAATGATGATCCGGACGTCCTTGTCGCCGAGGGAGGTCACGCCGGCGGCGTACTTGTTGCCGTCCGCGAGGAGCTTGAGCAGGCGGGCCGCGACGCGCGGCTCGACGATGCCGATCCGGACCCCGTTGCTGATCGCGATGAGCCGACCGCTCTCCGGGATCAGGTCGACCGCGTCGCCCGGGTTGACCTGGGCGAGGGCGCGCGGACTGGCAAGGTCGGTCAGGAAGGCGAAGCCGGTCTTGCCCGTCTCTTCGACGAAGATCGACACCGGCGCCTTACTGCCGTCGGCCGCCGGGACGGTCTTCTCGCCGGCCGCGACGAGGAGCATCTTGAGGCGGTCGATGTTCCGCTCCGCGATGCGGTTCGTCGGGTCGAGGGCGAGCGCCGTCTGGTAGTGCTCGCGCGCCTCGGCCAGCTCGCCGAGCTCCCAGAGCGCCTTGGCGAGGCGGTTCTCGGCCTCCGCGTCGGGGCCCATCTCGAGCAGCTTGCGGTTCGTGTCGACCGCCTCCGACCACTGCGCGGCCGACGCGTGGCCGATCGCCTGGTCGGCCAGCTGGCGCTTGAGGCGGGTCGCGTTGACGGGGCTCTGTGCGTTCGTCTCGACTTCGGGGAAGGTCACGTGGTCGGTCGTCCTTTCGGGCCCATCGGGCGCAGCGGCGTGGCGCGCGGGGGTGCGTGGCGCGGCAAGGCTTTCTAGCACCGACGGGTGGTTCCGTCAAACGCGCTCATCCCCGCGGCCTTCCCAAAATCCCTATTCAACCCCCTCGTTCAGCCCCTATTCAAACCCTCGTTCAACCCCTTCTTTCAACCCCTCTTTCAACCCCTCTTCAACCCCCGATCGAATCCCCATCCAGCCCGCTGTCCAACCCCTCATTCACGGTTGACTCAGGACCGGGTCCCGCACGCTCGGCCGCGGCGACGTTCTGTCGGAACTCGAGGTCGGACAAGCGTGCGAGCGGGGACTCCAACCCAGATCTGCATCACGGCACCGACTACGGCCGGGCCAGGCGCAACTGGTGGTAACGATTCCGCGATGAACGAGCGTGCCCGAGTCCCAGTTCTGTCGGAATCGCGCCGCGGCCACGCTCACTCGTCGGGATTCCGTTACCAGGAGTAGCGGGCGGAACCGGAAGCCGGGGTGGACCAGCGGCGACCCGCAGCAAGCGGCGACCCGCGCCCAGCGACGAACGCTGCCGGGACTTTCAGCGCAGACGCAGGTTCCAGGCCACGACCACCACACCGAGCGCGACGAGCAGGACCGTCTGCCAGATCCAGCGCGGGTCGCGTCGGCGGGCCGGCGGGGCGCCGTGGAAGGCGTCCCACAGGAAGAACACGAGGGTCAGGAGTGCCGGGCCCACGAGGCGCGGGATGACCATCGCCCGGAGCGCCGCGGCGGCGATCGCGATGGCACTCGCGTACGTGGCCGCGCTCCACAGCACGTCCCGCAGGTTCGAGATCCGCAGCGCCGACGCCCGATACCCCAGCAGCCCGGCCACGGCCGCGTCGGCAATCGCAAGGAGCACGAGGTCCGACTCCGCGAGCGGGATCGGGACCGGGCCGGCCGGTTCCGCGAGGCCGTGCGGGACGAGGGCGGCCACGCCCGTGAAGGCGAGGAACGCGACGACGACCGACTCGACGAGGATCATCGACCGATCCCGCGGCGTCGGGCCGTGGCGCGCGGCGAGCATCCGGATCTCGGTGGCGAGGACGCGGTCGATCAGCCAACCGGCTCCGAGCACGGCCGGCACGAGGAGCGGGCCGACGGGCACGAGCCGGAGCGCGCCGAGGCACGCGACCGCGGCGACGGCGGGCGTGATGAGCGCCTCGATCGGCACGCCCTCGGACGCCTCGCCGACGGGATCCGCCTCGCCGAGGATCTGGAGCGCCCCGAGGAACGTCGCCGCGAGGAGCAGCCCGGCAACGAGCCACACGAGCGGACCCTCGACGAGCCGCGACAGAGCGATGACCCCGGCCGCCGCGACGACGAGGTCGCGACGGGCACCGGCGTGGAGCTCGAGCGCGCGGGTGTGCATCGGGCTCGATGGTACGCGAGCGACGCGGGGCGGGCCCGCGGGTCCGTACCCCGAACCCGGCCGAGGTACCGCTCAGACCCGGCCGGGCCCGTCCCGGCTCAGACCCGGCCGGGCTTGCCCGCCACCCAGTCGAGCAGCCGCGCCCGCGACCACGTGTTGAGCACGACCCCCGGCTCCACCCACGCCCGGCGCGCCTGCGAGACCCCCCATCGGACGTAGTCGAGTTCGGCCGTCTTGTGCGCGTCGGAGTCGATCGTCAGCACGCAGCCCACCTCGACCGCCCGACGCGCCCGCTCCACCGAGAGGTCGAGCCGGTGCGGCGACCCGTTCATCTCGAGCGCCGTCCCCGTTCGGGCCGCCTCCGTGTACACCGTCTCCCAGTCGAGGTCGAGGTCGTCACGGGTCTGGATCATTCGGCCGGCGGGGTGGGCGACGATGTCGACGTGCGGGCTGCGGATGGCGGCGAGCGTCCGCGCCGTGAGCTCGGCCCGCGACTGGCGCCGCGCGACGTGGACCGACGCGACGACGACGTCGAACCGCTCGAGGAGGTCGTCGTCGTAGTCGAGCCGGCCGTCCGCCCGCACCTCCAGCTCGCACCCGTGGAGCAGCCGAAACCCATCCGGGTGCGTCTCCGCCGGCGCGGTCCCGTCGCGTTCCTCGCGGACGAAGCGGGCGTTGAGCTCCGCGATGATCCGACGCTGCCGCTCGACCCGGTCGACGTCGAGCCCGCGGGCGATGGCGAGCGAGACCGAGTGGTCGGTCAGGACCTGGTAGGCGTAGCCGCGCCGGCGGCACGCCTCGGCCATGACGTCGATCGGATGGACGCCGTCGGACCAGTCCGAATGCGTATGGCAGTCGCCGGCCAGGTCGGTGAGGGTGACCAATTGCGGCAACCTGCCGGCGAGGGCGGCCTCGATCTCGCCCTGATCCTCGCGCAGCTCCGGCTCGATGAACGGCAGGTCGAGGAAGGCGTACACCTCGGCCTCGGTGGCGTAGGTCCGACGGTCGGCCGCCTCGTCGGTCAGCGGCTCGCCCCGCTCGTCGGTTCGGACGAAGCCGTACTCGCTGAGGCTCCAGCCGCGGTCGCGCGCCCGACCGCGCAGCCGGACGTTGTGATCCTTCGAGCCGGTGAAGTGGACGAGGTACGGGCCGGCCTCGCCGGGCGGCATGAGCATGAGGTCGACCTGCGGACCGCGGAGCAGCCGAACCGCCGCCTTGTGGCCGCCGGCGCCGAGGACCTGCTCGACGATGCCGAGGTTCGTGAACCGCTCGACGAGCGCCGCGGGGTCGTCCGTCTCGGCGAGGAGGTCGAGGTCACCGATCGTCTCGCGCCGCCGGCGGAACGAGCCGGCCGGGAGGATGCGTCGGACGCCCGGCGTGCCGGCGAGGGCCTCGAGGAGGTCGGTGATCGTCGTCTCCGCCCGATCGAGGAGCATCCGCTGCGGTTGCTGCTCGAGCTTCTCGATGCCGTCGATTACGAGCTGCTCGGTTCGCTGGGAGAGGCCCTTCAGGGCGCGGAGCGTGCCGGCTTCCGCGGCCTGGCGGAGGTCCTCGACCGTCTCGATCCCGAGCTCCTCGTGGAT
>DASTOB010000178.1:0-16095 GCA_035720425.1 Candidatus Limnocylindrales bacterium
CGAGGTCGCGGGAGCCGGACCGCCGGCGATCCTGCTCCACGGGGCGGCGTCGAGCGGGCGGGACGACTTCGGCGCCCAGTTGCCGTCGATGCGCAAGGCGTTCCGGACGTTCCTGCCGGACGCGCGCGGCCATGGCCGGACGCGCTGGGACGCGGCCGACGGGTTCGAGGTCGACCGACTGGCGGACGACCTCCTCGCGTTCGCCGACGCCCTTGGGCTCGCGACGTTCCACCTCCTGGGCTTCTCGCTCGGCGCGATGACCGCGCTCCGCGCGGCCGCCCGTGCCCCGGAGCGGATCCGGACGCTCGTCGTGGCCGGCATCACCACCCAGCGGGAGCCGCGGGCGAGCGTCGCCCGGCGACTCATGGACCCGGGTCGGATCGAGCGCGAAGACCCGGCATGGGCGGCGCGCCTCGCCACGCTCCACGACGCGGTCCAAGGCACCGGGGCCTGGCGCCACCTCCTGCCGGCGATCGCGGCCGACGTGGCGGTGCAGCCGTTGCTGACCCCGCGTGATCTGCGGGCGATCGACGCGCCGGCGCTCGTCGCGTGCGGCGACCGCGACCCGTTCGTGCCGGTCGACCACGCCTGGGGCCTCAAGCGCCAGCTCCCCGATGCCCGCCTGCTCGTCGTGCCGGACTGCGGTCACGAGGTGACCCGGATCCGTCCGGCCCTGTTCAATGCCGCCCTGGCCGACTTCTACCGGTCGACGGAGGCGATCGCCCGACTCCGGGCGGGCCTCCCGGCCACGCCCGGAGACGGCCGATGACCACGGCCGCAGGTGCCCGATGATCACACCCGGAGGTGCCCGATGACCACGCTCCTCGCGCTCTTTACCCGGCCCGACGGCGGCGCGGAGGCCCTTGCCACGTTCGAGCGCCGCTATCGCGATGAGCACCTGCCCCTCGTCGCGGAG
This sequence comes from Candidatus Limnocylindrales bacterium, assembly GCA_035720425.1. Classification (GTDB taxonomy): domain Bacteria; phylum Chloroflexota; class Limnocylindria; order Limnocylindrales; family CSP1-4; genus DASTOB01. The sequence goes on from DASTOB010000178.1 coordinate 917, forward strand.
ACACCCGGCCTGCGCGAGACGCGGGTGCGCCGCGTCGCCGACGCCCTCGGGGCCGAGTCGGACCTCGTGCTCGCGACGACGATGGAGTTCGACGATCGGGCTGCGCTCGACGAGGGCCTCCGCTCCGACGCAATGCGCGCCGCGGGACGCAACCTGCGCGAGATCGCACCGGGCCTGGCGACCCTGCTCGTGCTCGAGGACGCGCCGGACCTGTGGGGCGGGTGACGGCCGCCCGGCGCGGCGCGTCCGCCCGGCGCGGCGCGATCCCGCCAGACCCGGTCCCGTCAAACCCTCGCGCCGGGGCACCGGCAGGGTGGATACTGGCGGCAATCGGAGACGGAGGGACCGAGTGACCAACCGCGTAGGCACGACCGAGACGGCGCCCACGGCGTCCGGCGCGCCCGCGGCGCCCGAGGCGCCCGCGGAGGCCCAGGTCCCGGTCGGCCGATTCGTCCGCGTCGACCTGCCGGCCGCCGCGCCGGACGGCCCGGTCGATGGCGTCGCGCTCGTCACGATCGACCGGCCGGAGGCGCTCAACGCCCTCAGCTTCGCCGTGCTCGAGGAGCTCGCCAGCGCGCTCGAAGCGCTCGACGCGGACGCCGGCTGCCGGTGCATCGTGCTGACCGGTGCCGGCGAGCGCGCCTTCGCCGCGGGCGCCGACATCCGCGAGCTCGCCGAGCAGACGCCGGTGAGCCTCGCGCGCGACGGCGAGTTCGACCGGTGGGACCGGATCGATCGGATCGGGACGCCGATCGTCGCCGCGGTCCGCGGCGTCGCCCTCGGTGGCGGCTGCGAGCTGGCGATGGCGTGCGACATGATCGTGGCCGGCGAGTCGGCCCAGTTCGGCCAGCCGGAGATCAAGCTCGGCGTGATGCCCGGGGCCGGCGGGACCCAGCGGCTCACGCGGGCGATCGGCAAGGCCCGGGCGATGGAGCTGATCCTGACCGGCCGGTCGATGGGTGCCCGCGAGGCGGAGGCCCACGGGCTCGTCACGAGCGTCGTCCCGGACGAGGAGACCGTCCCGGCCGCTCTTGCGCTGGCCGCCCGCGTCGCGTCGATGCCGCCGCTCGCCGTCCGGACCGCCAAGGCCGCGATCCGCGCGGCCGACGAGCTGCCGCTGCGGGCCGGGCTCGAGCGGGAACGGCACGACTTCTTCCAGCTCTTTGCCACCCATGATCAGGCCGAAGGGATGGCGGCGTTCGTCGAGAAGCGCCGGCCATCGTGGAAGGGTCGCTGACCGCCGAGCGGGCGGAGGCGTCGAAGGAGGAACGCATGGAGCGCGATCCGTACGGCGGCGCCGGGGACGTCGGGCGTGACCACGCACGCGACCTTGGCGACGAGCCGCCTCCCGCGTACCGCGACGCACCGCCGGACGTGCTCGGTCCGATCGATGCGTCGGCCCCGGTCAGCGGCCATGTGCCCGCCCCGGAGCGGGCCGCGTCGGCGGCCGATTCGCCGGAACACGACTGGTCTGCCGCGGCGAAGCTCATCTTCCCGGCCTTCCGACCGGTCGGGACCCTGGGGCAGCGGATCGACCAGGTCGACGCGGCGGTGCTCGAGGTCATGGCGACGAAGAGCCACAATCAGCCGCTCCTCGACGAGGGCCCGTGCGACCTCGCGGTCGTGTACGTTCTCCCCGCCGGCGGGTTCGACGTCGTCGTCAGCGGCGACCACCTCCTGTCGTGGGGCGTGCAGCCGTCGGACGTCCAGGACGCGGCGCTCGCGAATCTCCAGGCCTGGTCCGCCTCGGCCGCCTGGACCGACGAGGCGTCCGGCGAACGCCGCCTCATCTCGAGCGACACCGGCGACGGCTGGGACGCCGTCCGGGTCATCCTGCCGGACGTGCGCGAGCACCTCGCCCGCGAGCTCGGCGCGACGGGGCGGATCCTCGTCGGCCTGCCGGAGCGGCACCTGCTCGTCGCCGGCAGCCTGCGCCCGGGCGACGACGAGTTCGCCTCCCTGTTCGCGGACTTCATCGTCGAGGCGTCCGGCGGCGCGGACGAGCCGGTCGATCGGCGGGTGTTCGAGCTCGTCGACGGCCAGCTCGTGGAGTTCGCCCGCTGACCGATCCGGGATCGCTTCGCCTCGAGGTCGCCGACGGCGTCGCGACGATCACGCTCTACCGGCCGGAGGCGCTCAACGCGCTGACGATCGGCCTCAAGGAGGAGTTGCTCGACGCGCTCCTCCTCGTCCGTCGCACGCGCGAGGTCCGGGCGGTCATCCTGACCGGGGCCGGCCGGGCGTTCTGCGCCGGCCAGGACCTGCGCGAACGGCAGGCGCCCGACGCGCCGCCGCTCGAGGTTGAGCTGCGCGAGCGCTACAACCCGATCATCCGGGCGATGGTCGCGCTTCCGGCGCCGATCATCGCCTCGGTCAACGGCGTCGCCGCCGGGGCCGGGATGTCGCTCGCCCTCGCGGCGGATCTCCGGATCGCCGCCGAGGGCGCGTCGTTCGTGCTCGCCTTCGGTCGGATCGGGCTCGTTCCGGACTCCGGCGCGACGTGGTTCCTGCCGCGGCTCGTGGGCCCGGCGGAGGCGGCCGAGCTCGCGCTGCTCAACGAGCCCCTGTCCGCGGACGACGCGCTCCGGCTCGGGCTCGTCTCGCGGGTCGTGCCGGCGGAGCGCCTGCTCGACGAGGCGCACGCGATGGCCGGCCGCATCGCCGCCGGCGCACCGATCGCGAACGCCCTCACGAAGCGCGCCCTCCGCCGCGCCCTCGAGTCCGATCTTGACTCGGCCCTCGACCACGAGGCGACCCTCCAGGGCATCGCCGGCCGCTCCGCCGACCATGCGGAGGGCCTCGCGGCGTTCCTCGAGAAGCGTCCGCCGCGCTTCCGCGGCGAGTAACCGCGCTACGGCACCGTGTATTGGACGGCGTCCGTCTGGGCAACGACGAACTTGCCGAAGTCGGTGACGCGGATGGCCTGGAGGCGGTACCAGTACGTGCCGGTCGGCGCCGCAGCGACGGTCGTCGACTCCGGCTGCCAGTTCCCCGCGTAGAGGGTCGTGCTGCCGGCCAGGTAACTCGGATTGGGATCGGCCGAGTAGACGAGCTTGTAGTACGTGAAGCACGTGCCGTCGCCGCCGAGCGGCGTCCACGTGAAGCGCGTCTTCCCGGACTCGACGTCCGGACCGATCGTGAGCCCGCCCAGGCCGGCCACGCCGGCCGTCGAGGCGGAAACGGCGTCGCTCGCGCCGATGACCCGATCCTCGGCGCCGAACGCCATCGCCCGGTACCAGTACGTCGTTCCCGGCGTCGCCGAGGCATCGTGCGACAGCGTCTTCGCGACGTTCGTCGTGTACGTGTTGCCGAAGTCGACCGCACCGCCCTGCGGTGGGTAGGCGAGCGGGATCTCCGGGCTCGTGCCGCGCAGCACCGTGTAGTGGTTGAACGGCTGGGACCCGCCGTACGTCGACCAGTCGAGCAGGATCGCCCCGCCGCAGCTGGCAGCGGACAGGGACAGGGTCGCGATCTCCGGGGCCGGCGTGGGCGTCGGAGCCGGGGTCGGCTTCGGCGTGGGCTTGGGCGTCGGTTTCGGCGTCGGGGCCGGCGTGGGCACCGGCGTCGGGGTGGGCGTCGGCACGGCGGTCGGCGTCGCGGTCGGCGTGGCTGTGGGGTCGACGACCGGGGCCTGCGTCGGCGTCGGGGTGGGCGCGGGCGTCGCCTCGGCGAGATCGACCGCCTCGAAGATGCCGAGGTCGAAGCCCAGGGCGAGGTCGAGGCGGGCGTTCGCCAGCAACCACGGGTCGGTCAACGTCTCTGCGTCGATGGGGCCCGTCTCGACGTCGAGTCCCCCGGCGCCGGACAGGCGCACGGTCGTGACCCGACCCTCGACGACGGTCGCTTCGAGCCCGGGGCCGTCGACGACGACGTCGTGCTCGACGGCGGTGAGCGTGGCCGTCTCACCGACGGGGTCGAGGGCCCGCTCGATGTCGAACGCGGTCCCGGTCGCGGTCCACGTCACGCTCGCGGTCGTGACCGTGTAGCGGTCGGCGTCGGTCCCGACCCGGTGATAGACGCGGCCGTCGAGCTGCGCGAGGTCGAGCCGCCCGTTCGCGAGCGCGTCGAGCCGAAGCGTGGACGAGCCGGCCAGGCGGGCCTGGCTCGTGCCCAGTTCGAGCGTCGCCGCGCCGCCCGCGGCGGTGCGGATCTCGTCACCGGCATGCAGCTCCGTGCCGGCAACGAGCGGCGAGGCGACTCCGTCGCGGACGAGCGTGGCGGCGGCCACGGCCGACGCCCGGGTCTCCGGCAGGACCGGGTTGACGATGCTCGTGCGGAGGCCGACGACGGTGATGATGAGCGCGGCCGCGACGGCCAGCGCGGTCCAGCGCGGCGCCGGGAGGATCATCGGCGGCCGACCGGCGACGCGCGGCGCGAGACCGCGTGGGGCGACCTCGTGTCCGGCATCGGGTCCCCACGCGGGACGGCCGACGCGAGGCAGGGTCGCCGATGCGGCAGCGGCGGCCGACGTCGGGGCTGGCAACTGGGCGAGGAGCCGGTCGCGGAGCGCCGTCTCGAACGAGGTCGACGGCCGCTGCCGATCGTCGACCGCCCGGCTGGCCCGCGCGCGCGCGCCGGCCGCCTCGAGCTCGCCGACGAGGTCGGCCAGGTCGGGATCGAACGGGATCTCGCCGTCGAACGGCATGATCGCGCCGGGGTTCATTCGGTCGTCGTCAGGCCGCATCGGTCGACTCCCGGGCGATCTCCGCGCGGAGCGCGCGCAGGGCGCGATGGAGCTTGACGGCGAGCGTCGGGCGCGAGCAGCCGAGCGCGGCGCACAGCTCGTCGATCTCGAGGCCATCGAAGAACTTCAGGACGATGAGCTGGCGGTGCGTCTCGGGCAGCGCCACGAGGGCCCGACGGATGACGTCGCGGTCGAGCGCGGCCGCGAACGCCGCGAGCGCCGCCTCGTCGCCGATCGACTCCTCGTTCGGCCGATCGCCGTCGAGATCGGACGCGCGCATTCCGAGCGGGACCGTCCGGCGGCCGCGCCGAACGTGGTCGACGATCGCGTTCGAGGCCACCCGGTAGAGCCAGCCGCCGAACGACTCGTTGCGGAAGTCGCCGCGCCGGATCGTCCCGAGCGCCCGCTCGAACGTGGCGGCGGTCAGGTCCTCGGCCACGGCCCTGTCCCCGACCCGGCGCACGACGAACCCGAAGATGCGCGGGAGGTAGTAGTCGTAGAGCTCGCCGAACGCGGACGCGTCGGACCGGGAGCGGGCCACGAGGGCTCGCTCCCGGTCGCTGTCCATCCGGCTGGCTGGCTCACGGAGCATCGGGAGTCAGACGGTAGGGTCGGATGGGTGGAGCGGACATCGGCCAGCAGTACTGCCCCGATCACGTGATCCACCCATTCGTCCCGTACGCCCGGTGCCGTGGGCTCAGCCGTTCGGTCGGTCACCCGGTGCGCCGATCAGAGCGCCACCGACAGGGCGGGCGTCTGGCCCAGGAGCACCTTCTGCCCGTCCCAGTGACCGATCGCCTGGATCCGGTAGAACCACGTGCCACCCTCGGGCGGGTTGTCGACGAACGTGGTCGTCCCGCTGCTCTCGATGACCGCGATCACCTCGGAGCCATCCGTCCACGGGAAGTAGGACGGGTTGTCGCCGCGCGATCGAACCACCTTGTAGTAGCTGAAGCCGTCGCTGCCGCACGCTTCCCAGCTGAGGACGACGCCCTCGGCCGTGGCGGCGACGTTGAAGCCCATCGTGTAGACGACCGGGGTCGGCTTGGGCGTGGGCTTCGGCGTCGGGGCCGGCGTCGTGATCGACTTCACGCTCGTCGCGGCGAGGACCGCATAGCCGGCCTCCGTCTTGTCGACGCAGAACACCGCGTAGTAGAGGGTCTTGCCGCCCGGGGCGTCCTTGTCCCAGGCCGCCGTGTCGCCGTCCGGGCCCACCGCCGCGATGACCGCGTCGTAGTCGCCGGTCGGGAACGTCACGTGGGCGTCCTTCGAGCGGACGACCTTGTAGTAGTCGAATCCGGCGGCGCCACAGGCCGTCCAGTCGACGAGCACCTTGCCCTCGACGAGCGAGACGGTGAGGCCGAAGCTGCCGGGCGCCGGCGCCGGCGGCGTACCGAACGCGATCGACCGGATGTCCGTCCGGCAGGCCGTGTAGCCGGTGCCGTCGAGCTTCGCGAACGCGAGGACCTTGTAGGAGTAGGTCTTGCCCTTGGTCGCGGTCGTGTCCGCGAAGGCGGTCGTGCCGGCATCCTCGATCACGGCGACTAGGGTGTCGTTGTCGCCGACCGGCCAGCCGATCTTGCCGTCCGTCGAGCGGACGAGCTTGTAGGCGTAGAAGCCGTCGACCTCGCACGCGCTCCAGTCGGCGACGATGGCGTTCCCATCGACCGTGAGGGAGAGCGACAGAGGGAGGGCGGCCGGCGTCGGGGCCTTGGTCGGCGCCGGTTCCTTGATCGGATCGGTCGTCGTCGTGTCCGGCTTCGGCTCGTCGGCCGGTTCGTCCTTCGGCTCGTCGACCGCCGGATCGGCGTCGGCGCCGGGGTTCTTGTCGGTGCCGGAGCCGGAGCCGGTCTTGCCGTCGACGTGGGCGAACGCGTCGCCGTCGGTGTTTGCGCCCGCGTCGGCGGCCGGCTGGTCGGCCGAGCCCTGCGAGCTCGTCGGATCGGCCGGGCGCCAGGCGGCACCGAAGGCGATCGCGGTGATGAGGAACGCGCCGGCGATGGCGCCGGGGAGGGACACGCCGAAGCGCGACCCGGTGTGTCGGGCCGCGATCCGTCGCGTGTGGTCCTCGAGGAACTCGATCCCGCCGGTTTCGGCGGCGTCGTCTGGCTGTCGGCCCGGATCGGGCCAGTTCTGCCGGTAGCGATCCATCCTGCTGTCTCCCGAGACCTGTCCTGGTGGCCGCCGCCGCCGCGATGCGCGGCGCCGGGCCGATGAGTCCGATGGAGACAGAACGGTGGGGAGGCTCGGGGATTACCGATCGTGGATGGCCGATGGTCCGGGCGCCCTCGCGACGATGGTCCCACGCGGTCTCCGGGGCGGGTCGGCGGGGCTCGGCGCAGTCCGGCTCCCTGCCAATCCTTCACCCCATGAGAATTGGACGGCGCCCCGTCTGCCATTCGGTCACCCCAAGGCACATTTGGCAGGGAGCCGCGGCGCCGTCGTGCACGCGCCGCCGCCTTCGCGTGCCACGTGCCCCGACCGATATGCGCCGGGTGCACATTTGGCAGAGAGGCGGCTGCCTCGTGGCCCGTCAGGACGGGCTACGGGTTCGCTCGATTGCGTCGAGGATCACGTCGAGGCCGTACTCGAACTCGTCTTCGAGGTCGTACCCCGGCTTCATCGCGTGCTCCGTGATGAACGCGACGAGATTGGGATAGGCGTCGACGGGGAACGGCTCGAGCATGCCCTGGGCAACCTCGGCGACATCGTCGGTGGCGTCGAACGGCAGGCTCATCTTGGTCAGGGCGAAGCCGTAGATGTAGCTGTCCAGGAGCGAGTAGGCGTGCGCGGCCATCGCCATGTCGAAGCCGCTGGCGCGCAGGTTACCAATCACCGCGTCGTGGTGGAGCAGGCTCGCCGGGCCGGGGCTCGCCCGCGACTCCATGAGCCCGATCGCCCACCGGTGGCGGGCCATGGCCTCGCGGACCGAGATCGCGCGCTGGCGCATCGCTGTCCTCCAATCGTCGTCCGGCCGGGGAAGCTCGATCTCGCCGAAGACGGCATCGACCATTGCGTCGACGAGGTCACTTTTGTTCGCGAAGTGGTAGTAGAGGGCCATCGCCTCCACCTCGAGCTCGCGCCCGAGCTTGCGCATCGTGAGCGCCTCGAGACCGCCCTCGTCGGCACGATGGACGGCGACCCGAACCACCCGTTCCCGGGTCAATGGGGTGCGCTCGCGCGCCCGTTCGGCTGATGTCGTCATTGGTCCCTCATTCTCGGATCCGTGCCGCCACCGTACACGGGGTTGACACCGGCGCCTTTACACCGTACAGTGCCGGAACTGTACACCGTAAAGTCAGAGAGGGTCAACCCAATGCAGGCAGTGGTCCAGGACACGTACGGCACCGCCGACGTGATGCAGCTGCGCCAGATCGACATGCCGTCGATCGGTGATGGCGAGGTGCTCATCCGTGTCCGGGCGGCGGGTGTCAACCCGGCCGACTGGGCGATCATGAGCGGCCTCCCGTACGTCGCCCGCCCCATCTACGGGTTGCGCAGGCCGAAGGTCGGCGTTCGCGGGACGGACGTGGCCGGGACGATCGAGGCGGTCGGCCCGGGCGTCACGCGGTTCCGCGTCGGTGACGACGTCTTCGGCTGGTGCACGGGTTCCTACGCGGAGTACGCCGCCGCGTCAGAGGGAACCCTCGCCATCAAGCCCGCCAACCTCACCTTCGAGCAGGCAGCGTCGTTGCCCATGGCCGGGACGGTCGCCCTCCAGGCGATCCGCGACCACGGCGCGGTGCGGGCCGGCCAAACGGTCCTCATCAACGGTGCCTCGGGCGGGATCGGCACCTTCGCCGTCCAGATCGCGAAGTCGCTCGGCGCGCACGTGACGGGCGTGGCCAGCACGAGAAACCTCGACCTGGTCCGCTCGATCGGTGCCGACGAAGTCGTGGACTACACGAAGGACGACTTCACGCAATCCGGACGCCGGTACGACATGATCCTCGACAACGTTGCCAACCACTCCCTGTCGGATCTGCGCCGGGCACTCGCCCCGAGCGGCACGCTCGTCCCGAACGGCGGCAACTTCGGCAACCGCTGGCTCGCCGGCGGCGGTCGAGTCATGAGCGCGCGGCTCGTGTCGCGGTTCGTCAGCCAGACCCTGCGGCCGTTCCTCGTAACCCAGACGCTCGACGATCTCGCGGTGCTGAAGGAGCTTGCCGAAGCCGGCAAACTCACCCCGGTCATCGATCGGACCTTCCCCCTGAGCGACGCCCGGGAAGCGCTGCGCCACGTCGGCGAGGGCCACGCCCGTGGCAAGACCGCGATCACGATGACCGCCCCACCCGCCCGGACAGCGGTCGGCGCGACGGCCACCCCGCTCGTCGCCGGCAGCGCGTCATGACCCTGTTGCGCAATCTCGCGCGCCGCCGGCTGCGCACGACGCTCACGATCCTCGGCATCACGATCGGCATCTGGGCGCTCGTCGTGTTCAGTGCGATGGCCAACAAGATCAACGCGCTCGTCGACAGCGGCAGCGACTACTACGTCGGCAAGGTCATCGTCAGCGACGCCTCATCGGGCGGTATCGGGGTGGGGACCGTGCCGATCGACCTCGCCGTGGCCGACGAGATCCGCGGGCTGGACGGCGTGGCGGCGGTCGACCCGCAGGTCCAGGTGCCGTTCGAGGACGTCGAGTTCGCCGCGTTCGGCATGCCCAAGATCATCGTCGGGGCAGTCGCCGGCGCCGATCAGGGACTCGCGCGGTCCGCTCTCGAGCCCGCTCAGGGTCGTCTCCTGGCAGCCGACGACGAGGGCTCGCTCGTGACCGTCCTCGGTTCCGACCTGGCGCGCGAACTCGGCAGCGGGATCGGCGACGCGGTCGTGCTCCGCGGCGTGACGTTCGAGGTGGTCGGGATCCTCCAGCCGACGCTGACCGCCCCGGACTCGACGGCGATGGTGCCGTTGGCCGCAGCGCAGGACCTGTTCATCGAGACGCTGCCCCCGAAGCTCGGGGCCGCGCTCATCCCGAGCGAACTGGCATCCCAGGTCATCGTCTATCCGGCGGCCGGGGCCGATGACGCCGCGGTCGCGGCCCGAATCGATGCCCTCGACGCCAAGGTGTCGACGATGACGAGCGCCGACTTCGACCAGCAGGTCGGGTCCACCACCTTGATCTTCAACGCGATCATCATCGGCGTCGCCGTCATCAGCCTCGTCGTCGGTGGCCTGTCGGTCATCAACACGATGGCCATGAGCGTGACCGAGCGAACGCGCGAGATCGGGATCAAGCGAGCCATCGGCGGGTCACGCCGGCGGATCATCCGGGAGCTCGTCGCTGAGGCGGGCGTCATCGGCGTCATCGGTGGCCTCACCGGCCTTGCCCTCGGCGCCGTCGTCGTCGTACTGGCCAACGAGCTGGGGCGCGAGTCCGGAACGATCCTGTTCGATCTGACCCCCGTCACGGCGATCTTCGCGGTGGCGTTCAGCACGATCCTCGGCATGTTCGCCGGCATCGTCCCAGCCTGGAGCGCCGCCCGGCTCGATCCGGTCGCCGCGCTTCGGTACGAGTAAGGAGTCCCACGATGCCGCTTCTCGAAGGGCGCAACCTGCGCAAGACCTATCAGCTCAGCCGGCGGAACAGCCTCGACGCGTTGCGCGGCGTCGACGTCGCCATCGACGCCGGCGAGATGGTCGCGATCATGGGGCCGTCTGGCTCCGGCAAGAGCACCCTCATGCACATCCTGGGCCTGCTCCATGCCCCGGACACCAACCACGGCCCCGCCCCGGAGCTCCGCTTCGACGGCGAAGACATGACGCGCCTGTCCGACAGCGCCCGGACCCGGATGCGTGCCGGCAGCATGGGCTTCGTCTTCCAGTCGTTCAACCTCGTGCCGACGCTGACCGCGCTCGAGAACGTGATGCTCGCGGCGAACTACGGCGGCATGAGCAGTAAGGACGCGCGTCGGGCGGCAGGGGAGGCCCTGTCGTGGGTCGGTCTCGCCGAGCGGGCCGACCATCGCCCGATGGAGCTGTCCGGCGGTGAGCAGCAGCGTGCCGCCCTCGCGCGGGCCCTCGTGAACAAGCCGCGACTCCTGCTCGCCGACGAGCCGACCGGAAACCTCGACTCGGCCCGGTCGGCCGAAGTCCTCGCCCTCCTTCGCCGGCTCAACGCCGAGCGCGGGCAGACGACGGTGCTCGTCACCCACGATCCGGCGGTCGCGGCCAGCACGGACCGCACCATCCACATGCGGGACGGCCTGGTCGAGTCCGACCAGTTGCTCGCCCACGTCGCGTGACCGCGCCACCCACGCTCAGGCATCGCACCCAGGCATCGAAAGGAATCACCATGTCCAAGGCAACCGTCACTCGACTCTTCATCGGCAGCCTGATCGCAGCCGGAGCCGGCGCCATCGCCGCGATCGTCGCCGTCTGGCTCGCGATCGACAACGGCGTGTTCGTCATGAGCGGGCAGGACATCGTCGCAGTCCAGGGCGGCGCGCGCGCGCTCGTCCTTCTCGGGCTCGGCATCGTCGGCGGCCTCGCCATTGCGGGCGGTGTCATCGGCGGGCTCATCGCGTGGATCGGCGCCCTGCTGAACACCGCACAGCTCGAGCGCAAGACCTGGTTCCTCGCCTTGCTCCTGACCGGAATCTTCAACTTCGGCTTCATCGCGATGATCGCCTATGTCCTCGCCGGGCCCGACGGCACCGCAGCCGCCGGTCGGCAGCCGGCGCCGGCATCCATCCCGGCCTGATCGGCGACGCAGGACTCACCATGCCCGCCTCAGCTTCCATGCGTGGCAAGACGGTCCTCATCACCGGCGGCACCGGCGGGATCGGCCGGGCAACCGCGGTCGGCCTGTCCGCCCTCGGTGCCCGGGTGGGCATCACCGGACGCGACCGGGCCCGGGCGGAGGCCGCCGCGGCTGCGATTACCCATGCGTCGGGCAACTCGGCCGTCGACGTGTTCGTCGCCGACCTGTCGTCCCAGGAGGAGGTCCGGCGCATGGCCGTCGAGGTGCTGGCGGCGTATCCACGGCTCGACGTGCTCGTCAACAACGTCGGCGGGTTCTGGGCCCATCGCCACGCGACGGCCGATGGGCTGGAGCGCACGTTCGCGCTCAACCACCTCGCACCCTTCCTCCTGACCAGCCTCCTGCTGGAGAGGCTGCAGGCAAGCGCGCCAGCGCGAATCGTCACGGTCTCGTCCGGCGCCCAGTCGATGGGCACGATCGACTTCGACGACCTGATGGGCGAGCCTTCGTACTCCGGTCAGCGGGCGTACAACCAGTCGAAGCTGGCCAACGTCCTGTTCACGTACGAACTGGCCAGGAGGATTGACGGGACCGGCGTCACCGCCACGGTTCTCCACCCAGGCATGACGAGCACCGCCTTCGGCGCGGAGGACACGGCTCGCGGCTGGGGCCCGCTCATCGCGATCATGCGCCGGTTCATGCGGACTCCCGCGCGTGGCGCGGAGACGTCGGTCTACCTCGCGAGCTCCCCGGACGTCGAGGGCGTGAGCGGCCGATACTTCGCCGACCGCACGGCCAAGCGGTCCCATCCGTCGTCGTACGACACCGCGACGTCCGCCCGCCTGTGGCGAGTCAGCGCGGACCTCGTTGGCCTCCAGGCGGACGTCGCACGCTGACGGAGGACCGCGTTCTCGCGGGTTGACAGGGGGATTACCTCGTCTCTATGCTCGCGACCTAACGAACGTTAGGTAGGAGTCGGCGTGGCGATCGACGCGCCCTCGCGCCGGCGGCGCATCGAGGATGTCGCGAGCGCGCTCTTCCGCGAGCGCGGCTACGCGGCGACAAGCGTCCGCGACATCGCCCGGGCGCTCGACGTCCAGGGTGCGAGCCTCTACGCGCACGTCACGTCCAAGGAGGACGTGCTCTGGGCGATCGTCGACCGGGCGGCGTCGCGCTTCGAGGCGGCCGCCCGGGACGCCGAGCAGGCCACAGCCGGGGCCGGCGCCGCGGACCGGCTCGCGGCGCTCATCCGCGCGCACGTCGGGGTCATCACCGCCGACCCGGGTGCGGCGAGCGTGTTCGTCCACGAGTGGCGGGCCCTCGGGCCGGAGCGCCGGGCCGGCGTCGCCGAGCGGCGTGACGCCTACGAGCGCCGCTTCCGTAAGGCGATCGACGACGGCATGGCGAGCGGCGAGTTCGCCCTCACGGACTCCGCCATCGCCGCCGCCTTCCTCCTCACCGCCCTGAACGGCCTCGCGACGTGGTATCGCCCCGACGGCCGGCTCACGCCGGACCGCATCGCCGACCATTTCGTCGATCTCTCGGTCAGAACCCTGGCCGGCGCGACCTGACCCGGAGGCGTCCCATGACCGATCCCCTCGCCCTCGACCCGATCCTTCCGCCGAACGAACGGAGCCGCCCGGCGTTCAACGACGACGACCTTCCCCACGACGAGCGGTTCGCCGTGTTCGAGCGCCACGTGACCGGCGGCGGCAAGGTCGAGGCGACCGACTGGATGCCGGACGAGTATCGAACCCAGGTCCTCCGCTTCGTCGAGATGCACGCGAACAGCGAGCTCATGGGCGTGCTCCCGGAGCGCGAGTGGCTGATGCGCGCCCCGACGCTCCGGCGCAAGCTCGCCCTGACCGCCAAGGTCCAGGACGAGGTCGGCCACGCGCAGCTGCTCTACCGGGTCGCCGAGGACCTCGGCAAGCCGCGCGAGGAGATGTTCGACGACCTTCTCGCCGGGAAGACGAAGTTCCACAACGTCTTCCACTACCCGACGCGGAGCTGGGGGGACGTCGGGATCATCGCCTGGCTCGTCGACGCCGCGGCGATCGTCGCCCAGCAGGCCCTGCGCGACAGCTCGTACGCCCCGTATGCGCGGACGATGCGCAAGATCTGCTGGGAGGAGAGCGTCCACATCATGCACGGGCGCGACGTCGTCGTGACGCTCGTAACCGGGACGCCGGCGCAGCGGGCGATGGTCCAGGAGGCGCTCGACCGCTGGTGGGGCCCGCTCATGCAGATGCACGGGCCGCGCAGCGACCGCTCGAAGGACCGCGACCTCCACTGGCGGATCAAGGCCAAGACGTCCGAGGAACTACGCCAGGAGTTCCTCGCCATCTACGTGCCCCGGATCCGCGAGCTGGGACTGACGATCCCGGACCCGGAGCTCCGCCTCGACGAGGCGACCGGCGAGTGGCGCTACACGGAGCCGGACTGGAACGAGCTCCGGACGGTCGTCACGAACCACGGGCCGATGAGCGAGCAGCGCCTCGAGTTCCGCCGCCTCAACCGAGCCGAAACGGCGTGGGTCCGCGAGACGATCCTCGCAGCCCCGAGGGCTGCCGCGTGAACCGTGACAACGTCCGGGCATGCGGGCTCGCTCAGGCGAGCGCAGCGCAAGGCGCCGGCGAGCACGTGAGCGAGCGCACCCCCAGGTGCGTGAGCGAGCGCGCGCAGACGGTAACGCCGCGATGAGCCGCATGGGCGAGCCCACCCTCGAGGCGTGGGAGGTGTTTCGCCGCGAGAAGGAGGGCGACCCGATGCGCCATGGCGGCAGCGTCATGGCGCCCGATGCCGTCCTCGCCGTCCACTACGCCCGCGAGCTGTACGGTCGGCGCCAGGAGAGCCAGGCCCTGTGGGTGGTCCGCCGAGCCGACATCCACGAGCTCGACGATCCCGACCTGCTCGACCCGCCGCTCGACCGCTCCTTCAAGAAGCCCGGCGGCTACGTCATGCGCGACAAGCTCGCCGAAGCACGGGAGCGCGCCGGCACGACCAAGCCGCGCGCCAGAGGGAAGCGCTCGTGAACGGCTCGCCCGGGCGCCAATTCAGCCCTGACTCAGCAGACGCGCGCACACGCTCGACCCGGGTGCGGATCGGTCAGAACCGGGCATCGGCCGAGCGTGCACCCGGCACATCCGAGTCACGCGTGAATTCCCAGCTCGGAGCCGCCGCGCGCGCAGGTGAGCGCCGCCTCGTGACCGGCTCGCCCGGGCGCCAATTCAGCCCTGACTCAGCAGACGCGCGCACACGCTCGACCCGGGTGCGGATCCGTCAGAACCGGGCATCGGCCGAGCGTGCGCCCGGGACATCCGAGTCACAGGTGAATTCCCACCCCGGGGCGGCCACGTGACCGCCGCCTCCGATCTCGTCCCGGCGACCCGCACTGCCCTGTCGCTGCTCCTCCTGTCGATGGCAGACGACGAGTTCGTCATCGGTTTCACCGACTCGGAGTGGACCGGGATCGCGCCGCTCCTCGAGGAGGACGTCGCGATGTCGTCGATCGCCCAGGACGAGATCGGGCACGCGCGGGCGCTCTACGAGCTGCTGGCCGACGTCGTGGCCGACGGGCGCGACGCCGACGCCTGGGCCTACGACCGACCGCCTGAGGGGTTCTACCACGCCCGCCTGCTCGACCATCCGCGCGGCGACTGGGCCGACACGATCGTCCGCCGCTATCTCTACGACACCGCCGACGCCGTCCGCCTCGCGGCCCTCGCCGGCTCGTCGTTCGAGCCGCTGCGCGACCTCGTCGGCAAGCTCGTCCGCGAGGAGCGCTACCAC
>DASTOB010000179.1:0-9286 GCA_035720425.1 Candidatus Limnocylindrales bacterium
GGCGTCGAGACCGCGGACGGCCACGTCGGCCTCATCACGTACATGCGCACGGACTCGACGGCGATCGCCGGGGTCGCGATGGGCGAGGCGCGCGACGTCATCGCCGAGCGCTGGGGCGAGCCGTACACGATGCCCAAGGGCCGGGTCTACCGGACGAAGGCCAAGGGCGCCCAGGAGGCCCACGAGTCGATCCGGCCGACCAGCTTCCGGCGCGAGCCGGATGCCCTGCGCGATCACCTCAAGCCGGACGAGCTTCGCCTCTACCGGCTCATCTGGCAGCGCGCGATCGCCTCGCAGATGGCCGCCAAGGAGCTCGAGACGACGACGGTCGACCTCGCCGCCGGCCGGTACGAGCTGCGGGCGAGCGCGACCCGGACCCTGTTCGACGGCTTCGCCCGTGTCTACACCGAGGGTCGCGACGACGGGGAGGACGACGAACAGGAGCGCCGGCTCCCGGCGCTCGCCGAGGGCGATGCGACGACGGTCGTCGACGTCACGCCGACCCAGCACTTCACGGAGCCGCCGCCGCGATTCACGGAGGCGACGCTCATCAAGGCGCTCGAGGAGCACGGCATCGGCCGGCCGTCGACGTACGCCGCGACGATCTCGACGATCCTCGATCGCGGCTACGTCCGGGTCGAGGAACGGCGGCTCCATCCGGAGCTCATCGGCGAGATCGTCACGGACCTGCTCGTCGAGCACTTCGGGGACTACGTCGACCTCGCCTTCACCGCCCGGATGGAGGAGGAGCTCGACGAGGTCGCCCGCGGGGAGCGCGCCTGGGTGCCGCTCCTCCGCGCGTTCTACGGTCCGCTCCGGGACCGGGTCGACGAGAAGCGGCGCGAGCTGCGCCGGCGCGACTTCACGACCGAGCCGTCGGACGAGGTCTGCTCGCTCGGCCACCCGATGGTCATCCGCCTCGGCCGCAACGGCCGGTTCCTGGCCTGCTCGCTCTTCCCGGAACACAAGGAATCGCGCCCGTTGCCCGGCGAGGAGCCGCCAAAGCTCGAGGGCGAGGGCGATCCCTGCCCGCAGTGCGGCGAGGGATCGCTCGTCTCGCGACGCGGTCGGTTCGGCCCGTTCGTGGGCTGCTCGCGCTACCCGGACTGCGACTACATCCGTCGTGAGGGGCCGCCGCCACCGGACCAACTGCCGTTCGAGGTGATCTGCCCGAAGAACGGTGACGGCCGTCTCGTGGCGCGGCGGGCGCGACGCACGGGCAACGTGTTCTACGGCTGCTCCGCCTACCCGAAGTGCGACTACACGACGAACGACGTGCCGGTGGGGGCGATTCACGAGGCGGACGATGGCCCGGTCGCCCGGCGCGGCGACGGCGCGCTGTGCCTCCGCTGCGGGGCTTCGATCGAGCTCCCGGATGGTGACGTAGTCGGCCTGCGGCTCGCGGGCGGACCGCCGAACCCGGACGCCCTTGCGCGACCCGTGCGCGCGGGACGGCGTCCGCCGTCGGGTGGATCGGGCGGGGCCCGTGGCGGACGCGCGCGGGGAGCCGGCCGCGGCGGCCGGACCACGACGAGGCGAGCGCGCCCGGCCGGATCCGCCGCGGACGCGTGACCGCGGCCTCGACCTCCGACGAGGCGCTGGCGCGGTTCCTCGCCGGGCTCGCCGCCCGCGACGCCTCACCCCATACGCAGCGTTCGTACCGGGCAACGGTCACGGCGTACCTCGCGTGGCTGGCCGCGCGCGGCGTGGATTGGCGCATGCCGTCCCGCTCGGACCTGCGGGCCTATCTCGCCCGCCTGGCGGCCGTCGGTGCGAAGAGCTCCACGGGACAGCGCCTCGCCGCGATCCGCGCATTCCATCGCCATGCCGCGCGCGAGGGCCTCGCGCCGGGCGACCCGTGGGGCGCGATCGCCACGCCAAGGCTGCCGCGCCGGCTCCCGCGCGTGCTCGAGATCGACCAGGTCGAGCGCCTCATCGCGGCCGTCGAGGAGGACCTTGCCCGCGCCGCCGGCGGGGACCGCGGCGTGCTCGTGGCGGCCCTCGCACTCCGCGACCGCGCGCTCGTCGAGGTCGCCTACGCGGCGGGATTGCGGATCAGCGAGTTGGCCGCCGCGGACCTCGCCTCGCTCGATCTCCGCCGGGCGGAGATCCGGGTCGTCGGCAAGGGTCGCAAGGAGCGCGTCGGGCTGCTCGGCCGGCCCGCCGTCGAGGCGCTGACGACGTACCTCGAGGACGGCCGGCCGGAGCTCCTCGCCCGGAGGCAGGCCGAAACCGCGCCGCCGGGCGAGCTCTTCCTCAATCACCACGGCGAGCCGCTCGGCGTGCGCGGCCTCCGCTATCGGCTTGATCGGCTGCGCCGCCGGGCCGGCCTGCCGGAAGGCGTGTCCCCGCACACCCTCCGCCACTCGTTCGCGACGCACCTGCTCGACGGGGGCGCGGACCTGCGGGTGGTGCAGGAGCTGCTGGGGCACGAGAGCCTCGCGACGACCCAGGTCTACACGCACGTCGCCCCGGCGCGCCTCCGCGCCGTCTATCGCGACGCGCATCCGCGTGCGCGGGCCACGGGCCCGGACCGAGCGTGACCGCACCGGGCGCCACCCGCACCCGGACGCTCGCCCGCGCCGGGCTCATCGTCACGACCGCGTTCCTCGTCTCGCGCGTCCTTGGCTGGGTCCGCGTCGTCGTGCTCAGCACGACGTTCGGTGCCGGCGGCGAGCTCGACACGTTCTTCGCCGCGTTCCGCATCCCGGACCTCATGTTCCAGCTCGTCGCCGCCGGCGCCCTCGGGTCCGCGCTCATCCCGATCGTCGCCGGCCTCGTCGCGACCGACGAGTCGGCGCGCGCGTGGCGGGTCGTGTCGACGGTCACGAACCTCATGCTGGTCGTCCTGCTCGGGCTGGCGATCGTGGCGGCGGTGGCGGCACCGGTCATCGTGCCGGCGATCACCCCCGGGTTCGACCTCGTCCAGACCGCCCGGACGGTCGAGCTGACCCGGCTCATGCTCCTGAGTCCGATCCTGCTCGCGCTCGGCGCGGTCGCCACGAGCGTGCTCAACGCGAGCGGGCGCTTTGCCGCGTCGGCCGTCGCGCCGATCGTGTACAACCTCGCGATCATCGCCGCGGCGGTGTTCCTCGCGCCGACCCTCGGCGTGGAAGGCCTCGCCCTCGGCGTCGTCGTCGGCTCGTTCGGCCACCTCGCGATCCAGCTCTGGCCGCTCCTTCGGACGGGCTTCCGCTACGAGCCGGTCATCGACCTGCAGGACCCGCCCGGCCGCCAGGCGTTCGTGCTGCTCGCCCCGCGCGCGGTCGGCCTCGGCGTCAGCCAGGTCACCTTCCTCGTCGCAACGACCCTCGCGTCGGCCATGGCGACGGGCTCGATCACCGCGTTCAACATCGCGTTCACGCTCCTCCAGATCCCGATCGGGGTGATCGGCGTGCCCCTCGGCATCGTCATGTTCCCGACGCTCGCCCGCGACTTCGCCACCGGCGCCGCGGCCGACTACCTCGCGCTCCTGACCCGCTCCCTGCGCCTGCTCCTGTACGTCATGCTCCCGATCGCCGGTCTGGCGATCGTGCTTCGTCGCCAGATCGTGACCGTCCTGTTCGACTACGGCCGGTTCGACGAGCGGGCGATCGACCTGACCGCCAACACGCTCCTGTTCTTCCTGCTCGGCCTTGCCGCGCACACGTCGATCGCCGTGCTCGCCCGCGCGTTCTACGCCCGCCAAGACACGCGGACGCCGGTCCTCGCCGCGATCCTCGCGGTCGTCGTAAACTCGACCCTGGCCATCCTGCTCGCCGGCCCGCTCGGGCTGTCCGGGATCGCCGCGGCCATCGCGATCGGCGCATGGAGCGAGGCGATCGTGCTGCTCGTCCTGCTCCGGCGGCGCCTCCCGGCCCTCCCCGTGGGGGGCATCGTGCGCGTCGTCCTCGAGGCCGGGCTGGCCGCGTTCATCGCCTCGGCGCTCGCCCTCGGCGGGGTGTACGTCGTCGACGGGCTGATCGGCACGGACCCCGGCAAACCCGCCCTCATCGCCCAGATGATCGTGAGCGGGACCGTCTTCGCGGTGTCCTACGCGGCGCTCAGCCTCGCCTTGCGGATCCCGGAGCTGCCCGCGATCATCACCGTCATGTCCGACCTCCTGCGCCGACGGTCGTGACGGACGACGCGCCCTGGGACGCCTTCGTCGAGGACGCCAACCCGGGCTCGTACCTCCAGCTCGCGGGCTGGGCCCGGGTCAAGGCGGTCAACGGCTGGTCCGCGGCGCGCATCACGGCCGACGGGATCGGCGCCCAGGTACTCGTCCGCCGGCCGCGGCCGATGCCGTGGGCGTTCGCCTACGCGCCACGCGGACCCGTAGCCGCGGACTGGTCGCCGGCCGGCGTCGCCGCGTTCACCGCCGCGGTGCGCGATCGCTTGCCGGCGGCAGCGGGCCGCGTGTCGCACCTGCGGATCGACCCGGAGCTCGAGCGTGACGCCGGAGCGGATGCCGACGGCGCGATCCGCCGGGCCCTGCGCGAAGCCGGCTGGCGCCCGGCGCCGCCGATCCAGCCCTCGTCGACCCGGCTCATCGACCTGCGCGCGGACGAGTCCGTCCTGTGGAGCGACCTGCGCAAGAAGTGGCGCCAGTACGTCAACCGGGCGCGGACCGCGGGGATCCGGGTGGTCGACGCGGACGGCGACCGGCTCGACGACTTCTACCGGATCTATCGCGAGACGGCCGATCGGGCGGGGTTCCTGATCCGGACCGAGGAGGCGTACCGCGACGTGTGGGAGGCCTTCCGGCCCGCCGGCCGCGCCCGGCTCCTGTTCGCCGAGACGGCCGACGGCGAAGCCCAGGCGACGCTCATGCTCGTGCGGGCCGGCTCGCGCGTCGTCGAGCCGTACGGCGGAATGACCGCCGCGGGTGCTGCCTCGCGCGCGAACTACCTGCTCAAGTGGGAGGCGATCCGGACGTCGCGCGAGCAGGGCGCCGAGACGTACGACCTGTGGGGCCTCGCGACCGGCGGGATCGCCCACTTCAAGACCGGGTTCGGAGGCCGCGAGGTCCACTACGTCGGCGCCTGGGATCTCGTCCTCGATCCGCTCGGGCGCCTGGCCTACGAGACCGCGCAGCGGGGACGGGTGTGGTGGGCCCGGCGGCGGCACGGCCTGCGCGGGCGGGGTGAGGCGGCCGGGTTCGCCGGCGACGCCGGTGCCGGCACGGGAGCCGACGCGGGGTGACGGACCTGCTCGAGGTCGCGGTCGAGCCGCCGCCGGACTGGGACGAACGGGTCGTCGATCGGCCGGGCGGGCATGTCCTCCAGTCGCGGGCGTGGGCCCGACACCGGCGACGCTCCGGCTGGCACCCGCTGTTCCTGTCGGCCGGCGAGGCGGGCGTCCTTGCACTGACCCGATCGTGGCCGCTCATCGGCGGCGGCAGCGCGTACCTTCCGCGCGGCCCCGTCCCGTCGGCCGGCGGCGAGGCGGCGGCCCGCCTCCTCGTGGCGGCCGCGGCCACGCTCGCGGAGCACGGGATCGACGTCGTCGCGGCCGATCCGGAGGTTCCGGCCGCGGATTCGTCGTACCGGTCCCGCCTTGCCGCCGCGGGCTTCCACCCGATCGAGGAGATCCAGCCGTCGCGCCATCGGCTGACCCTGCCGCTCGGCGCCGGCGTCGACGAGGCGGCGGCCTTCGGCGGCCTCGCGAAGTCGACCCGCCAGCGGGTCAGGTCCGCCGAGGCGGAGCTCGACGTCGTCCGATTCGACGCGCGCACGCCGGCCGATGGGGTGGGGGAGGGCTTCGTCCGGTCCACCGAGGCGGCCGATCCCGCCCTCGACCGCTTCTATGACCTCCTCCGCCAGACGGGAGAGCGGCGGCATTTCACGTTCGGCTCGCGCGACGAGTTCGTCGGCTGGTGGCGGACGGCGCTCGTGGCCGGCCACCTCGTCTATCTCGAGGCGCGCACCGGGGACGCGGTCGATGAGCCGGTCGCGGGCCTGATCCTGTACCGCCACGGCGGCCGTCTGTCGACCGTCCATTCGGCCGATCCGGCGGAGTCACGGGCGGCCCACCCGGGCGCCCTCCACCTGCTCCGCTGGCGAGCGATCCAGCTCGCGATCCGGGAGGGTTGTGCCGAGATGGACCTGGGCGGGGCCGACGTGGCCGGGGCACGGCACGAGCCCCGCGAGGGCGAGCCGATGTACGGCCTCTATCACCACAAGCGCTCGTTCGGCGCCGAGTGGCTCGAGCTCTCCGGCGCCCACGAGCGGGTGATCCGGCCGACCCGCTACCGCGTGGGGCGGGTCGTCGCCCGCGCGGGGCGACTCCTCGGTGGCGCGCTACGGGGCGCGCCGCGCGGCGGAGCGTCCGGGCGATGAGCCGAGCCGAGTCCCTCGATCCGGCCGATGCCACGATCGCCGCGCTCGTCGCGGCCGCGGAACCGCGCGAGCCGCGACCGCTCGCGACGCTCATCGAGCGACTCGCCGCCGAGGGCCTGCTCACGGGCGCCCGCGAGGGCGGTCGGGCGATCGGCCCCGGCGGGCTGGGCCGCGTGCCCGTGCGCGGCGTCGCGTTCGACTCGCGCGCCGTCGCGCCCGGAACGCTGTTCGTCGCGATCGCCGGCGCGCGGGCCGACGGGCACGACTTCGTCGGGCGCGCCGAGGCCGCCGGTGCCGTGGCCGCGATCGTCGAGCACCCGGTGGCCGACGCCGGGCTGCCCCAGCTCGTCGTCGGTCGCTCGCGGGCCGCCCTCGCGAGCGCGGCCGCGTGGTGGTACGGCGATCCGTCGCGCGAGCTCGGCGTGGTCGGTATCACCGGCACGGACGGCAAGACAACGACGTCGTTCCTCGCCGTCGGCGCACTCGAGGCGGCCGGGCTGTCGACCGGCCTGGTCGGGACGATCGAGACGAAGGTCGGCCGCGTTCGCGCGGCACACGCGGAGCACGCGACGACCCCGGAGGCGCCGGCGCTCCAGGCGACCCTGCGCGCGATGGCCGGCGCGGGCAACGCCGCGGCGGTGCTCGAGACGACGTCGCACGGCCTCGCCCAGGAACGGGTCGGCGCCGTCGCCTACGACGTTGCGATCCTGACCAACCTGACTCACGAGCACCTCGAGTTCCACGGCTCGTGGGAGGCGTACCGCGACGCCAAGCTGTCACTGTTCGCGCGGCTGGCGAGCGGCCCGTCGAATCCGCCCAAGCGGGTCGGCGGGCTGGCCTGGCCGAAGGCCGCGGTGGTCAATCTCGACGACCCGTCGTCGGGCGCCTTCGTCGGCGTCGCGCGCGACGCCGGCGCATCGGTCGTCACATACGGCACCGATCCGGCCGCTGACGTCTGGGCCGACCGTGTCGAGGAAGACGGGACCGGGGTCCGCGTCCGCCTGACCGCGCCGTCCGGCGGGGCCGACCTCCGGATTCGCCTGGCCGGGCGGTTCAACGCCCACAACGCCCTCGCCGTCGTCGCGCTCGGCGAGGTCCTCGGCCTCGATCCCGCCGCCGTCCGGGACGGTCTCGCGTCGGTCGACCGGGTGCCCGGACGGATGGAGCGGATCGAGGTCGGCCAGCCATTCGGCGTGATCGTCGACTTCGCGCACAGCCCGGCCTCGCTCGAGCACGTCCTCGACCTGCTCGCGCCCGTCGCCGCGGCGCGCGGTGGGGGACTCATCGCCGTGTTCGGATCGGCCGGCGAGCGCGACACGGCGAAGCGGCCGATGATGGGCCGGATCGCCGGGGAGCGCTGCCGGCTCGTCGTCGTCACCGACGAGGACCCGCGCGGCGAGGGCCGCCAGTCGATCCTCGAGGAGATCGCGGCCGGTGCCGAGTCGGCCGGACGCCGGCGCGGGATCGATCTCCTGCTCATCGCGGACCGGCCGGAGGCCATTGCCGCCGCCTTCGAGCGCGCCCGCCCGGGCGACCTCGTCCTGCTTGCCGGCAAGGGCCACGAGGCCTCGATCGAATACGCCGACGGGCCTCGCCCGTACGACGAGCGGGCCACCGCCCTCGCCGCCCTCGCCGCGCTCGGCTTCTCGGCGTGACCCTCCCGCCCGGAGCGGACCGCGACCGCTGCTAGACTCAGTGGACATGGCCACGCCGCGCACGAAGACCGAGGAGAAGGCACCGCCACGTCGGGGACCCCGCCGGGCGCTCATCCCCGTGCGCCCGACCGGGGAACCATCGCGGGACTTCGGGGAGTTTCGGGCGCACCTCCTCGCCACGATCGCGCAGCACTATCCGCAGGCCGACCTCGAGCCGGTCGGTCGGGCGTTCGACCTCGCCGTCGAGGCCCACGACGGCCAGACGCGAGCGTCCGGGGAGCCGTACGTCACCCACCCGATCGCGTCGGCCCAGATCCTGGCCGACCTCGGGATCGACCCGGTCGCGATCGAGGCGGCGCTCCTGCACGACGTTCCCGAGGACACCGAGTACAGCCTCGCGGATCTCGAGGACCGCTTCGGCGCGGAGGTGGCGCACCTCGTCGACGGGGTCACGAAGCTGTCGAAGTTCAGCACCCACAGCCACGAGCAGCAGCAGGCCGAGAACATCCGCAAGATGCTCCTCGCGATGGCGGAGGACATCCGGGTCGTCCTCATCAAGCTCGCCGATCGGCTCCACAACATGCGCACGCTCGCCGCACTGCCGGCGGACAAGCAGGTCCGGATCGCCCGCCAGACGGCCGAGATCTACGCCCCGCTCGCCGAGCGGCTCGGGATCTGGCAGATCAAGTGGGAACTCGAGGACCTCGCCTTCAAGATCCTCGAGCCGGAGCGGTTCCGCGAGCTCGCCCGGCTGCTCGACACGCGGCGCAAGGGCCGCGAGACGTACATCGACCGGGCGATCGCGGAGCTCCGGCCGCGCCTCGAGGAGGCCGGCATCGAGGCGGACCTCCAGGGACGCCCGAAGCACATCGCGAGCATCTGGAAGAAGATGCAGCGCAAGAGCGCCGAGTTCGGCGAGATCTACGACGTCTACGCGATCCGGGTTCTCGTCGACGAGGTCCGTGACTGTTACGCGGCGCTCGGCATCGTTCACTCGATCTGGCGTCCGATCCCCGGTCAGTTCGACGACTACATCGCCGTCCCCAAGAACAACCTCTACCAGTCGCTCCACACCGCCGTCATCGCGCTCGACGGCAAGCCCCTCGAGATCCAGATCCGGACCCACCAGATGCACCAGGTGTCGGAGGTCGGGATCGCCGCCCACTGGCGCTACAAGGAGGGGACGAAGAGCGACCGCGAGTACGACGCGAAGCTCGCCTGGCTGCGCCAGCTCATGGACTGGCAGCGCGACGTGTCCGACGCGACCGAGTTCGTCGAGGGCATCAAGCTCGACATCTTCCAGGACCAGGT
>DASTOB010000180.1:0-4868 GCA_035720425.1 Candidatus Limnocylindrales bacterium
ACCCGGCGCGCCTCGTCGTCCGCGTCGACCGGCGCGTGGCCGGGCCGGGTCGACTCCCCGCCGACGTCGAGCAGGTCCGCGCCGTCGGCGACCATCCGGCGCGCCCGGTCGACCGCCGTTGCGACCGGATCGGCCGCGGGATCCGTCGCCGGGTCCGCCATCGCGTCCGCGACCGGGTCCGCGCCGGCGAGGAGGCCGTCCCCGGAGAACGAGTCCGGCGTGACGTTGAGGATGCCCATGACGAACGTCCGCTCACCCCAGGCGAACCTCCGCCCGCCGATCGTCGCGCTGCCGAGGGCGCTCGTCATCCGCCGGGCTCCGATGTGCCCACGTCGGGGTCGCGCAGCTCGGGGTCGTCGACCAGGTGGCCCCGCGCGAGTCCGACGAGATAGAGCGAGCCGGCGACGACGACCGGCCCCGGGGCATGGGCGAGCGCCCGATCGAGTGCCGCCTTCGGATCCGCCTCGGCCGTCACGTGCTCCGCCGGCACCGCCCCGGCGGCCTGCCAGCTGGCGGCGAGGTCTGTCGCCGCCAGCGCCCGCGGGTCGTCGACGGCCGTGCACACGACCCGGGCTGAGCGGACGTGCGGCGACGTCGCGAGCGCGCGTACAACGCCATCGACGTCCTTGTCGGACATCGACGCCGCGATGAGGGTGAGCGGCGGCGGGTCGATGTCGCGGCCGCCGGCGAGGAACGGGCGCAGGTCATCGAGCGCGGTAGCGAGCGCGCCGGCGCCGGCCGGATTGTGGGCGCCGTCGAGAAGGACTTCGCGGCCGTCGACCTCGATGAGGTCGAGGCGGCCGGGCCATCGCGCGGTGGCGTATCCGGTCCGGCGGGCAGCCGCGCCGGCGTGCGCGATCCCCGCCTCGCCGAGCGCGTCGAGGACCGCATCCGCGACGGCCACGTTGGCGGCCTGGTGCCGGCCGCGCAGGCCCACCCGCGTTCGCCCGAGGCGGGGCAGGACGACCTCGATCCCGTCGCGATCCCACCCGGTCAGCGGAGCCGGGGACACGACGCGGAGCGGCGCCCCCACCCGCGACGCGCGTCGGCGGATCACCGCCAAGGCCGGCCCGTCGGCGCCGGTCACGGCGAGATCGCCACGTTCGATGATCGCCGCCTTCTCCCGCGCGATCGCCTCGACCGTCGGGCCCAGGCGGTCGGTGTGGTCGAGGTCGACGTTCGTGACCGCCGCCACGCCGCCGTCCCACGCGTGCGTCGCATCGAGCCGGCCGCCCAGCCCCACCTCGACGAGCGCGACGTCGATCGACTGCGCGGCAAACCAGCGGAAGATCGCGGCCGTCAGCAGCTCGAACTCCGTCGCCGGCCCGTGACGGCCGGACAGCCGATCCGCGATCGGGACGACCTCGCCGATCAGCCGGGCGAACGAGGCCGGGTCGATCGGCCGCCCGTCGATGACGAGCCGCTCGCGGTACGACACGAGGTGCGGCTTGGGCGTCTCGCCGACACGGTAACCGGCCGCCCGGAGTGCGGCGCCGGCGAGGGCGAGCACGCTCCCCTTGCCGTTCGTCCCCGCCACGAGCGCACCGCGCAGGCCGATCTGCGGATTGCCGAGTTCGCGGAGGAGTGCCCGCGTCCGGCCCAGCCCCAGCCGGACGCCGAAGCGGCCGCGCTCGGCGATCGCGTCGAGCGCCTCGTGGTACGAGAGACCGCCGGCCGGATCGCCGGCCCGCGGTGCGGTCGCGGCCGTCACTCGCGCGTCAGGTCGTCCTCGTAGAAGACGCACTGGTTGAAGCGCGGCGTGAGGCACACGTCGTTGACGTAGCCCTGGTCGAGGTGGACCCCGCCGCGGAGCTGGCAGCGCGACACGTTGGAGTCCTGGCGGATGAGCGCCTTGAGCAGGTGCGGCGCCTGGATCGGGATGGCGCCGCGCGAGCCGGTCATGTAGAAGTGCGGGCAGACGTTGCGCCGGAGATTCGGAAGCCCGAAACCGGTCCGACCACCGAACACGCTCGTCGGCAGCGGCGGGACCGCCGCCGCCGCCGGCCGGGCGAGGGGCGACGGCTGGACACGGGCGATGGGGCCGACGCCGAATGCCGGCCGGCCCGGAGGGCCGCCGGGCCGGGTGCCTTTCGGATCGCGAGCCTGCACTCCCATCCCTCGTAGTCGGCGCACGCGATCCCCCGCACGCGCCCGAACGGGGCCAGAGTACACCGATCCGCAAACGCGGCTCGCGGCCGGCGCGTGCGACAATCCACCCGATGACCACCCGCCGGAGCGGCCGCTCCTACCAGGTGCGCCCCCGCCCGCCGTCGACCGGTCGTCCGGCCCCGGTCAAGCCCCGTCCGCGCACCCAGGTGACGACGCGGCTGTCCAACCCGAAACGCGTCGCTCGCCGGCGGGGCCTGCCGCTCGCGATCCGGCTCATCCTCGGCGCGACGGTGGTGCTGCTCGGGGCCGTCGCGCTGACCGCCGCCGGCGGCGGCCTCGGCCGCCTGGCGGGTATCGTCGGTGGCAGCGTCGACGCGTTCATCGATGACCTGACCGCGACGCCCTCGCCGTCGCCGACGGAGGCGATCGTGTCGGACTCCCCGCTCATCGCCGGACCGGCCGACGGCGAGCCGTACACGAACGTGCCGAACGTCGACCTCGTGCTGACGATCCCGTCGGACGTCGTCGGCGCGGACGATACGTTCGTTCGGGTCTACCTCGCGCTGCCGGAGCAGGCGCCCGCCCCGATCACCCAGATCCCGGTCGGCGCGTCGAACCAGCTCATCGTTCCGGTGACGCTCACGGAGGGCGGCAACAACTTCACCGCGACGCTCCTGGGCCCGGGTGGCGAATCGGAGCCGTCGCCGGTCGTCACGTGGATCCTCGACACGGTCGCGCCGGAGATTGCGCTCGCATCGCCGGCCAACGGCGCGACGGTCAACCGGCAGGCGGTGGACATCGCCGGGTCGACCCAGCCACGGAGCACGCTCGTCGCGCGCAACGAGGCGAACAGCGGCTCGACGACCGGCATCGCCGGAGCGGACGGGTCGTTCACGATGACCCTTCCCATCCAGCCCGGCACGAACGGGATCTCGATCACGGCGACCGACCCGGCCGGGAACAGTTCGACGATCGTGATCAGCGTCCTCCGCGGATCCGGCGTCCTGACCGCGGTGCTGACCTCGTCGACGTTCCGGATCTCGGTCGGCAGCCTGCCCGCGGCGGTCGAGCTGTCGGTGCTCGTGACCGACCCCGACGGACGGCCGCTCGAGGGTGCCGCCGTCACGTTCACCCTCAGCATCCCCGGCGTCCAGGTCGTCGCGTCCGACGCGGTGACGGCGGGTGACGGGCGGGCGGTCTTCCGAACGACCGTTCCGCCCGGGGCGACGCCCGGCTCCGGACTCGGGACCGTCCTCGTGACGACACCGGAGTTCGGCACGACGTCCGATCGCACGGTGATCAACGTCGTTCAGTAGGGCGGTCGATCGGTCGCGCGCTCACTCGGGAAGTCGACAGCGATCGCGTTCGCAGCTACCATCCGGGCATGCCGATGTGGCGGTGTCCGCACTGCGGGACACCCCAGGCCGAGACTTCCCGGTGCTGGGTCTGCAAGCGATCCTCGACGAGCTGCGGAACCTGCCGGCACTTCCGCCGGTCCGTCGCCGGGACCCTCGGCTATTGCGGGCTCGACCGGCGGCGCACACCGCTCGCCGGCGACGAGATCCGGGCGTGCTGGGAGGCGGCACCGGCGCTCGAGCCGGCGGCGGAGCCGGTTCGCGATCGGACGCCGTCGTTCCTCGCCGGGCGTGAGCCGCGACCGCGGCTCGACTTCGTGCCGCTCGACGGGCCTGCCGCACCCGATGCGGCGCCACCTCCGGCCGCGCGTCCACCGACCACCCCGTCCGACGGGGGCCTGTGGGCCGATCTCGACTGAGTTCGTGCGAGGAACTGTCTTCTAGGCGCTGGGCGGGGGCTCGGTGGGAGGATCGGTCGGCGGAGCCGTGGGTGGCGCCGTCGGCGGAGGCGTCGGCGGAGGCGTCGGCGGAGGCGTCGGCGCCGGGGTCGGGGTCGGTGTGGGCGTGGGCGTCGGGGTCGGAGTCGGCTCCGGGCCCTGCGACACGTAGATCGTGATCGGCGACCCCTTCGTGACCTGAACGTTGGCCGGCGGGTCCTGGCGAATGACGCTCCCGACCGGGACGAGCGGATCGAACTCCTCGACCTCGTCACCGAGCGTCAGGCCGGCCCCGAAGATGAGATTGATCGCCTCGGCTCGGGTCCGGTTGCGGAGATCCGGGACCGGAACCGCCCCGGGGCCCACGGCGAGCGTGAGGCGAACCTCGTCGCCCTCGGCGATCTCGGTCCCGGCCTCCGGGTCCTGGGAGAGGACGGTGTCGGGCTCTTCATCGCTTTCCTCGGTCGCCGCCCGAACGAGCTCGATTCCGAGCCGGTCGGCCTCGCGTTGAGCCTCGTCGAACTTCATCCCGACGAAGTTGGGAACCTCGACGGTGGCGCCGGACGGCGAGGGCTCGGGCGTGCCGCCGCCGGACAGCAACTGGAAGACGAGGAATGCGGCGACGGCGAGGATCGCGAGAGCGAGGATGGCCGAGATCCAGACCCACGGGCTCGTCCCGCCACGCTCCTCCTCGTCGGTTTCGTAGACGGGCGTCCGGCGGCCGGCACCGACCGGTCGCACCGGCGCGTCGGCGTCCGCATAGGCCTCCGGGGCGTACGGCACGCGGGGCGGATTCGGTCGGGCGATTCCCGATGCGACGGTGGCACCGGCGAGGGCGTCCCGCGCGGGCACGCCGGCGGCCGCAGCACCGCCGATGGCCGCGCCGCCGAGCGCAGCGCCGGCTGCGCCGGCTGCGCCGGCCGCGCCGGCGGCATGGGCGCTCGTCGCCGCATCGGCCGGCCTCGCG
>DASTOB010000181.1:0-6884 GCA_035720425.1 Candidatus Limnocylindrales bacterium
GGATGAAGACGTCGCCCGCATCGACGACGACCCAGATGACCGCCCGGTGCGGGTCGCCGCCCGGCGCCCGCGTTTCGATGTCGACCTCCTCGCTCCGGTCGAGGAGCGCCAGATCGTCGGTCGAGAAACTCACGGCCTGAGCGTAGCCGAACAGGCCGCACCGCGCTCCCGGACGCCTCGCTCGGCCCTCGTTCGGCCCTCGTTCGCCGATGCGCGGACGGGCGACTGTTATGCGGCCGCAACGTGCTCCCGCGCCGGCCCGCCGCATCCGGCACGCCTGCCCGGTCACCATCCGTACGCCGCCGCGCACTGCCGGCGGCCGGTGTGGTGGGGGCACGCCGCTCCTGTGACAACGCAGCTGAGGTTTCCGACATGACACACGACCACCACGACCGTGACACGGTCGTCGTCGAGCGCGATTCGAGTGCGATGGGCATGATTCTCGGCGTCGTCGCCGTCGCGGTCCTCGTGGTCGCCGTGTGGTGGATGACGCTGGGCCCGGGAGGCGGCAGCGGGACGACCGACGGCGATACCCAGCCGGTTCCGTCGATCGAGATCAACCTGCCGAGCGTCGCGCCGGAGGGTTCGTGACCATCGGTTGCATCGGGGGGTCACACTCAACCTCATCACCTGGAGGAGTGGCGTGAGCACCCAACCGCTCGTCCTCGTCGCCGACGACGAACCACGGATCACCAAGCTCGTCTCGATCGCCCTCAGCGAAGAGGGCTTCCGCGTCGTGACCGCCGGCGGCGGTGAGGAGGCGCTGATCAAGGCGGAGGAAGTCCGCCCCGACATCGTCCTGCTCGACATCGTCATGCCGGACCTCGACGGGATCGAGGTCATGCGCCAGCTGCGCGAGCGGCGCCCGGTCCCGGTGATCCTGTTGACGGCCAAGGGCTCGACCGCGGACAAGGCCAAGGGACTCGACCTCGGGGCCGACGATTACGTCGCCAAGCCGTTCCACCCCGACGAACTGGCGGCCCGCGTCCGGGCGGTCATTCGACGGTCGTCCGGCGCGGCTCCCGGAGCCGGCGTCATCCGGTTCGACGACGTCGAGATCGATCTCGAGCGCCGCATGGTCATTCGAGGCGGTGAGCTTGTCCAGCTGTCGCGGACGGAGTGGCTCCTGCTCCAGCATCTCGCGGCGAACTCCGGCAAGGTCGTGCTGCACACGGAGCTGCTGACCAAGGTCTGGGGCCCCGAGTATCGCGACGATCTCCAGTACCTGCGGGTCTGGGTGTCTCGGGTCCGGCGCAAGCTCGGGGCGCGGCCCGGCGAGCCGGGCAGGATCCGGACGTTCCAGGGCATCGGCTATCTGCTCGACGTCGAGGGCGCATCGACCTCCTCCCCGGACGAGGCGGCGCACGACGACCTGGCGCCCGAGCCCGGGGAGACGGCGGCCGGCACATCCGATGGCGCCGTCGACCGAGCCGTGGCCGGGCTCATCGCCTGACCCGATACGCGGTCCGGCCGCTTACAGCCAGCGCCGGGCGCGGGCCACGACGAGCGTGGTCGCCGCGATCGCGACGATCGCCGCGACCGCCAGCCCGAACAGCCCCGGGTCCTCGAAGAAGGGGGCCGGGAAGTTCATGCCGAGGATCCCGGCCACGAGCGATCCCGGCAGGAGCATGACCGACACGACCGTGAGGACGCGGACGATGTCGTTCGTGCGCTGGCCCGTGCGGGTCATCGACACGTCGAACGAGCCGAGGACGAGCTGGCGGGCGGTCTCGACGCCGTCGAGCGCCCGTTCCAGCCGATCGGCGAGGGCCGTGAAGTACGGGCCGGCGTCCGTGTCGGCGAACGCGGTCAGGTCCGGCCGGGCGAGCGCGGCGACCACCTCGCGATGCGGCGCGATGAGCCGGCGCAGTGCGGTGATTCGGCGGCGCAGCCGCACGACGTCGGCGAGGAGCTCCCTGCTCGAGTGCGGATCGAGGGCGAGCTCGTCAAGTCGGTCCGCCTCGCGCTCGAGGTTGTCGATCGCACGGAAGTAGCCGCTCACGAGCCAGTCGAGCACGGCCGCGACGAACGACGGCGCGTCGACGCGGCCGATCGCCGTGTCGCCGTCGGTGTGGTCGCGGAACTCGCGCAGCGTGTCGACCTCCTCGCGGTGGACGGTGGCCACGACGTTCGGCCCGGCGACGATCGTCAGCGGCACGGGGTGCTCGCGGCGCCCGTTCGAGGCGACGGCGAGGACGTGCGCGACGAGGCGATCCTCGACGACGTCGACGGTCGGACGGTCCGCAGGGTTGCGCAGGCGCCGGGCGAGCGAGGAATGGAGGCCGAGGAGCGTGGCCAGCCGGTCGAGCCGCTCGTCGCTCGCGACTCGAACGTCGATCCACAGCAGCCGGTCGTCGTCGAGGGACGCGAACGCCTTGGGGCCGACGCGGACCGTCCGATCGCGGCCATTCGCGTCGTACAGGCGTGCGCTCCATCCCGAGTTTGTGCGGCGGGGGCTCACCGGGCGCTCCCGGATCGAAGACGGAGTCCCAGCCACACGGAAGCCAGCGCGGGCATGGCGAGCCAGGCCAGCACGGCGGCCACGAGCAGCCGCACGGCGGCGATCGATTCGTCCGCTCGCCCGGCCGACTCGTCGATCGCACGGTCGAGGTCGGCGAGTCGGCGACCGAGCTCGTCGAGCCGCGTCCCCACGGCCCGCAGGTCCGCACCCCCGGATCGCACGGTGACCTGCACGGCCTCGAGGTCGACCGCGAGCGCTGCCGCCCGGTCCGCGACACCCTCGAACGCCGGGGCGGCCGGGGCGAGCGGCTCGACGCCGAAGATCGACGTCCGGAGTGCCGACGCGAGGCCGCGCGCCGCGACGGACAGGTCGCGGGTCAGCGCACCGGCGGAGCCGGCGGCCTCGGCGGCCGCAACGAGCCCGGCATCGGCGGACCGCGCGGACGTCGCGGCGTCGATCACGGCCGCACGCGATCCGGCGAGCGTCGCGCGGAGGTCGGCGACCGGATCGGTCGCGGCCGGATCGGATCCGGTGCCCCAGGCCAGGACCGTGGCGAGGCCGATGGCGACGATGACCAGGCCGCTGACGCCGAACGCGATGAGGGCGAGCGACCAGCCACGGGTGGGCCCGACCGGCATCAGAGCCGGGTCATGCCGCGTCGAAGGAGCGCCCACGAGGCGAACAGCAGCGTGGCGGCGATGCCGGCCAGGGCGGCAGCGTGCCACGGCGCGTTGATCCAGCCATGGAGCATGACGTCCTGGGCGAGGCGGATGCCGTGCGTCACCGGCAGCAGGTAGGCCACGCCGCGGACCGCCGGCTCGAATTCGTCCACGTTGAGGACGAACCCGCTGAAGAAGACCGACGCGAGCAGGACGAGCAGGGAGAGCTGCACCGCCTGGCGCTCCGAGTCCGAGACGACCGCGATGAGCGTCCCGAGCCCGAGCGAGGCGACGAGCAGCAGTCCGAGCACGGCGGCCAGCTGAACCGGGTCGCCGAGCGTCGGCACCCCGAGCTCGCCGAGCAGGGCCAGCGTGCCGACCGCGATCGCCGCCGCGAGCAGGCCGAAGGCGAGGACTTTGCCGAGGATGACCTCGACCGTCGAGATCGGCGCGATCCGGAACAGCTCGATGATCCCGCTCGTTCGCTCGCGCACGAGCGACAGGGCGACGAGGGTGACGGCGAGGTGCTGGAGGACGAGGGCGAGGACGGCCGGGCCGAAGAACGACACGACGCCGGGCTCCGATGGCGCGACGTTGACGAGCTCGGAGCGGGTGGGCGCGGCGATGACGCGGGCCGGGATTCGCAGGGCCTCCGGCCGGCCGGCGCCGAGTGCGTACTCGCCGCCCTCGGCCGCGGCCGTCTCGATGAGCCGCTCGTTCACCTCGCTCGCCAGCGTGGCCGCCAGGAATCCGGCGTGCGCCTGGCCAACCGGGTCCGCGGTGTTGATCCGGACCTCGATCGTCGACTGCTGTCCGGCGCTGAAGCGGCCCGCAAGGTCCGCCGGGGCGATGACGACGACGTCGACCGTCCGGTCGCGCAGTCGCGCCTCAGCCGGCTCGACCGACGGGACGACGGCCACGATGTCGAGGCCCGCGGCCACCTCGCGATACGTGGCCGCGTCGGTCGACAGCCCGGAGTCCGGGGGGACGACGAGGATCGTCCGGAGCGGCGGACGGATCCCCGTGTAACCGCTCCCGAACAGGGCCATGATGAGAAACGGGCCGATGACGAGGCTGACCACGGCGCCCGGGCGACGGACGACCTCGACGAGCTCCTTGCCGACGAAGGCGAGCTGCCGGGTGAGGAACTGGAGCGCCAGCATCAGGCCGCCCGTGCCGGCGCGTTCGGGTCGGCCGGCGCGTTCGGGTCGACCGGCACGCCGTCCTCCGGCTGCGCCGAGGAGCGTGCCACGAGCGCGGCGAAGACCTCGTCGAACGACGGGCGGTACTCGCGGACGGACACCGTCTCGGCCCCTTCGCGGCCAACCGCGTCGACCACGTCCGGCGTCGCCTTGCCGGCGTCGTCGACGGTGGCGAGGAACGTGCGGGCCTCCGTCTGGCGGATCTCGCGCACGCCGTCGAGGCCGGCGATCCTGGCCGCGTCGAGGGGCACGTTCGTGCGCACCTCGATGACCTCCCCGCCTACGGCCGACCGGCGCAGGTCGTCCGGCGCGGCGAAGGCGATCAGCCGACCGTCCGCGACGAGGGCGACGCGATCGCACTCCTCCGCTTCGGTGACGTACTGGGTCGTCACGACGAGCGTGCGCCCGGCGTCCCGGATGCGGTGGAGCTCCTCCCAGATCCGCGCCCGCAGGAGCGGGTCGACCCCGGCGGTGGGCTCGTCGAGGAAGAGCAGGGCCGGGTCATGGACGAGGGCGCTCGCCAGCTCGAGCCGGCGCTGCATCCCGCCGGACAGGGCGCCCGCCCGGCGACCGCGGACGTCCCACAGGTCGACGAGGCGAAGGACGTCGCGGACGCGTCGGCGGCGTCGAAGCCAGAGCAGGCCGAACAGGCTGGCCACGAAGTCGACGTTCTCGCCGGCGGTCAGGTCTGGGTACAGCGTGAACTGCTGCGGCATGTAGCCGATCCGCTCGCGCGTGCGTCGCCGGAACGAGCGGGGGTCCTCACCGAGCACGCGCACCCGCCCGCTGCTCGGCGCAAGTCCCCCGGTCATGAGCCGCACGGCGGTCGTCTTGCCGGCCCCGCTCGGACCGATGATCCCGACGATCGTGCCGGCCTCCACGTGCAGGCTGATGTCGGAGACCGCGACCGTCCCGTTGAAGCGTCTGGTCACCGTCTCGAAGATCACCGCTCCGTCCGTGTCCATCGGCCCTCCCTGCGCCGCTTGCGCTCCGCGTGCTGCCCGCCGGGCGCGGGCCGTGACCGCAGGCTACGGGCGCGGGCATTGCGTGAGCGGCGGCACCGGGCCGGGTCCGCCTACGGGGGCGTTGCGATCGGTGCGGAGCCGACGAGGTGCCTGCGCCCTGGGTGCCATGCAAGTGAGCTGCGAGGCGCATGCCCGTGCCGCCGGTCCGCGCGCGAGCCGCCGGCGCGTTCCATGTGCCGATCTAGACCCCCACCCTGCAGGAGGAGCCATGCACGCACTGGAATTGCTGTCCGCCGATCACCGGCGGGTCGAGCGGATGCTCGACGACCTCGAGACGACGACGACCCGCGGCGTGCGGACCCGGACGGACCTGTTCGAGCGACTCGACCGCGAGCTCGTGACGCACGAGACGATCGAGGAGGAGATCTTCTACCCCGCCCTCCGCGACCATCCCAAGGCGAAGGAGCTCGTGCTCGAGGCGTACATCGAGCACGACGTGGTCGACCGATTGCTCGGCGAGCTGCGAACGATGCCGGTCGATGACGACGAGTGGGGCCCGAAGGTGAAGGTCATGGCCGAGAGCCTGCGTCACCACATCGAGGAGGAGGAGAAGGAGCTCTTCCGCCAGGCGCGCAGCGTGTTCGACCGCACGGAGCTCGACGAGCTGGGCGAGCGGATGTCCGCCCGACGGGCGGAGCTCGCCGCGGCGGCCTGACCCGTCGCACCGAACCCCGGACGCGAAGAAGCGCCCGCCGGCGATGCCGGCGGGCGCGTTCGTGTGCGCCGATCAGGCGCGACGATCAGTAGCGACGCTCGACGGGAGCCTCGTCGTGCTCGTCCACCCGGCGACGAACCTCGTCGCCGGCGTTGCCGAGCTCGGTCCGGACGTCGTCGCCGAGGTTGCCGACCTTGTCGGCCAGATCCTCTTCGCCGTCCGCCTTGCGCCACATCTCCTTGGCCTTCTCCTCGGCCTCGCGGTAATCCTTCTTGACCTGGTCCATGGGGTACCTCCCGCTGGGGCGCCGGCGTCTGCCGGGCACTGACCTGACCGTACGGACGTCGGCCTATCGGGCCCGCGGGGCTCCGCCGCTCGGCGCTCTCAGCCGCGTTGCACTCGATCCGGCCGTGCACGCAGTGGTCCTTCTCGGCGCGCATGAAGAAGCGGACGGTCCGAGGAGGGGGCTCGGACCGTCCGCTGGGGAACGGGAGGGGCGCCCCGTCACAAGCGCCCCTGGGGAGGAGCTGAAGTGGGTCGGCACCCGCAGGATCCGGGTCCCCCCGGATCGAGACCCGACGGGTGCCCCGAATTCCTGCCGGAACCGTAGTCGGCGCCACGATCCGGCCGAGTCACGAACCGGACTGACGGCCTTGCATCTGCATATCAACGAGCCGTGGATCGTGCCTGTGGGGGTCCGTCCGGCATGGCCTCCCGGGTGAGGATCTCGAGCGCCGCCGCCGCCACGTCGCGCGCCTCGAGATCGCACCGTCGCGCGGGACCACGATCCGGAGGGCGCCGCGGGCCGACGAGGATCGTCGTCACTCCCGTCGACCGCCCGATGCACGCCTCCGGCGATGCCGTCAGGTGCCAGGCCGCCGG
>DASTOB010000182.1:0-6988 GCA_035720425.1 Candidatus Limnocylindrales bacterium
GAAGAGCGGACGACCGGCGATGTAGCGCGCCTCCGGCGTGCTCTCGTCCTCGATGGGAGAGAAACCCAGGTTGTAGAGGGCTTCCGCGATGAGTGCCGGTCGGCCGGATCGGCGGGCCGCGTCGAGCGCCCGCGTGTACGATCGGTTCGTCACCACGTGATCGGCTCGCCAGTAGGCGATGCTCCCTGCGGCACCGAATCCGGCGGCGACCAGATCCGGCGGCAGGTCCGCGACGCCGGACAGGGCGAGAATTCGGTCGGCACGCATGGCCGCTTCCACGAGGTGGCCGCGGAACTGCCAAAACCGCCACAGGGCGTCGAGCAGGCGGACGGCGAGCGCCGCATCGCCGATCTCAACGGCCCAATCGACGGCGGCCCGGAAGTTGTCGTGGTCGGCCTCGAGGCGATCGAGCCAGCGACGGCCTTCGCGACCGGTCAGGCGGGATCGGCAACCGTCGGCAACGGCGAGGTAGGTCTCGGCGTGACGTCGGCGAACGAGCTCGTGCTCGGCCTCGCCGCGCTCCGCGAGGCGCTCGGACGCGTACTCACGAATCGTGACGAGCATGCCGAAGCGTGGCTCCTCGTCGACCGCGAGTTCGGCCCGCAGGAGGCTGCCGTCGGCCAGGCTCGTGAGCCCGTCGAGCACGTCGCGGCCGAGCTCCTGCGCCGGGCCGCAGATGGCATCGATCTCGCTCAGGCGCGCGGCGCCGGCGACCACCGCGAAGCGGGCGAAGAGGCGCCGGTCCGGCTCATCGAGCAGGTCGTAGCTCCAGTCGATCGCACCGCGCAGGGTCTGCTGTCGGGCCGGCAGGTCGCGAGCGCCGCCGACGAGGATGCCGAGCGCGCGATCGAGGCGGGCGTGCAACGCGTCGATCGGGAGCACGCGGACCCGCGCCGCAGCGAGCTCGATGGCGAGCGGCAGGCCGTCGAGTCGACGGACGATGTCGACGACCGTGGCGGCGTTCGCGTCGTCAATGGCGAAGGCGGGCGCGACCGCCGTGGCGCGCTCGACGAACAACCTGACCGCCTCGAACCGGAGGGCGGCGCCGGCATCGTTGACGGCGGCGCCGGCGGGCGGCACCCCGAGCGGCGGAACGGCGAACTCCTGCTCCCCGGAGATGCGGAGCGGGATCCTGCTCGTCGCGACGATCCGCAGGCCCGGCGCGTCGCGGAGCAGCCGGGCGATCGCTGGACCGGCCGCCACGACCTGCTCGAGGTTGTCGAGCACGAGCAGCAGGCGCCGGTCGCGGAGGTGGTCGGCGAGTCGGTCGAGGGCCGAGCCGGCGCCGTCGGGGACGTCGAGCGCCGCGAGGATCTCGGGTGGGACGAGCTCCGGGTCGACGACGGCGTCGAGGCCGACGAAGTACGTGCCGTCCGGATACGCCGAACCAGCCTCCGTGGCGAGCTGGAGGGCGAGCCGCGTCTTGCCCGTTCCCCCGGGTCCGACGAGGGTCAGCAGCCGGGTCGTCGCGAGGAGCGCCGCGGCCGCCGCGATCTCCGCCCGGCCGACGAACGACGTCAGCTGGACGGGCAGATTGCCCGGCCGGGACTCGACGGCCCGGAGCGCGGGAAAGGCGCCCTCGAGCCCGTCGCCTTCGAGCTGGGCGAGCGGTTCCGGGCGCGGCAGGTCCTTGAGCCGATGCTGGCCGAGATCTCGTAGGCGGAGGCGGAGGTCCGCCAGCTGGTCCCGAACGAGCACCGCCGTGGCCGCGGACACGAGCACCTGGCCGCCGTGGCCGGCGGCGGTGATGCGCGCCGCCTGGTGAAGCGGCAGCCCGACGTAGTCGTCCCGCAGGCGGCTCACGACGCCGGTATGGATCCCCATCCGCACCCGCAGGCGGCGCCCGTCCGGCCACGGCTCGTTCGCCAGGGCTCGCTGCGCATCGGCGGCCGCCGCGAGTGCGCCCGACGCACGTTCGAACGTCGCGAACAGGGCGTCGCCCTCCGACCCGAAGACGTTCCCGCCGTGCCGGCGGACCGCCTCGTCGAGCAGTCGGCGCTGCCGGTCGAGCACGGCTCCGTACCCGTCTCCGAGCTCCTGGAGGAGGCGCGTCGATCCCTCGATGTCGGTGAACAGGAGGGTCAGGGTCGCGGTCGCCACGTCAGCCATCTGTACCCGCGACGGTGGGACCGATGCGGCGCCCCCGTCAAGTAGACGCGCTCTTGCACGTGGATCGCCGCGATCGGGCGTCCGAAGCCCGGGCGACGACCCGCCTACGCGTCGAGCGTCCGGTGCACGGCGTCGACGAGCTCGCGCGGCGCGAAGGGTTTGCGGATGAAGCTGTCGGTGCGGCCGATCTCGGGCGCCTCCGTCCCGGCGTGATCGGCGTGTCCGGACATGTACAGGACGCGCAGGTCCGGCCGGATGGCCCGGGCTCGGGCGGCGAGGGCACCGCCCGACAGCTCCGGCATGACGACGTCGGTCAGGAGCAGGTCGACCGAGTCCGACGCGACGAGGTCGAGCGCGTCGGTCGGCGTCGCCGCCGAGACGACATGATGTCCGGCCCGCGACAGCACCCGATCGGCCAGGTCGCGCACGGCCGGATCGTCCTCGACGAGCACGATCCGCGCGGCCCGGACCCCCTGACCGTCCGGTTCGTCGTCCGGCTCCGCGCCGGCCGCGAGCTCCACCACGCCGATCTCGATGGCGAACGTCGTACCGCGACCGGGTGTCGAGTCGACGACGATCGTCCCTCCCGCACGCTGCGTGATCCCGAACACGGTCGACAGGCCGAGACCCGTCCCCTGACCGATCGGCTTGGTCGTGAAGAACGGTTCGAAGACGCGACTTCGGGTGGCCTCGTCCATGCCGACGCCGGTGTCGCGCACGGTGAGCCGGACGCGGTCGCCGATGGACTCCGTCGAAATCGTGAGCTGGCCGCCATGCGGCATCGCGTCGACCGCGTTGACGACCAGATTGAGCACGATCTGATCGAGCTCGATCGGGTCGATCCGGACGGCTGCGCCCGGGGCGGCGAGCCTGGTGTCGATCACGACGTGTGCGGGAACGAGGCGACGGAGCATGGGGGCGAGGGCGTCGAGGGCAGGGTCGACCGCGACCGTACGCGGCTCCGCCGGCCGGCGTCGACTGAAGGCGAGGAGTTGGGAGACGAGGTCGCGGGCACGGTTCGCGGCGGCGATCACCTCGTCGACGTCGGCGACCGACGCGCTCCCCGTCGCGAGGTCGGATCGGACGAGATGCGCGTTGCCGGAGATCGCGGTGAGCAGGTTGTTGAAGTCGTGGGCGATGCCGCTGGCCAGTCGCCCGACGGCCTCGAGCTTCTGCGCCTGCCGCAACTCCGCCTCGAGTCGTTCCCGAACGGCGGCGGCCCGGTGCAGCCGACGTTGCTCGACGAGGAGGATCACGAACAGGGCGGCAGCCGTCACGAGGACGAAGCCGATCCCCTTGACGAGTTCGAGCTCGGCCAGCGCCACGCCGGTGGATCGGGCGATCCAGTCGGCGACCGCGCCGGAGCCGGCAATCCAGGCAAGTCCGACGGCCGCGTACACAATCGCCACCCGCGCCGGGAAGCCGCGCCACCCGCCCGGGTCGGCCGTTGATCGTTGATCGTCGAGCATCGAGGGTCCCTTCCGCGCCGGACGATGGTCGAGCGTCGCCGGCACCGCCCAGTGCCGTTGGTCACATCGTGACGGAAGGGAGGCGGGCTCGTCACAGGTCTGCGCTTGCTCGTCGGCGCCGCGCGAGTCACAGGATGCCTTCAACGAACGCCCGGGACGCGGTGCGCCGGCACGGTGCCGGTCCGCGCTCGCCTACCGGCGGCGTGGCGAGTCACAGGAGGCTTGATATCCAGCCCGAAGCGATGCGCGGACGGGCTCGAGCCGTGTTCGAGTCACCGGGGGCATCAAACGGCGCCCGGGAGCGTGCTCCGGCGCGGAATTCGGCACCATCCGCGGTCGAGTCGCAGCCTGGTGCAATTGCTAATCCTTCTCTGCATCGAATGGAGGGTCGCCCCGACGCAGCGCGCCGGCACGGAACCGCCCGGCGGAGCGCGCCGGCACGGAACCGCCCGGCGCCGCGGTCCGGGCCGCGTGTCGCGGCAGGGCGTCAGGACGTGATTCGGCCGCGCTCGACGAGGATCCTGAGGAACACGACGCGCTCGATCTCGCGGACGGTCCACGGCGCACCGGCGACGCGCAGGCCGGTCAGGTGCGCCGTGAGGTTACCGGCTTCGTCGGGCGTAAGCCCGGCGAGCTGCAGCCGGCGGAAGGTCGGCCTGACCGACGGAGCGCGCCCACCGGTCGCACGCTCGCGCAGTTCGATCCCGGCGCTATCGGTCCCCCGAGGGGCGTGCGTGGCCATGTCCGGATCTCCGTTCGTCGGTCGTTGAGGACCGTGTTCGGTCAGCGTAGACACCGGAACGCAACGGTCGAGCCCGTACGAGGCCCGATCCAGTTGCAGTCCGGTTGCGGACGACCGAATCGGGCGCTTCGGACGCAACGCCGACGGCGGCGGCGCGAGGGATGCCGTACGCTTGTGCCCCGCCACCCTCGCCGCTCGGGCGCGCCTGCGCGCGCCTGTCGGCGACCGACCAGAGAGACCGTGATTCCGTGACCTTCGACGTCCTTGTCATCGCGCTCGCGGCACTCGTCGCGTCCAACGTCGTGCTCCTCGTCGCCGCGACGCGGTCGGGTTCGGCGGGGCGCCAGGGCGCGGCGGGGCACGCCTCTCACGAGAGTCGTCACCTGGACGGCCCACCGGTCTCGCGCGATCGGATCGAGTGGGCCGAACTCCCGGTCGGTCGACCCGACGTGGGCGCGTCCCGGGCGTGGCATCCGACGCCGCGGAGCGTCGCACCGGCGGCGGTGTCAACCGAAACGGAGCCCCCGAGCGTGGCCGCCGCGAACGGCAGGCCAGACCCGGCCGATGTCGCCTCGGCCAGGATGTCGGCGACCGCCGCGCTCGAGCCCGCGACCGAGGCGCCGGCCGAAGCCCCGCCCGATGCTCCGGTCGGGCCCCCACTCGTAGGCCGCCCAGAACCTGCGCCGGAGACTCCCCCGGCCCGCCGATCCCCGGCTCGCTCCGACGCGCGCCGAAGCGGCGCCGGCAAGCGTGGCCGGCGGTTCACCCTGCCGTCGATCGAGGTCGACCACGAACGTACCGAACGGGTCGTGCTCAGCCTGCTGACCGGCGATGACGAGATCGCGCTCGCCGCGGATGCCGCCGAGGACGTGGACGCCGCCGGCGGGCACATGGTCGACGCGTGGGAGCGCCTCGTCGGTTCGGACGCCGCGGGCGAGCCGGCACGCGCCGCCGTCGTCGTCGCCCTCACCCTCGACGGACTCGACCGATTGACCGAGGTCGCCGGTCGCGACGGGGCCGACCGCGCGATCGGCGGCGCGCTCGACGCGATCCGACGCTCGGCACGTGGATCGGACCGGGTTGCGTCCGTCGGCCGTGGCCATTTCCGGGTGCTGCTCGTCGATGCCGACGCGGTGGTCGCGGCGCGATTCGTCGCCCGTGTCCGCGAGACCCTCGAACGCCGTCCCGCGCTCGCCTCGACGAGCGTGGCGCTCGCCGCAGGCTGGGCGGAGGCCCACACGGCCGGCCACCTCGAGGGCGCGGTGCACGCGGCCGAGGAGCGTCGTCGCAGCGACGCCGATCCGCGCGCCCGCCGTTCCGGCGACGGCAGCCCAGCCTGACGGCCCGACCAGCCCGGATGCGAGCGCGGCGCGTCAGCCCGCGCGACGTAGGATGCGGTCCGACATGACCGAGCCGATCGCGATCCGAGCCGCCGTGCTCGACCGTCCCGGTGTCGCGACCCGGTCGGAGACACTGGCCCTCGACGCGCCAGGGCCCGGCGAGGTCCGCGTGCGCATGCTCGCGTCCGGCGTGTGCCACTCCGACCTCCACGTGCGCGACGGCGAGTGGGAGCGACCCGGCCCGCTCGTTCTCGGCCACGAGGGCGCCGCGGTCGTCGACGTCGCCGGTCCCGGCGTCACGACGCTTCGCGCGGGCCAGCTCGTCGCCCTGACCTGGTATGCGCCGTGCCGTCGCTGCGCGGCATGCCTCGCCGGCCGGGAGTGGCTGTGCACGGGCTCCAGCTCCGTGCGTCACCGGCTCCCCGACGGCCGAACCCCGCTGCGGCGCGCCGACGGGTCGGAGGTCCTCCCCTACCTCGGGATCGGCACGTTCGCGGAGGCGGCCACGGTCCCGGTCGAGGCGGCCATCCCGTTGCCGGACGGGATCGCCCCGGACGCGGCGGCGCTCATCGGCTGCTGCGTCGCGACGGGCGTCGGCGCGGTCGTGAAGACGGCGCAGGTCGAGGCCGGCGCGAGCGTCGTCGTCATCGGTCTCGGCGGCGTCGGCCTATCGTGCGTCATGGGCGCCGTGCTCGCCGGTGCCGGCCGGATCGTCGCCGTCGACCGGGTCGCGGCCAAGCTCGATCGGGCCCGCGACCTCGGCGCGACGCACGCGGTCCTCGCCGCTGACCGCGCGTCGACGGACGCGGCCGTCCGGGCGGCGACGGGCGGCGGCCCGGATTACGCCTTCGAGGCGATCGGACGGCCGGAGACGATCGAGCAGGCGATCGACCTGCTGCCGCCGGACGGGACGGCCGTGCTCGTCGGACTCACGCCGTTCGGCGCCCGCGCATCGTTCGAGGTCTTCCCGTTCGTCGACGGCAGTCGCCGGATCCTCGGCTCGAACTACGGCTTCGCCGTGGCTTCGGTCGACTTCCCGCGCTACGCGGCCCTGCACCTCGAGGGTCGACTGCCGATCGATCGGCTGGTCGATCGGAGGATCGGGCTCGACGAACTCGAGGACGCCTTCGCCGCGATGCGCCGCGGCGAGCACGTCCGCCAGGTGATCGTCTTCTAGCGACCGCTACGCCGGTGGCTCCGGCTCCTCGATCGGCGGCAGGAGCGGCGACCCCGTGATGAGCCGCGATCCGCGACCGTGGGTGAAGAACGACCATGCCCAGCGGGTGACGACGACGATCCGATTGGCGAAGCCGATCAGGTAGAAGATG
>DASTOB010000183.1:0-5928 GCA_035720425.1 Candidatus Limnocylindrales bacterium
ACGGCGTCAGCACGGTGTCCGCATTCGACGCGGCGCGGTCGAGCGGGCCGCGTAGGCCGAACACGCCCAACCGTTCCACGATGCGTTCCCGGATCGGCGCCGCGTGCTCGCCGATGCCTCCGGTGAAGACGAGCGCATCGAGCCGCCCGAGCGAGGTCGCGGCGGCCGCGACCGCCTCCGCGGCGCGGCGGACGAAGAGCTCGACGGCGAGCCCGGCGGCGGCGTCGCCCGCGCTCTCCCGGTTCAGCAGCTCCCGCATGTCGGCAGTGCCGGCCAGCCCAAGCAGGCCCGAGCGGTGGTCGAGGCCATCGGCCAGCTCGTCGACCGTCACGCCGGCCGCCAGCAGGCGGAGCAGGATGCCCGGGTCGACCGAGCCGGCTCGGGTTCCCATCACGAGTCCCTCGAGCGGGGTCATGCCCATCGACGTCGCGACGGCTCGGCCGCCCGCGACCGCCGTCACCGAGCAGCCGGATCCGAGGTGGGCGACGACGAGGCCGAGGTCGGCCGGATCGGCCTCCAGGAGCTCGCCCGCCCGGCGGATCGCCCACTCGACCGACAGCCCATGGAAGCCGAAGCGCCGGATCGCGTGCGGCTCCGTCC
Organism: Candidatus Limnocylindrales bacterium; assembly: GCA_035720425.1. GTDB lineage: Bacteria > Chloroflexota > Limnocylindria > Limnocylindrales > CSP1-4 > DASTOB01. The sequence continues at coordinate 601 of DASTOB010000183.1, forward strand.
AGTCGGCCGGCAGGGCGTAGCGCCGGGCGGCCTCGTCGAGGGTCGCGTGGACGGCCGTGTCGAACGCCGCGACGTGCGGCACGTCCGGTAGCGCCGTGCGCGCGGACCGGATCGCCTCGACCGCGACCGGGTTGTGGAGCGGGGCGAGGGTGGCGAGATCGTCGAGCGTGGCGAGCGCCTCGTCGTCGACGAGCATCGGTGCCGTGAACCGCTCGCCGCCGTGGACGACCCGGTGGCCGACCGCCTCGATCGACCCGATCGGCACCCCCTCGACGACGAGCGTCTCGAGCAGACGCGCCAGCGCGTCGGCCCGCCCGGCGGCCCGGCTCGCGTCGGCCCCCCAGTCGAGCGTCATCGCGAAGACCGGCTCGCGCCGCGGGTGATCGACCACGCTCGCCTTGAGCGTGCTCGACCCGGCGTTGAGGACGAGGACCCGCATCGGCCGCCCGGTTCCCGTCCCCGGCCGCGCGGTCAGGCGGGGCTCTGGGCGACCGCCCCGGCGGCGGGATCCGGCCAGCGCCAGCCAGTGATGTCGGGCGGGTCCTCGCCGTGCTCACGGATGAAGGCGGCGTGCTCCTCGAGGCGGAGCAGGTAGCGGTCGATCGCCCGCGCGCCGTCGCGCGTCTCGGCTCGCCCCGCGCGGCGGATCGCCTCGGTCGCGAGCTGGAAGCGCGACGTGCCGTTGCGCACGAGCATGTCGAACGGCGTCGTCGTGATGCCCTCCTCGGAGTAGCCGCGGACATGGAAGCGGAGCGGGTTCGGCCGGGCGCTCACGAGCTGGTGGATCGCCGACGGGTAGCCGTGGAACGAGAACACGACCGGGCGGTCCGTCGTGAAGAGAGCGTTGAACGGCTCGGGTTCGAGGGCGTGCGGATGGGAGCGCCGCGAGTCGAGGCGGAGGAGGTCCATGACGTTGACCATCCGGACCCGCAGCTCCGGCACGTCGGTCCGGAGGAGGTCGATCGCCGCGAGCGTCTCCATCGTCGGGACCATGCCGGCCGAAGCCATCACGACGTCGGGGTCGATTCCGTCGTCGGTCGACGCCCAGCGCCAGATCGACACGCCGGCGCTCGCGTGGGCCTTGGCCTCGTCGATCGTCAGCCACTGCGGGAGCGGCTGCTTCGTGGCGATGACGAGGTTGATGTAACCCGTGCTGCGCAGGCAGCGGGCGATCGTCTCGACGAGGGTGTTCGCATCGCACGGCAGGGTGATCCGCAGGACGGAGCCCTTCTTCGTGAGCAGGCTGTTGATGAAGCCGGGGTTCTGGTGGCTGTAGCCGTTGTGGTCCTGGCGCCAGGCGTCGGACGTGAGCAGGAGGTTGAGCGAGGCGAGCGGCGGCCGCCACGGCACCTCCTTCGAGACCTTCAGCCATTTCGCGTACTGGGCGATCATCGAGTCGACGATGGCGATGAACGCCTCGTAGCACGGGAACAGGCCGTGCCGGCCGGTCTTGAGGTAGCCCTCGAGGAAGCCCTCGCACAGGTGTTCGGCGAGGACCTCGACGACGCGCCCGTCCGGCGTGAAGCGCGAATCCGCCTCGTCCGACCAGGTGTGGGCGCGACCCGTCACGGCGAGCACGGCGCCGAGCTTGTTCGATTCGAGTTCGTCCGGGCAGAAGATCCGGAAGTTGCGGTCCGCCTCGCTCCGGCGCATCACCTCGGCGAGGTAGTGGCCCACCTGCTCGAGGGCGCCGGCGTCCGATCCGCCGGGCCGGGCGACCGGGAGATCCGCGATGGCCGCGTCCGGCAGGTCGAGCGGGACGCGCCGCAGGCCGCCGATCGCCGCCGTGCCCATGCCGAGGCGCCGGTCACCCTGCGGCGGGAAGGCGAGGATGTCCGCGGCCGGCCGGCCGTCCGCGTCGAACAGCTCGTCCGGGCGGTACGAGCGGAGCCACGCCTCGACGATCCCGAGGTGGGCCGGGTTGGTCCGCAGATCACCGGCGGGGACCTGGTGCGAGCGGAACGAGCCCTCGACCCGTTTGCCGTCGACCTCCTTCGGCCCGGTCCAGCCCTTCGGCGTGCGGAGCACGATCATCGGCCAGCGCGGCCGAAGGATTCGCTTGCCGCCGCGGGCGCGCGCCTGGAGGTCCGCGATCCGGTCCGCGGCGCGGTCGAGCGCGGCGGCCATCTGCTCGTCGACCCCGTCGTCGTCGCCTGACACGACGATCGGGTCCCAGCCGAAGCCGGTGTGGAGGGTGATGAGCTCCTCGTCGGTCATCGTGCCGGAGATCGTTGCGCTCGAAATCTTGTAGCCGTTCACGTCGAGGATCGGCAGGACCGCCCCGCCGGTGGCCGGGTCGAGAAAGCGGTTGCCGTTCCACGATCCCGCGGTGGGCCCCGCCTCCGCCTCGCCGTCGCCGACGATGCAGGCGACGAACAGATCCGGGTTGTCCATCGCCGCGCCGAACGCGGTCGCGAGCGCGTACCCGAGCTCACCGCCCTCGTGGATCGTGCCCGGCGTTCCCGGCGTGAGATGGCTCGGGAAGCCGGCCGGCCACGAGAACGCGCGGACGAAGCGCTCGACGCCGTCGATGTCGCGGGTCATGTCCGGGTAGAACGCCTCGAGGGACCCGTCGAGGAAGTGGTTGGCGAGGTTCGCGGCGGCACCGTGGCCCGGGCCGGTCACGAGCAGGACCTCGAGGTCGCGCGCCCGGACGAGTCGGTCGAGATGGGCGTACACGAGGTTGATCGCCGGCGCCGCGCCCCAGTGTCCGAGCAGACGGGGCTTGACATGCTCCGCACGAAGGGGCTCGCGGAGGAGCGCGTTCGACTGGAGGTAGACCTGGGCGGCGGCGAGGTAGTTCGCGGCCCGGCGGTAGCGGCGGAGCGCGGCGAGGTCGGTTGCCGGCGCGGCGGCGGTGTCCGGGGTCTTGGTCGTGGTCATCGTCATGGCCTCCTGGTTTCCGTGCCAAGCGTAGCGCGCCGCGGAACTCCGCCTGCGCCACTGGAATCCCTGCTTGCGCGCCGGGTTATGCACAGAAGGCTTGGCTGACGCCCTGAGCGCCGCCACCAGCCCGGTCGGTGCCGTCGAGGAGCCCGTTACCGAACGGTTGATGCAGACAAGGCATCGTTCGGGCGCTATCCGCCCTTCGCCGGGGCCGTTAGCTGGCCTCGGGCCTCGTCAGGGGCCTCCGATACGCCTTCTCTGACTGAGCGGACCGCTCAGCCGGGAACGGTCCCCGTGAAAGCCGGGTAACGCAGCCTCAGTGGCCGACGCCCACCGTCCACGGGTCGACCGGCGGCGCGGCGGCGGCCGGACGCTCCGCCGCCGGTTGCTCGGCGGCAGCCCGACGACCTCCGCCCGGACGGGCCGTCTGGCGAACGACGAGCACCGAGCACGGCGCGTGAAGGAGAACGTTCCGGGCGACGCTGCCGAGGATGAGCCGTGCCAGGCCGGTGTGCCCGCGCGTGCCGACGACGATGACGCCGATCCCATGGATGCGGGCGAACTCGACGATCTCGTGGGCGGCGTCGCCCTCGCGCATGGCCGGTCGGGCGTCGGCGCCGGCCGCGCCGAGCCGCTCGGCGGTCACGACACTCTGGGCGTCGGCCTGCCGGCGCGCGTCGTCGACCGAGTCGTGGTACGAGGCGATGACCTCGTCGTACAGGCCCGGCGTCATGCCGGTCGGCATCGGCAGGAGCGTCTCCGCGACGGACAGCACCGTGATCGGCAGGCCGCGCAGGATCGGCCAGCTCGTCGCCAGATCCGCCGCCGCACGCGCGCTCGGCGATCCGTCCTCGGCGACGAGGACGCTCGTGAACGGAGCGTCGCGGACGACGAGGACCGGGCACGGCGCGTGGTCGACGACCTCGGCCGACACGGACCCGAGGACCATCGACTGGATCGGGCCATGGCCGCGGCTGCCGACGACGACGAGCTCGGCGCCGAATGCCTCCGCCTCGTCGACGATGGCGCTCGCGGGGCGGCCGTCGAGCAGGATTCGGTCGACCCGCCGGCCCGGTCGCGCGATGTCGCGCTCCGCGGCGTCGAGGGCGGTGTCGAGCGTGTACCGCTCCTGGCCGTCGCCGTGGCGGATCGCCGCGACGATCCGGACCTGGGTGTCGCGCGGCCACGGCATGGTCGCGACGAGATCCCGGGCGCGATCGGCCGATCGCGACCCGTCGATGGCGAGCAGAACACGCATGGCGAGAGCCTCCTGACAGGGCCGATCATGGGATCGGAACGGCTCGCCGGGAACGGGCCGAACGTCCCGATCGGCGGTCCGGGCGGCCCGGTCCGGCCGGCTCCGTCGGGTGTCGGGTCGGTCGGGTCCGGGCGGGTCAGTCGGGGTGGGCCGGCCGAACGGCGGGAGCCGGCAGGCCGCCCGACCGGAGGGCGTCGACGAGCGCCGTCTCGGTCGCCGTCGGCCCGAGGCCAAGTGCGTGTCCGAGCCGCGCGACGAGCGGCGGTTCGAGGTACGTCGAGGCGAGCGTCTCCCAGTTCGGCGCGGCGAAAACGTCGGCCGGTGACCCGTCGAGCACGATCCGGCCGGCGCGCATCACCACGACCCGCTCGAACGTCTCGGCCACGAAGCGCAGGTCGTGGCTGATCGCAACGACCGTCCGGCCGGCTCCGGCGAGGTCCGCCACGATCGCCTGGACCCGGGCCACCCCGCCGGCGTCCTGCCCGGTGGTCGGCTCGTCGAGGATGACGATCGGCGTGTTCATGGCGAGGATCGAGGCGAGCGCGAGGAGCTTGCGCCGCGAGAAGCCGAGGTCGTACGGGTTCGCCGACGCCGCGCCGTCGAGGCCGACGGCAACGAGCGCCGCCGCGACCGCCGCGTCGAGGTCCGGCCCCCGCACGCCGAGGTTGCGCGGTCCGAAGGCGACCTCCGCCCGGGCACTTCCCGCGAACAGCTGCCGGTCCGGGTTCTGGAAGACGAGGCCGACGGTCCGGGCGAGCTCGGCGACGTGCCGGCCGGCCGTGTCCGAGCCGTCGAGCAGGACGCGCCCACGGGTCGGCCGGAGCAGGCCGTTGACGTGACGGACGAGCGTGGACTTGCCGCTGCCGTTCTGGCCGACGATCGCGACCCGCTCGCCGGGCAGGATCGCCAGGTCGACGCCGGCCAGCGCCTCGGTGCCGTCCGGGTACGTGAACGCGACCCCGTCGAGATCGATCCGAACGCTCACCCCGTGGCCCCCGGGGCGTCGAGGGCGGCGACGGTGTCGAGCGCGGACAGCGCCTCGAGCGCCCGGTGTTCCGTCCGGGCGTCGACCCCACCGGCCCGCAGCGCCCGGCGAAGTCGGACCGCCGGCGGCGGGTCGACCCCGAGCTCGACGAGCGCCGGGTCCTCGAGGACCTCCCGGACCGGGCCGCGGGCGGCGACCG
>DASTOB010000184.1:0-15425 GCA_035720425.1 Candidatus Limnocylindrales bacterium
CTTGAGGATGACGTAGGCGAAGATCGCCTCGCCGGTGATCTCGTCCTTCTTGCCGACGACCGCCGCCTCCGCCACCGACTTGTGGTCGACGAGGGCCGATTCGACCTCCGTCGTCGAGATCCGGTGGCCGGCCACGTTCATTACGTCGTCGACGCGCCCGAGCAGCCAGTAGTAGCCCTCATCGTCGCGCTTGGCTCCGTCGCCGGCGAAGTACATGCCCGGGAACCGGCTCCAGTACGTCTGCTTGTAGCGCTCCGGGTCGCCGTAGATGCCGCGCAGCATGGCCGGCCACGGCTTCTTGAGGACGAGGTAACCGCCACCGCCGAACGGCACGCTGTCGCCGGCGGCATCGACGACGTCCGCCTCGACGCCCGGGAACGGGAACGTCGCGGACCCCGGCTTCGTCGTCGTCACGCCGGGGAGCGGGGTGATGAGGATCATCCCGGTCTCCGTCTGCCACCACGTGTCGACGATCGGGGCGGTCCCGCCGCCGATGTGCTCGTGGTACCACAGCCAGGCCTCCGGGTTGATCGGCTCGCCGACCGATCCCAGGACGCGCAGCGATCGCAGGTCGTGCTGCTGCGGGAACTGCGGGCCCTGCTTCATGAACGCGCGGATGGCCGTCGGCGCGCAGTACAGGATCGTGACCTTGTAGTCCTCGACGATCTGCCACCAGCGGTCCCAGGCCGGCGTGTCCGGCGCTCCCTCGTAGAGGATGCTCGTCGTCGCGTTGGCGAGCGGCCCGTAGACGATGTAGGAGTGGCCGGTCACCCAGCCGATGTCGGCCGCGCACCAGTACACGTCGTCCGGCTTGACGTCGAAGATCATCTCGTGGGTGAAGCTCGTGCCGAGCAGGTACCCCGCGGTCGTGTGGAGGATCCCCTTCGGCTTGGCCGTCGTGCCGGACGTGTAGAGCAGGTAGAGCATGTGCTCGCTGTCGACCGGGACCGGCGGGCAGTGCGCTTCCTGGCGCTCGACGATGTCGTGCCACCAGTGGTCGCGGCCCTCGACCATGTGGACGCCACCGCTCGCGCCGCCGCCGATGCGGGACACGACGATCGCCGCCTCGATCGACGGGGCCGACGCGATCGCCTCGTCGGCGTGGTGCTTGAGCCCAACCTCCTTGCCGCGCCGCCACCCGCCGTCGGCGGTGATGAGGACCTTTGCGCCGCAATCGTTGATCCGCCCGGCCAGTGCCTCCGCGCTGAAGCCGCCGAAGACGACCGTGTGCGGCGCGCCGAGCCGGGCGCAGGCGAGCATCGCGATCGGCAGCTCCGGGATCATCGGCATGTAGATCGCGACGCGGTCGCCCTTGCGGACCCCGAGCTCCTTGAGGGCGTTGGCCGCCTTCTGGACCTCGCGGTGGAGATCGTCGTAGGTCAGCGTCCGGGTGTCGCCGGGTTCGCCGATCCAGTGGTAAGCGACCTTTGTGCCGAGGCCGCGCTCGATGTGCCGGTCGACGCAGTTGTAGCTGATGTTCAGCTCGCCGCCGGTGAACCACTTGGCGAACGGCAGATCCCACTCGAGGGTCGTCTCGAACGGCGTGAACCAGCTGATCCGCTCCCGGGCGCGCTTCGCCCAGAACGCCTCGAAATCCTGCGCGGCTTCCTCGTACAGCGCCGCGGTCGCGTTCGCCTGGGCGCTGAAGGCGGCCTCCGGCGGGAACGTCCGACGCTCCGCCATGAGCGCTTCGATCTCCGGGCGCTGCTCGACGCTCAACGCTGGGCCCTCCGTTCGAGGCTGGGTGTCGGGCCATTCTACGCGCCGACGGGCTGCCGCCAGCGACTTCGATCCTACTCGACGCCTTCCGCCAGCTCGTCCTGGTCCGGCCCCGCGCCGGCCCCGCCGAGGCGGGCATCGTCGCGGTCCGACAGGATCACGCGCTGCGGCCGCGGGATCTCGATGTCGTGCTCCCGGAACGCGGCGATGAGGCGCTTGCGCAACTCGCCCGCGGCCGCCCAGCGGTCCGGCGCGCGCACGGTGCCGAGGATCTTGAGGGTGATCCCGAATTCGCCGATCGCCTCGACTCGCTCGACCCGGGGCGACTCGAGGAGCCGTCGCTTCCATGCCGGGTCGCCGGCCATCTCGGCGCCGACCCGATCGACGACCTGCATCGCCCGGTCGATGTCTGTCCCGAAGGCGACCATGACGTCGAGGTTGATCCGCGCCCACACTCGGGTCAGGTTCGTGGCCACGGCGATCTCGCCGTTCGGGACCGTGTGGACGAGGCCGTCGAGATCGCGCAGTGTCGTCCGGCGCAGGCTGAAGTCCTCGACCGTGCCGGAGACGCCGGCGATGCGCACGACGTCGCCCTTCGAGAACTGGTTCTCGACGAGGATCAGCGCGCCGTTCAGGTAGTCGCGAACGAGGTGCTGGGCCCCGAAGCCGACCGCCACGCCGACCACGCCGAGCCCGGCGACCGCGGGCCCGATATCGATCCCGAAGCGACCCAGGATCATGAGCCCCGCAATCACGACGATGAAGAAGCGGAGGACGTTCGCGCCAAGCGCGTCGAGCGTCTCGATCCGCTTCTGAACCTCGACCGCCGACAGTTCCTGGGCCGTCCCCTCGGTCGCCTCGCGGTCCATGAGCGTCTTGAAGATGCCGTGAATGAAGAGCCGGGAGAGCCGCAGGAACAGGAACGCGACGACGACGATGAGGACAACGGGCACGATCTGCTCGCCGACGATCTCGAGGATCCGGTCGCGGAGGGCGGTCAGGTCCGGCATCACCGATAGCCTAGCGGCTCAGGTCCTCACCAGGAACGATCCGTCGGGATCCGCGGGGTGAGGGCGCAGGACCCATGCGACGCCGCGGCCGTACGCCGGCTCCCACCCAACGCCGAGTCCGCGGGGGGCCGCCCGGGTTTGCCGGGCTCCGAGGGGGTCCGTCGCTCCGAACCCAGCAGATCCGCCCTGGTCCGCCGGGGTCCGAGACGCGTTCGCCGACCGCGTGACGATGCCATCGTCAAAGTCGGGCGTCCCCGACCGATAGGCGCCCCGACCCCAGGCGTAATCGATCCCCCTGACGCTCCCATCGTCATCGTTGCCCGATGCAGGCGATACGGTGTCCGCTCTGGCCCCGCTGCGCGGGTTCGAGCGGTCGCTAATCCGACGCCAGCCCGGTCTGTGACGGTGCAATCGTCACCAGCGCGGAGAAGGTTCCGCAACAGGTGCCCGGCACCTGACCCGGGCCGAACCAACCGCCGGAGGGCCGAACCCACACCCTCAACCGGACATCGGGCCGGCGGCGCTGACCGATGCCGTGCTGCTCCCAGCATCAAATCTGGCCGATGCGGACCCACAGGCGCGCTGCACGGCAACGTAATCGTCGGGCGTGCTGCCCCCACCAGCACCAGCGGGCCGGAACGCCGATAGTGCGCCCGGGCCGGGGCCGATCGGCGTCGCGATCGGCCCACGTGGCCCGATCCTGCTGGTGCGAGCATCACGAGGGGTGCGAAGGCACGGGTGGTCGCTGGGGTGATGGGGTTTCGAGCCCGCCTACGGATTTTTCTCGCCTGCACGCGAGCGGGGCTCTTCACGAACGATCCTAGGCCGGCACCGCTGTCGGTGAGGGCCGGCTCCCCTCGGGCGGGACCGCCGCGCCGCCGAGTCGGACCGAGATCGCCGCCGCGGCCTCGCGCGCCTGCGCGGCCAGCTCCGGGATGCGGCGCGGCGTGACCCGAAAGGCCGGACCCCAGATGTCGACCGCCGCGATGACGTTCCCGCGGGCGTCGTGGACCGGTGCCGCGACCGCGTTGAGCCCCAGCTCGTACTCGCCGAGCGCCGTCGCAAAGCCGCGCCGTCGGACACGGGCGAGCTCCTCGAGCAGCGGCTCGAGCCCCACGAGCGTCCGCTCCGTGTACGAGGCGAGGCCGCGTCGGACGATCCGCAGCACCTCGCGCTCGGCCAGCGCGGCCATGAGGACCTTTCCCGACGCGACGCAGTGGAGCGGCGTCGAGCGCCCCGTCCAATCGCCGACGGCGATGAGGTTCGGCCCGTCGGCCTGGGCGACCGTCAGCAGCTGGTCGCCGTCGAGCACGCCAAGCCCGGTCGTCTCGTGGGTGAGGCGCGCAAGGCGCTCGAGCTCCGGCATCGCGATGCCGCGCAGGTCGAGCGTCCGTTCCGCTCGTTCGGCCAGCCGGATGACGACGAGGCCGAGTCGGTACTTCCCGGTCTCCTCGTCCTGCTCGACGAGGCCGCGCTTCTGGAGCGTCGCGAGGAGGCGCGACGCGGTGGACTTGTGGAGCCCCAGGCGCCGGGCGAGTTCGGTCACCCCCGCCTCCCCCTCGCTCTCGCCGAGCGCGAGGAGGAGCGCTGCCGCGCGGTCCACCGACCGAACGGCGTTTCCGTCGATGGTCATCGTGCCGCTCCCTCCGCCCGTCCCGTCAGCGAGCGGTGACACGCGCGTCGAGCGCGGCGGCGAGCGAGTCCTCGAACGCCTCGAGGACCTTCGCCTCGTCCGCATCGTCGTGGGCGGCGCACAGGAACCACGGCTCGCGCGAGTCCGGCTCCGGCATCGCGCCCCGGGCGTGCATCCCGACGGCGACCGCGTCGTACAGCGCGTGGTCCGTGTCGGCCCAGTCGCGATACTCCCGGATCTCGCGTTCCGTGAACGTGATCCCGAACATCGACGGATGGCCGGTGAAGAAGAATGGCAGGCCCTTGCGCTCGATGATGGCCGACAGGCCGCGCCGGATCGACTCGCCGCGCCGGTGGATCCCCTCGAGGACCGTCCCGTCGCGGAGGATCCCGAGCGTCGCGACTGCGGCCGCGGCGGCGACGCGGTTGCCCGCGTACGTGCCGCCGTGGCTGACCTTGTCGGGCAGCAGGCTCATGATGTCGCGTCGGCCGCCGAACGCCGCCGCCGGGTAGCCGTTGCCCATCGCCTTGGCGAACGTCGCGAGGTCCGGCGTGACGCCGAAGAACTCGGCCGCCCCGCCGCGCGCGAAGCGGAAGCCGGTCTTGACCTCGTCGAAGATGAGCAGGATCCCGAACTCCTCGGTCAGGGCGCGCATGGCCTTGTGGAAACCGGGCTCCGGGAGGATGGCCTGGGCGTTGCCGAGGACCGGCTCGACGATCACCGCCGCAATGTCGTCGTGGCGTTCGAACAGCCGACGAAGGAGGTCGAGATTGTTGAAGCGGGCCGGGACGATCGTCTGGGCGACCTCCTCCGGGATCCCGCGGCCCCAGGCGAGCCCGACCGGGTTGTCGGCGTCGCCGAGCTCGTCCATCGCGTCCGGGGTGACGCTGATCAGCGCGTAGTCGTGGACCCCGTGGTACTGGCCCTCGAACTTCACGATCTTCGACTTGCCCGTGTAGGCGCGGGCAAGTCGCATCGCGTGCATCGTCGCCTCGGTGCCCGACACGGTCATGCGGGCCATCTCGACCCAGCCGGTCAACTCGCACACGAGCTCCATCGCCCGGACCTCGTCTTCGGAGGTGAGGCTGAAGCTCACGCCGCGGCGCATGCGCTCGTTCACGTAGTCATCGACCCGATCGTCGCCGTGCCCCAGGATCACCGGGCCGTAGCCCATCCGCAGGTCGACGAACTCGTTGCCGTCGACGTCCCAGACGTGGCCACCCTTGCCGCGATCGACGTAGATCGTGTCCTCGCCCCACGCCCGGAAGTTCGAATCCGTCCCACCGGGGAGCGTCTTGACGGCCCGACGGTAGAGATCGAGCTGGCGGCTCCGATCGAGTCGTGGGGTCGTCCGGGCGGCGGTCGGTTCCGTTGTCATGCGGTCTCCATGGAATGCGTCGCTGTGCCGCCTGACGCGGCTCGGGCGCACGCGTTGCGGGGAGTGGGACGAAGGGGCGTCAATCGTGCCACATCGCGGCAGCGCCCGTCAACGCGAATATCGTCGTCCTGGTGCCGCTGAGCCACGAATCCCGCAGCATCAGCCGTCGGATCCGCGGTATCGGTACCAAGGGGCGCACCGTGCGTCCCTCGGTCATCGGGGCGTGGGACGATGCGCTCGATGACCGTCGACCTCCCGACTCAGGGGCTGTCCTACGGGCTCCGCGACGCGCCGCCACCCGGACCATCGCTCGACGCGGGCATCCGCGTCGACGTGGCGATCGTCGGTGGCGGGTTCACGGGGCTGTGGACGGCGCTCGCCCTGACCGATACGGATTCATCCCTCCGGGTCGCCGTCCTGGAGATGGAGCACGTAGGGTTCGGCGCGAGCGGCCGGAACGGCGGGTTCTGCGCCGCGAGCCTGACCCACGGCCTGGCCAACGGCCTGCTCCACTTCCCGGCCGAAATCGACGTCCTCCAGGCGGAGGGACGCCGGAACCTCGCCGAGCTCATCACGTTCACGCGCGACCATGGCATCGACTGCGACCTCGAGGAGACCGGCGTCCTCGACGTCGCCGACCAACCGCACCAGGTCGACGAGTTCCGCGCCTGGGCGGACGAGGCGGCGCGGTACGGCGAGCACCTCGAGTTCCTCGACACCGACGCCGTCCGCGCGGAGGTCCACTCCCCGATCTGGCAGGCCGGCCTGTTCGATCGTGACGGCACCGTCATGCTCGACCCCGCCCGGCTGGCCTACGGGCTCGCCCGCGTCGCCCGCGAACGCGGCGTCGCGATCCACGAGCGCACCCGCGTCGAGCGCATCGAGCGCCTGCCGGGTCGGGTCCGGCTCGCGACGGCCGACGGGCGAACGGTCACCGCCGACCATGTCGTCGTCGCGACGTCCGCCTACTCCGGCTGGCTGCGTCGCCTATCGGCCCACTTCGTCCCGGTCTACGACTATGCCCTCGTGTCGGATCCGCTCACGCCGGAACAGCGCGCGTCGATCGGCTGGGCGCAGCGCCAGGGCATGTCGGACTCCAACAACCAGTTCCACTACTTCCGGCTCACCGCCGACGATCGCATCCTGTGGGGCGGCTACGACGCGATCTACCACCGCGGCACCGGCGTCGACCCGGCCCATGACGTCCGACCCGAGACGTTCGACCGGCTCACCGCACACTTCTTTCGCGCCTTCCCGCAGCTCGACGGCCTGCGGTTCCCGTATCGCTGGGGCGGTGCGATCGACACGACGAGCCGGTTCACCGTGACCTTCGGCCAGACGATGGGTGGTCGGGTCACGTACGCGCTCGGGTACACCGGGCTCGGCGTCGGCGCCAGCCGCTGGGCCGGCGGCGTGGTCCGCGACTTCATCCTTCGGCCGGAGTCGCCGCTCCTGCGGCTCGACTTCGTGCGCAGCGCGCCGTTTCCGTTCCCGCCGGAGCCGCTCCGCTACGCCGCGGTCGAGCTGGTCAGGCGCGAGCTCGATCGGGCCGACCGAAACGAGGGCCGGCGGGGCCTCCTGCTTCGAACACTCGACGCGCTCGGCATCGGCTTCGACTCGTAGTCCGGGGCCGGCTGGGGCCGACTCGGAATCCGAGGGCCCGGAATCCGAAGGCCCCGCCGTCGGCGGGGCCTTCGCGTGACTGCGTAGAAACGGCGTTCAGGCGCCGGGGATTCTGACCCGGAGCAGCTGTCCGCCCTCCCGCTCGAACACGACCGGGTTCGGCCCGAGGAAACCGTTCTCGGACTCGAGGATCAACGACCCGGCCTGCACGTCGAGGAGGAACCAGCCCGGTCCCCAGATCGACGAGGCGTCGACGATCCCGCTCGACTCCCAACCGCCGGCGCGAGCGATGCCGCCGCCCATGTCGTAGCCGACCGCTCCGTCGAGCGACTGGTCAACCTCGAGGACGGCCTTCAGCTGGCCGGTGCCGAAGGTGTACTGCCACACCCGCGCGCCCGGCCCGGCGCCCAGGTTGAACTGGTTGTGGCTCCCGGTGTCCTCCTGGATGAGGAGGCTGGTCGCCGTGGTCTCGATGTTGTCCGGCTGATGGAGCGCGGCCGGGTTGCCCGGGCCAAGCGGGTCGGCATCGATGAGGATCGACAGACTGTCGACGACCGTCGGGTCGTCGTCGTTGAGGACCATCCTGAAGATGCGCCCGTTCGGGTATGGGCCCATCGTGCCGGACGGGCCGCGCATGAGTCGATCGCCGGCGCCGCCGGGGATCGCTCGGGGCTCGCCCGTGTCGGCGAGATAGACGACCTTCGGGTCGTTCCGGTCGTAGGCGATGTCCTCGATCCGGATGAACTGGAACACGTTGTTCTCGTTCGACCAGTTCTCGAGACCGGTCTGGTTGCCGATCGCGATGTTCCGAGGGACCGGGATGAACTCGCCGGTGATGTCGTCGCCGAGGGCGAGATCGCCGTAGTCGTTGAAGCCCGCTTCGCCGACGAACGCCCACAGCTCGCCCTCGTCGTTCCAGACGGCGTCGGTGTCCGGGGCGATGTAGCTGTAGACCTGCGAGGACGGCGCGCTGAAGGTGTCGTCGCCGGACAGAACGACGAGCTCGTCGAACCCGGGGATCGCCACGCTGTTCTCGTGGTTATGGCGACCCATGCCGTAGATCGTCTTGTACTGGCCGGTGCGAATGTCGAGGGCGACGACGACGCCGGCCTGCTCCGGGTTGGACCCTACCGACGGGATGGCCGGCCAGGCGAGCCCGGTGCGGTTCACCGTGTCGGTTGCTTCCTCGTTCGTGAACAGGATCCAGCGGTCGAAGCCCTGCTCGGGGCCGGCCAGGAAGTTCGAGCAGAAGCGCTGATAGTTCGCGTCGCTCGGGATCACGTCGCTCCCGTGCAGGATCCCGCCCGAGTGCTGGTTGACCACGAGCTTGTCGACGTGCGAGTTCGTGAAGTCGGTCAGGTTGCCGGGGAACGGCACGAGCGACGTCTCGTGGTTCACGTACAGGTCCACCCGCCCGTTGCCGCGCGGATAGATGCTGATCCCGTCGGGGATCGAGTCGAACGTGAACCCGTTCGGCAGCGTATCGCCGACCGTGATGAGCGGCTCGATGACCACGCCGGCGGGCGCGTCCGCGCCGGGCTTGACCATCGCCGCCACCGATGTCTTGAAGCCGGCCTTGCCGTTTCCGCCCGGGGCGGCCTGCGCCGGCACCGTTCCGGCGATGAGGACGAGCGCGGCGGCAGCGGCCACGAGTCGGACGAGACGTCGAATGCGGGGACTGGGCATGGGGCACTTCCTCCCAGTGTCGGGTGCGGTAGGGACGGCTATGGTGCGCTTCGGTCCGGAGATCGGCAAGGCGAGGCTGCGCGTGACGCGGCCTCTCGGTGCGCGGGCGCACCACTTCCTCGGGTCGGCGTCGGCCAGGATTCGGCCGCGTTCAGGCCGGGGTTGCCACCCAGTTCGGGAGCTCGCGGGCGAGCGTTGCGAGCGGCAGCGTCCCATGGCCGAGCAGCGCATCGTGGAACGCCCGAAGGTCGAAGCGCGAGCCGTCGCGGGCCTCGATCTCGCGGCGCAGGCGGAGGATTTCGCGCTGGCCGATCTTGTACGTCAGGGCCTGGCCCGGCCAGCAGATGTAGCGGTCGGTCTCGATCGTCGCATCGGTCGGGGTGAGCCCGGCTCCGAGCAGGAAGTCGATCGACCGCTGGCGGGTCCAGCGCAGGGCGTGGAGTCCCGTGTCGACGACGAGGCGGCCGGCCCGCCACGCCTGGGCGTCGAGCATGCCGAAGCGCTCGGCGTCGTCGCGGTAGAGCCCCATCTCGTCGGCCAGCGTCTCGGCGTACAGGCCCCAGCCCTCGACGTACGCCCCGCCGACGGAGCGTGAGCCGAGCCGCCGGAACGTGTTGAGGTCGGGATGCTCCATCTCGAGCGCGATCTGGAAGTGGTGGCCCGGAATCGCCTCGTGGTAGGTCGTCGCCGCGAGCTTCGACAGCGTTCGCGACGGCAGGTCGAACGTGTTGACGTAGTAGATGCCGGGCCGCGATCCGTCGAGCGTCGGCGGGAAGTAGTACGCGAAGGGCGCGTCGCGCTCCTTGTATTCCTCGACCGGCCGAACCTGGCAGCCCGCGCGCGGCAGCCGGCCGAAGTAGCGCGGCGCGAGCGCCAGCGCGCGCTCGATGTCCTCGGTCGCCCGGGCGACGAGGTCGGCGGCACGCGGGACGGTGTTGGACGGATCGGACGCGAGGGCCGCGCGGTACGCGGCCGTGTCGTCGCCGAAGCCCGCCCGTCGGGCGATCTCTCGCCGTCGGCCCTCGATCTCCTCGAGCTCGTCGAGGCCGATCCGGTGGACCTCCGCGGGATCGAGGTCGAGCGTCGTCCAGGCGCGGATCTGGGTGCGGTAGAGGGCCTCGCCGTTCGGGGCCGACCAGATGCCGGGTTCCTCGCGGGTCGCCGCGAGGTAGTCACCGCGGAGTGCTTCGAGGAACGCCGCGTCGGCTGGATAGACGACGTCCCGGACGGCCTCGCGGACGCGTTCGCGGTCCGCGTCGGAGGCGACCTTGGCGAGGGTCGGGATGACCGCCTCGTCGATCGGCACTGCAAGGAGGCGCTCGATCTGGGCGATCGTTCGCTCGGCGACGATGCGCGGCGCGGTCAGCCCGCTGGCCAGGCCGTCGCGCAGGATCTCCACGTTGGCGGCCATGAAATCGCCGTAGGCGTGGAGGCGCGACAGGAGCGCGTCGAGCCGCTCCGGCGTGTCGGCCGGCTGGAACTGGGTGAGCTGCGGGAGCATCGTCTGCGGGCCCGACATCTGGTCGACGACGCGCAGCTCGTGGGTCCGCTGGTCGTCCTCCTCGATCCCGAGCTCCGCGATGACCCGCAGGATGTCGCGCGTGATCCGATCCTCGAGCGGCAGGTCGTCCGGGGCGATCGCTTCGACCTCGGCGAGCGTGTCCTCCATGAGCCGACGGATCTGCGCCCGACCCTCCGGCCCCGGGTCGTCGAGTCGGTCCGCGTAGCGCGAGTCGCCGTACATCGTGGCCGTCGTTGGGTGGAGCTCGAGGATCCGCTCCCAGAAGCGCTCCGACAAGGCGTTGACGGCTTCGGCGGCGGAGGTGGGGCCGGCGAAGGGGGAGCTGGGGTCGGCCGAATTGGTGGCGGAGTTCGCGGCGGCGGAGTTCGCGGCGGCGGAGTTCGCGGCGGCGGCGGAGTTCGCGGCGGCCGAGTTCGCGGCGGCGGCGGAGTTCGCGGCCGCCGAATTCGCGGCGGAGCTCGCGGCGGCCGAATCGGTGGCGGCCGAGTTCGCGGCGGCGGAGTTCGCGGCGGCCGATTCCGGCTGGGTCACGGGCGGGATCTCCTCGTGCGAGGCTGTCGAACGTCAGATGGGAGGCGACACAAGCCTAGCGTGCACGTCCCCGCCGGATCAGAATCGTCGGATTCTCACCACGCGAGCGTTCGTCACCGTGTCAACGCCGGCGGGGCGGAGCGACCGGTCCTGCTCGTGCGTGGCGGGGGCCGGGCCGGGCCCGAGAATCGTCAGATGCTCGTGGGGTGAGCGCGGGGCCTTGCCGGGCCGTCTCGGTGCGCATGGGGCGAGAAACTGACGAAAAGTCGGCCGATCCTGCGTCGCCCGGTGCGCGGATGACGACTTCGAGGCTCCCGTCCGTGACGAACGCTCACCCGGTGCGCAAACGACGAAATGGCTGGAGCTGCGCGGTGCTCCCATGCTCCGGGCAGTGACGACCGCTCACCTGGTGCGCAAACGACGACGGGGAGGGCCGGTGTCGCGCATCAGGCCGCCGCGAGGGGCCGGCGTCGCGCATCAGGCCGGTGCGAGGTGCCGGTGCCGCGCAGCGTGCCTCGGGCCGGCGCCGACGCCGACGCCGACGCCGTGCAGCGTCCCTGCGACCCCCCTCTCACTCCCCGAACAGCGACAACTGCGCCGCATTCCGCTCGATCGGCGGATCGAGGCCCAGGTACGGCTCGAGGTCGGCCAGCGACAGCGGGTCGCGGGCGAGGAACGCCCGCAGGTGGTGCCACTTGACGACGTGCCAGTTCCCGTCGGCCATCGCCGACCGGAGGAGCGGCGAGCGCTCCAGCTTGTAGCGCACGAGCTCCGTCCGTTCCGACGGCACGACGAGGAACCGCACGAGTCGCTCGTCGGGCGCGATCCGCTCGTGCCGCCGCAGGATCGTGTCGCCGAGCATGGCCGTCCACTCGACCTCGAACATGAACGTCGCCTTCGTTCGGACGTACCAGATGCAGTCGACCGCCTCGAGTTCCTCGACCGGGCCGCGGGCGACGACCGGCAGGTACGCGTCGAGCTCGCGGTCCTCGAGTCGATCGCCAAGACGACGCCCGTCGACGGTCCGCGCCTGCTCGCGCCGGCCGATCCACACGCGCATCGCCAGCCGATGGCCGGCATCGGCGAGCAGGCCGATCAACTCGGCATGCTCCGCCGACCGGCGGGGGAGATCCTCCCCGGTGACGATCCGATCGGCCGTGCTGGCCGGGCTCCGATAGCTGTCGAGGCACGCCCGAACGAGCGCCTCGTCCGGCAGGTCCGGCCCGGCGAACAGCGCCGCGATGCGGCTGAAGAACCCGTCCTCGGTCAGCGGGCCGGCAGTCGACAGGAGGCTGTACACGGCCCACTCGACCCGATCGGCCAGCGGGGCGGCGGCCGATGCGCGATCGTCCCGGTCGGCCAGCCACCAGCGGTCCGGCTCGATCTCGACGATGCGCCGCTGGGTCGACCGACCCAGCTCGTCGCGAATGAGCCCGACGAGTCGCTCGACGGGATCGCCGGACGCCTCGGCGGCGCCGGACGCGGCGGCGGCGGAGGACGAGGAGCCGGCAGCGGACGAGGAGCCAGCGACGGCCGATTCCAGGGTGCCCCGTCCGGCGGACGTCGGGGCCGTCCGGCCGGCGGAAGGCCGATCGGCCCCTGGCGGCCGATCGACGACGGGCGGCCGATCCGCCCCGGGCGGCCGATCACCGCCGGTCGCCGCCGCATCCGACCCCGCATCCGAACCGCCCGACGCGCTGGCGGCGAACCGGCGAAGCTGACCCGCCCGGTCGAGCCCCACGAGGATCTCCCCGAGCAGCCGCTCCGTGCGGGCCGGCTCGCCCCGCGCCCGAAGCGCCTCGATCGCCGTCGCCGTCACCGTCTTCGCCGCGTCGGCCGCCGAGAAGGGCCGGGCGTCGAAACGTTCCGGCGGCGCGAACAGGCCCGGACCCGGCACGAGCTCCGGGTCCCCGGGCCCGCCCGGGATCGGCGGAAGTCCGACGTTCGCGCGGGTTCGTGGCCCCGGCGGCAGGGTCGCGCCGGGAGGAGCGAGCTCCACGAATCCCCCGGACTCCTCGTCGGGCTCCGCGAGCCGCGCGTCGATGACCCGGAAGCCCGCGCCGGCCGCCCCCACCGCGGTAGCGACGAGCGCCTCCGGCCCCGCCGGGTCGAGGAAGAACACCGCCCGGCCGTCGCGGGCGAGGAGCGGCTCGGCCGCCTCGAGCGAGCGCCGCAGCGACGCCGCCTGCCACGCCCACGGCGCGCGCCAGGACGTGGCGACGAGCGGCTCCGCCGGAACGAGTGACGCGGCCGCGCGTCCCAGGGCCCACGCCGTCCCGTGCCACGCGGCCGCGATCCGCTCCTGCGTCGGCCGAACCGGCGGCTGACCCAGGAGGAGGCGGACGCGTGCCCGGTCGGTCGGTCGGCCGGCATCCCGTCCGTCGATCCCGAGGCCCGGACCCGTGGAGTGCCCCGCCAGCCGGACGATCGCCGTCGCCGCCCCCTCACCGAGGCTGCGCAGGTCCTCGCCGAAACGCGCCTGGACCGGCCCGAGCGGCCCGCCCTCGAGCTGCTGGACGAAGCCGCGAACCGCGCGGAACCCGTCCTCGAGCGCGAGCCACGGATTGCGTTCGCGCCACACGTCCCCGGTCGGGCGCCGGACGTGACCGCCGACGATGCGGAGGGCGGCGGCGCGGCCCGGCGTCGACTGGAGGCGGCTCGACGGCAGGATGGCCTGGAGGAAGGCGAGCCGGAGCGCCGACTCGACCGGCGCCGCACGAAGGTCGCCCTCGATCCGCTCGAGGATCGCCGCCAGCGCCGCGAGCTGGCGCGGGGTGTGAAGGTCGAGCACCTCGTCGACGAGACCATCGCCGCCGGGCGGCGCCGGAAAGCGCTCCGCGAGGCGATCACGGACCGCGGCGCCCGGTTCCGTGGCGAGCGCGAGCTCGAGGTCGGCGTCGTCAAGCGGCGCGTGTCGCTGCTCGCCGCCGCTCTGCTGATCGCGGCAGGCGGTGCAGCGGTAGTGCTTCCGGACCGGCCGGGCCGGGTCGCCGTCGGCGCCCGCCTCCCAGGTCAGCTCGTCGGCGATGAGCGACCGCCCGCACGTCGCGCAGCGGGTCGCGAACCACTCCCCGATGGCGAGGCGGAGGCTCGTCTCGCCGCGCGGCGAGGCGCCGAGGGACTGGAACGCGGCGTCGAGATGACGAACGTCCGGCGGCCGAAGAACGACCTCCGCGAGGAGCCGCGTGAGCGGGCCCGACTCAAGGGACACGGCGCGACGCTGGCGGTCGATCGCGGCCCGCGCGACCCAGCCGCCACGGCCGTGCAGGTCGACGACGACGTCGCCCGGCGAACTGTGCGCCTCGACGCGAGCGGCCACGAGGTCAAATGGAGGCGGCGGCGACAGGCGGTCGATCGCCGGCAGCCCGGATCCGGACCGGGTGGCTCGGCTCGGAGGGTCGCGGTGGGCCATCGGTGGCAATCGTACCCGCGGCCGCGCGTGGGTCGTACTCTGTCGCCATGCACGATCCGCTCGCCGAACTGCCGACCACTCCCCGGGTTCCCATCGCGGAGCCGCTCCGCCGCGCTCGCACCGCGATCCGCACCGCCGTCGCCGACATGGTGGCGGTCCCGGACGCCGCGCTCGAGCGGCCGTGGCGCTGGCACCCCGACGACCCAGACGATCTCGACGTCCGATACGGGCTCTATCGACTCCACGAGCGCCTCGAGGACGCGGCCGCGGAGGTGGCTCGGCGGCGGGAGGCGGCCGGCTCGAGCGGCGGCTCGGCGGGCGCCGGGGCCGGCCCCGCGGTCGCGCTGCTCGCCGCGAGCGGAACGGCTCGCTGGGAACTCTACGGCGCGCTCGCCGGAATCCCCGACGAGGCCTGGGACGCGGATCCGGGCGGCGGCGAGTGGACGATCCGGCGCACCGTCGCCCACGTGATCAGCTCGCAGCGCGCGTACGGCTGGACGACCGCCTGGTTCCTCCACCGCGCCGGCGAGCCGGATGCGGGCGAGTACGCACCGGACGGGGCGCTCCCGCCGGAGCCGGACGAGGCAACGGAGGCCGATGGCGCCGTCGGCGACGTCATCGATCGGCTCGACGGGCTCGTCGATCAGGCGATCGAGGTCCTCGCCGGGCTCGATGCCGCCGGCCTGGCCGTGCCGGGTCGCTGGTCCGGCATCCCGATCACCGTGGGGTTCCGGCTCAACCGGCTCGGCTCGCACCTGCGCGAGCACACGATCCAGGTCGACAAGACGGTGGCGATGCTCGGGCGGCCGATCCAAGAGGTCGACCGGATCGCGCGCCTCGTGCTCGGCTCGTACGGTCGGCTCGAGGCGCTCGTGGTCGGTCGGGCGTCAGGGTCCGCCGACGCGTCGGGT
>DASTOB010000185.1:0-22135 GCA_035720425.1 Candidatus Limnocylindrales bacterium
ATGAACACGAGGGCCTGGTCGATCCGGCCACTCCGGACGAGCGTGGACAGGAGCTCACGCTTGCGTTCGCGGTCGACCGGGATGACGAGCTGCCGAACGAGCTCCGTGGCGGTATTGCGCGGCGTGACCTGGACTGTCGCCGGGTTCTTGAGCAGCCCATCGGCGAGCCGCCGGATGTCGTCCGAGAACGTGGCCGAGAACAACAGGTTCTGGCGGGCCGCCGGGAGAAGGGCGAGGATCGTCCGGATGTCGCGGATGAAGCCCATGTCGAGCATCCGATCCGCCTCGTCGAGGACGAGCACCTCGACGGCCGACAGGTCGATCGTGCGCTGACGATGGTGGTCGAGCAGGCGCCCGGGCGTCGCAACGACGATGTCCGGTCCGGCGCGCAGCGCCCGCGCCTGTGGCTCGAAGCCGACGCCGCCGTAGATCGCGAGCGAGCGGATGCGCGTTCCCCGGCCGTAGGTCCGGATGCTGTCCTCGACCTGGAGGGCGAGCTCGCGGGTCGGGGTCAGGACGAGGACGCGGATGGGCGGCCGAGTCGCTCGTCCGCGATCCGGCAGGACGGGCGTCGCACCGAGGCGCTGGAGGATCGGCAGGACGAACGCCGCCGTCTTGCCGGTGCCGGTCTGGGCGCCGGCGAGCACGTCGCGGCCGGCGAGGACGAGCGGGATCGCCTGGTCCTGGACGGGCGTGGGAGTCGTGTACCCCTCGCTGCGCACGGCGGCGAGGAGCTCGGGCGCGAGCCCGAGGTGATCGAAGGACATGGGGAGTGATGCTCCTGACGGGGCCCTCCCGCCGCGTCGGCGGGGCCCGGTCAGGGCATGGGTGGATCGGGATCGAACGGTTTGGGACCGGGGCGCTGACCGGAGCGCCCAGCACGAGCACGAAGGCCCGGAGCATACACGGGATCAGTCGAACGCGTTGAGCCCGGTGATCGCGCGGCCGACGATGAGCTGGTGGATCTCCGCGGTGCCCTCGTAGGTCAGGACCGACTCGAGGTTCACGGCGTGCCGCAGTACCGGGTACTCGAGGGTGATCCCGTTCGCGCCGAGGATCGTTCGGGCCTCCCGCGCGATCGCGAGCGCCTCGCGGACATTGTTGAGCTTGCCGAGGCTGACCTGTTCCGGCCGCAGTCGGCCGTCGTCCTTGAGCCGGCCGAGGTGGAGGGCGAGAAGGGTGCCCTTCGACAGCTCGACGACCATGTCGGCGAGCTTGCGCTGGGTCAGCTGGAAGGCGCCGATCGGACGGCCGAACTGGGCGCGCGTGCGAGCGTAGTCGACGGCCGACTCCACGCAGGCGCGCGCGGCGCCCATGGCCCCCCAGACGATGCCGAAGCGAGCCTCGTTGAGGCAGGACAAGGGTCCGCGCAGCCCGCTCACGCCCGGCAGCACGGCCGATTCCGGCAGCCGTACGTGCTCGAGGATGAG
The DNA here is from genome assembly GCA_035720425.1 of Candidatus Limnocylindrales bacterium. GTDB lineage: Bacteria > Chloroflexota > Limnocylindria > Limnocylindrales > CSP1-4 > DASTOB01. The sequence continues at coordinate 1,431 of DASTOB010000185.1, forward strand.
CTCCGACGTGACCGATGCCCGGAGCGACAGCTTCCGGTGCATGTCCCTCGTCGAAAACCCGGCGGTCCCGCGCGGGACGACGAAGCCGCGGATGTCGTCGTCGGTCCGGGCCCAGACGACCGCGACGTCGGCGATGCCGCCGTTCGTGATCCACATCTTCGTTCCGTCGAGGATCCAGTCGGACCCGTCGCGCCGCGCCGTCGTGCGCATCTGAGCCGGGTTCGAGCCCGCGTCCGGCTCGGTCAGGCCAAAGCAGCCGATCGCCGCGCCGGCGGCCATCCGGGGCAGCCACTCGTCCTTCTGCTCGTCGGAGCCATAGCGCCAGATCGGGAACATCGCGAGCGAGCCCTGGACGCTCACCGCGCTGCGCAACCCCGAATCGCCTGCCTCGAGCTCCAGGCAGGCGAGGCCATACGACGTCGCGTTCGTGCCGGCACAGCCGTAGCCGGTCAGGTGCATGCCGAGCAGGCCGAGCGCCCCGAGCTCGGGGAAGAGCTCGCGCGGGAACTCGCCGCGCTCGAACCAGTCCGCGACGTCCGGCAGGATGCGGTCGCCGACCCAGTCACGGACGGTGTCGCGGATGAGTCGTTCCTCGCTGGACAGGAGGGCGTCGAGGCCGAGAAAGTCCGAGGCGGGGAGAGGAGCGTCCGGCATGGCCGCACAGTACACGCCCGGTCGCCGGGCTCGCTGCCCCGCGCAACCGGGTGTTCTGCGCTCCGCTCGCGCGCGGGTCGCGCGCTACGCTGTTCGCCTGGGCCGAAGTGGCGGAATGGCAGACGCGGCCGACTTAAAATCGGCTGCCCGCAAGGGCGTCAGGGTTCGAATCCCTGCTTCGGCACCAGCCGGACGTGTCGATCGGTTCGGTCCCGATGTCGACGGCGCGTCGTGCCGCCGGTCGGCCGATCGGGCCGCTCCTCAGGTCGCGTCGCCGGACCGGATACGGCGGCGGGTCGTGACGTCGACGCGCGCAGTGTCGCCCTCCGCCGCGGGATGCTCGACGAGGGCGATCAACCGGCTGGCCATGAATCGGCCGGTTCGAACGGGTGTCCCGGTGCGGGTCAGCTCGCTCACCTCGACGACGCCGCGAGACGTGGTCACCTCGAGCCGGCGACCCGCCTTCGTCGCGACGATCTCGAACGTCTGGACTCCCTGGCCGGTGTCGACCACCGCTTCGACCCGATCGCCCTTCATGCGCGGACGATACACCGACGCCGGGCCCTGATTCGCCGCCGCCCAGGGCGAGCGGGGTTCCGGGATCAGTGGTCGGCTGGAGCAACGGGGCTTCGGCCGCTCCTGTCACATCACGTGTGACAAGGGACCAACGAACGCCGGCTCATGGCCCCGTCCAAGGGTTTCCGTCGCCGATTGGAACATGGTGATGTTCCAGATGACGAACGAGGAGTCGTTCCTCCGCCCGTTGGCACACGTGATGTGACACGGGCCGATGAGCGGGTGTTGGACCCGGCGCGTCAGCGGCGCAGCAGCCCGCCGAGGCCTCCGCGCTTCTTCTCGGCCGGCGCGGCCGATGCCGTCGCGCCGTCGGACCCGAAGGCGAGCGACGCGAGCCGGTTCAGCCGATCCGCGGCCGCGGATCGGGGAGCCCCGCTCACCACGGGGACGCCCTCGTTGACCGCCTTCAGGTAGACGAACGGGTCGTACGGCAGCTCCGCCCCGATCTTCGTGCCGAGGGCGCTCTCGACGTCGCGGAGCTTGAGGATCTCTCGCGCGAAGGCGTTGTTGAGGACGAACGTTGTCTTCGCGCCGACCGATCCCGCCTCGGCGAGGTAGTCGAGCAGCGCATGGACGGCCTTGAGCGCCGCGATCTCCGGGTAGACCGGGATGATGACGGAGTCGGCGTGCTCGAAGACCGCCATCGTGCGCTCGTCGAGCGTGGACCCGGCATCGATGACGACGGAGTCGTACGAGCCGAGGATCGTCTCGAGCAGCTGGTTGATGTGCGCCGGCTCCACGAGCTCCGACAGCTCCGGGCTTGGCGGCGACGGCAGGAGGTGGAGACCGGAGTCGTGACGCATCGAGTACGTCCGGAGCAACTCCGACTCGCGCAGCGCAGCCTCGTCGCGGACGACGTCGGCGAGGGTCTGGCGAGGCTCGAGGTTGAGATGCGTCGCGGATTGGCCGAACTGGAGGTCGAGGTCGATGAGCACGACCCGGTCCGGGTGGCGCGTGGCGAGCGACATGGCGATGTTCGTCGCAATCGTCGTCGTCCCGACGCCGCCCTTGGGGCTGAACACGGCGGTGATGCGATGGGCCCGCGACGGGAGCGTCACGCCGTCGCCGGCGATCACCGGCATGAGGTCCTTCGACCGACGGAACCGGAGCAGCAGCGCTTCGACGCGGGCCTCGAGCTCGCGGGCGTCGAATGGCTTGGCCATGACGTCATCCGCCCCGGCCTCGAGGAAGCGGATCCGCTCGTCGACGTCGTCGGACTGGCCGATGCACAGGACGGGAATCGACCCGAGCGATGGCGTTCCCCGGAGCTCGCGGCAGACGTCGAACGGGGTCCGCGACCCGGTCACCACATCGATGATGACGAGGTGGTGCTCCGACGCCTGGTGGAATGCCTCGTCCGCATCCGCAACCGCGGTGACGGAGTAGCCGACCGCCGTGAGAACGCTGGAGATGGTCTCCCCGGCGGCCGGGTCGGTTTCGAGGAGAAGGATGGTACTGGCGGGCACGGTCCCTCCGGAGTCCGGCGAGGTGGAAGCTACCCGGCGACCTGACGATCGGGACTCGGGCATGACAGAGGATACATCGGGCCCGGGTCGGACCACGGGTCCGTGCTAGACTACGCGCCGTTTCCTTTCGGCTCCGCACGGCTGCTGTCGCAGCGGGGCAATTCCCACAGGAAGGAGTCTCAGGCGCATGCGCCGTTATGAACTCATGCTCGTGCTCCGTCCGGACGTTCCGGACGATCGGAGCCAGGCGGTCATCGACCGAACGACCCGCCAGATCGTCACCTCTGGCGGCCAGATCGTAAAGGTCGCCCCGTGGGGCCGCCGCCGCCTCGCGTATCCGATCGACCGTCATCGCGAGGGCTCGTATCACATCGTCCTGTTCGAGGCCCCGTCGGACGCGATCTCGGAGCTCGAGCGCAGCCTCCTCATCACCGAGGAGCTCCTGCGCCACCTCGTCACTCGCGTGGAGCGCCCGGTTCGTCCGGCCCGCCGCGACGGCCTCGACGACGAGGGGGCGGACGACGACACGGACCTCCCGTCGGCGGAGGACGAGGAGGACGAGGACGACGGGCGGGAGCTGATCGACGAGTCCGAGAGCGAAGCCGCCCCGGCGGCGATCGACTGAGGGAGGCGAGTCATGTCGTTCTGCAAGCTCATGATCATCGGCAACCTCGGCCGCGATCCGGAGATGCGCTATACGCCGAACGGCCGTCCGGTCACCCAGTTCAGCGTCGCCGTCAATCAGTCGACGAAGAACCAGCAGACCGGCGAGTGGACCGAGGAGACGGACTGGTTCCGGGTCAGCGTCTTCGGCGATCGTGCCGAGCGGGCCGCGGAGCAGCTCCGCAAGGGCAATCGCGTCTTCGTCGAGGGCCGCTTCCGAACCCGCGAGTTCGAGGGTAACGACGGCCAGAAGCGAACGTCGCTCGACGTCACCGCGGACAACGTGATCAGCCTCGAGCGGCGCCCGCGCGACGAGGAAGGCGCCTTCGCCGCGCCCGCCGGTGCCGGCTTTGCGGCAGGCGGCGGAGGTGGTGGTGGGGGTGCCACGCGTCCGCCATCCGACGACACCGACCTCGACGACCTGCCCTTCTGACCGAACCGACCGACGACCGACCGACGACCGAGGAGACTGACCGCCGATGCCCCCCGCCCGATCGAAGAAGCGAGACGACTACTACCGGGATCGCCGCCGCCGCAAGGTCTGCGCGTTCTGCGCCGACAAGACGGTCCAGATCGACTACAAGGAAGTGAACCGGCTCCGCCGCTACCTGTCCGAGCGGGCGAAGATCGAGCCCCGCCGCAAGACCGGCACGTGCGCCGGTCACCAGCGCGAGCTGGCCGTCGCCCTCAAGCGAGCCCGCCTCGTCGCGCTGCTCCCGTACGCGCCCCAACACCTGCGCCCCTGATCCCGGCCTGAGGTGATCGTCGGCCTGCTCATGCTGGGCGGCGGGGCGGCCGCGGGCCTGTTCGGGTCGCTCCTGGGCCTGGGCGGCGGGATCCTCATCGTGCCGATCCTTACCTTCGGGTTCGACCTGCCGCTGCGCGACGCCGTCGGCGTCTCGCTCGTATCGGTCATCGTCACGAGCGGCGCATCGGCCGGGGTCTATCTCGAGCGGCGGATCGCCAACCTCCGGCTCGGGATGGTGCTCGAGCTGTTCACCGCGATCGGTGCGCTCGTCGGTGGTCTGGTCGCCTTCCTGCTCGACGAGCGCGTACTGGCCGGCCTGTTCGCGGCCCTCCTGGTGTACGTGGCCGTGACGATGGGCCGGAACTCGGCCCGGCGAGCGGCACCGTCCGGCGACGCCGGCAGCACACCGCCCGCGGCCCCCGACCCGTCCCGCCGATCGGCCGCCTTCGTCGATCGGCTGTCCGGGTCCGACTACCGCGTCCGACGGCTCGGCCCCGGCGCCGCCGGCAGCGTCGGGGCGGGGGTCGTATCGGCCCTGCTGGGGATCGGCGGCGGCGCCGTGCTCGTGCCGGTCATGCACCTTGCGATGGGGGTCCCGCTTCGCGTGGCGACCGCCACGAGCAACCTCATGATCGGCGTCACCGCCACCGCGAGCGCGATCATCTACCTGCTGCGCGGCGGCATCGACCCGTTCGTCGCCGGCCCGACCGCAATCGGGGTCTTCCTCGGCGCGACGCTCGGCTCGCGGACCGCCCATCGGGTCGACGTCCGGGTCCTGCGCCTGCTGTTCATCGTCGTCCTCCTGTACACGGCGTTCCAGATGGTCCGGCGCGCACTCGGGGTGGCGTGATGAACCTCGAACGTGCAATCGCCCGCCTCGTGACGGCCGGGACGTATGTGTCGGTCGGCCTGCTCGCGTTCGGCGTCGTCGGATTGCTGGCCGCGGGTCGGTCGCCCCTCGACGGTGGCCCATCGCTCGATCCGGGCCAGATCGTCGGCGACATCGTCGCGCTCCGACCGGAGGGGTTCCTGTGGCTCGGGCTCCTCGTGGCGATCGCCAGCCCGGCCGCTCGGGTGATGCTTGCCCTCGGCGGTTACCTCCGACTCGGTGAACGCGGGATGGCCGTGGTCGCCGTGCTCATCCTCGGCGTGATCGCCCTGAGCGTCGGGCTCGCGATCGGGACGGAGGGCTAGCGTGGACGTCGTCATCCTGTTCGTGGCGCTCGTCGTGATCCTCGCGGGCGCGGAGCTGTTCACGAACGGGATCGAGTGGTTCGGGCGCAAGCTGGACCTCGCCGAGGGAGCGGTGGGATCCGTCCTCGCCGCGGTGGGGACCGCCCTCCCGGAGACGATGATCCCGATCATCGCGATCCTGTTCGCCACCGGCGAGCGCTCGCACGAGATTGGGGTCGGGGCGATCCTCGGTGCGCCGTTCATGCTCTCGACGCTGGCGATGTTCGTGACCGGTATCGCCGTCCTCGGCGTCGCCCGGCGGCGTCCGAACGGCGACACGATGACGGTCGACACGCGGGTCCTTGCCCACGACATGCGCTACTTCGCGATCGCCTACGCGATCGCGATCGGTGCTGCGTTCCTGCCGCTCGAGCCGGTCTGGCCGAAATGGACCGTGGCGGTCGTCCTGCTCGGGATCTACGCCTGGTACGTGAAGGGCCATTTCGAGGAGGATCCCAACGTCGACGCGGAGGATCTCGCGCCGCTCAGGTTTCACCGGCTCGATCGCCGCGCTCACCGTACCGACCCGTCGACGCCTCGCCTGCGGGTGGTCAATCTCCAGGTGCTCTTCGCGCTCGGACTCATCGTCGTCGGGGCGGTCGCATTCGTCGACGCGGTTGAGCATCTCGCCTCGTCCCTCGGGGTCTCCGAGGTGCTGCTCGCCCTCGTCATCGCGCCGATCGCGACCGAGCTCCCTGAGAAGTTCAACTCGATCATCTGGGTCCGCCAGGGCAAGGACACACTGGCGATGGGCAACATCACCGGAGCGATGGTCTTCCAGTCGACCATCCCGACCGTCGTCGCCCTCGTCTTCGCGTCGTCGGCATGGTCCGTGGCCGAAGGCTCGTACACGGCGTTCGCGTCGGCCGGCATCGCCTTCGCGTCGTCGGCGTTGATCTTCATCCCGATGGCGCGACGGGGTCGGCTGCGCGGCAGCGGCCTGCTCGTCGGCGGGCTGTTCTACCTCGGCTACCTGGGTCTCGTCGTGGGGGTCGTATCGGGCGCCTTCGCCTGACCCGGTGGCGGCGTCAGTACTGCCGCTCACGTCATTACTGCCGCTCACGTCATTACTGCCGCTCATGGAATCCGGCGCGAGCGGACCGCAGACGGTGCCAGGTCCGACGGAACCAGCGCAAACCATTCGTGCCACTAATCGAAGCGCTCCGAGGGACGAGTCGGGCGGCGCGTCGAGCCGATTTCGATTACTCGTGCCAATGATCGCCGGGCGGACGAGGGCGGCGCGGCACCGACGAGGGCGGCGCGGCCCGGACGATGGCGGTTCCGCCGTCGGTCATGACCTCCAGCCGGGGCCCGAGGGAGCCGCTGCTATACTCGGTCGACCTTCCGTCGAACGCGCACGGCGCGGACGCGCCGCAGCCTCACCTGCAGGAGCCCCGCCGATGCTCACCCAGAAGCCCGCCACGACGACCAAGGCGACGCCGACCCATCACAGCCCGGCCCCCGGCGATCTCGACTCGCTGATCTGCTACTTCGAGGGGCAGTTCGTCCCGATGCGGGACGCGAAGGTCAGCATCATGACCCACGCGTTCATGTACGGGACGGCCACGTTCGAGGGCATCCGCGGCTACTGGAATGCGGACGAGGGCGTGCTCTACGGGCTGAAGATCCGCGAGCACGTCGAGCGGATTCGCCAGTCGTGCCGGATCCTCATGATGGACGGCGTGCCGTCGGTCGACGAGCTGAGTGGCCTCATCCTCGAGACGGTGCGGCGCAACCACTTCCGCGAGGACGTCTACATCCGCCCGTCGTTCTACAAGTCGACCCGGGCGATCGGCGTGCGCCTCCATAAGCTCGACCACCAGCTGTACATCATCAGCCTGCCGTTCGGGAACTACATCGACACGGACGCCGGCGTGCGACTCATGACCTCGACCTGGCGGCGCAACGCGGACGAGGCGCTGCCGGCGCGCGGCAAGATCGTCGGCGGGTACGTGAACATGGCGTTCCAGAAGTCCGAGGCGGAGCTGAACGGGTACGACGAGGCCGTCGTCCTGACCCCGAACGGGCATGTCAACGAGGCGTCCGCGGCGAACGTCTTCGTCGTCCGTGACAGTGTTGCGCTGACGCCGCCGGTCAGCGACGACATCCTCGAGGGCGTCACCCGAAAGGCGATCGTCGAACTCCTCGCGCACGAGGGCATCCCGGTCGAGGTGCGTTCGATCGACCGGTCGGAGCTCTACGTCGCCGACGAGATCTTCCTGTGCGGGACCGGCGTCCAGGTCTCACCGGTCATCGAGGTGGACCACCGCCGGATCGGCTCTGGCGAGGTGGGCCCGATCGGCCGACTCGTCCGCGACCGCTACTTCGACGCGGTGCGCGGTCGGATCCCGGAGTTCCGCCACTGGCTCACGCCGATCGCCTGATCGGGGGTTCCGGTTCGCGGGGGTTCGCCGGCGTCCTAAGCGGAGCGATCACGGCGTGGCCGGCACCCGCGTGGCCGGCCCCCGCGTCTTCGTGTTTATTCGTGCGACGACTCGCGGGGACCACGACGCCGCCGACGCGCAGTGCCGGAGGCGCCGCGCATGACGGTTTCGCTCGTGCCACGGTCATCCGCAGCACGTGAGCGAGCATGATGGCAGCCAATCGCGGGTTGAACCGGTCCCGCACGGGGTGCGCCCTCCCCCTGAGTCGTGCCACGAATAGACACGAAGTTCGCGCCTCGCCCGTAGGTACCGGACGATCCGCAGCGCGCGCCCGGACCGACCTCTACGGGCCCGGCGGCGGGGTCAGGTTCGGCGTCGACGGCGCCGTCGTGAGCAGGATGTCGAACCGTGCGTCCGGGTCGACTGCCGTCGTGACCGTGACCCCGAAGACCGACTCGAGCACCGCGATCGTCTCGGTCAGGCGAGCCTCGGCGCCGTTGTAGACGACGATCGTCGTGGCGCTGACGGGCCCGTCCGGAGCCTGGTTCGGCGCCGACGCCGCGATCCCGAGGAAGTCGAGGTAGCCCGCGATCTGGCTGGCGTGGCCGCCGATCCCGGACCCGTTGAGGACCCACACGATCGCACCCTCGGCGGCCAGGCGTGCCCGGCGGTCCTCGACCGCTGGATCCGCCGTGAACGCCTCGGCCACCGCCGCGCGAATCCGCTCGACGTTCGGGATGATCACGTAACCCCGCGAATCGCCGGTCAGGATCTCGCGCTGGTAGAACGGCGGTGTGAACACGATCGAGCGGAGCGTGCGGATGTCGATCGCGTCGGCCAGGCCCAGGAGCTGCGGCACGAGATCGCGCGGGATGTCGGTCCGAACGGATCCGGCGACGGCGCTTGCGAGCGCGTCGATCCGCGGCAGGACGCGCGCGATGTCCGTCTGCTGGCGGAGCGACAGGAGGACACGCTGCTGGCGCTGGCCGCGGTCGAAGTCGGTCGAGCCGTGGCGCGAGCGGGCGTAGACGAGCGCCTCCTCGCCGGTCATGTGCTGGATCCCGGCGGGAACGTACACGCGCTGGAGGCGACCCTCGGCGGCCGGGTAGCGATCGTCGACGACGGGAATCTGGACGTTGATCGTCACGCCGCCGAGCGCGTCGACGACCTGCCGGAAGCCGTCGAAGTTGACCTCCACGAAGTACTTGATGTCGAGCCCGTACAGCTCGCCGAGGAGCGACTTGAGCGCGTTGTAACCGCGCGTCGCGTCAGTACCCGGGAAGAGGTCGGCGCGCTGTCGGGTGTTGACGAACAGGCTGTTGATCTTGCCCCGATAGACCGACCCGAAGAACGCCCGCGCCGGGCTGCCCGCGGGGATCGGTACGTCGACCGTGTCGCGCGGCAGCGAGAACATCGCCACGCGCCGGGTGAGCGGGTCGATCGACACGACGATGAGCGTGTCCGTGTTGTGGCCGCCACCCTGCTCGTCGGCCCCGATGAGCAGGATGTTCAGGCGCTCCTCGCCGTCCCACGGGGGAGCGGTCTGGTTCGGCAGGTCGCTCCCGACCGGCGACGGCTCCGCCGAGCCGGTGGGCTCTGGCGAGTCCCCGGGGTCGCCGGAGGCGCCGGGCGATGCGGAGGGCGACGGCGTGGGCGTGCAGTCGACCTCCGGGTTGAACACGCACTCGGCCGCCGACGACAGGATCAGGTCGTAACGCGCGACCGCGATGTGCCCGCCGGCCATGACGAGCACGACGGCGAGCAACCCGGCTGCCGAGACCGGGTTGAGGACGAGGCGCGGTCGCCCGAGCCGCCCGCCCGTCGCCGCGTACGCGTTGAGGTACTCCGCGACCCGGTACGCGTCGACGATCGCGATGAGCCGGTAGACGAGCGCGATGAGGTTGAGCACGAAGACCGACGGCAGGAACCAGCCGACGAAGACGATCCCGATGAGCTCCGCGCGGTCCATCCGCAGCACGAACCCCGCGATGAGCGCGAACAGGAGGATCGGCGGTGCCGCGAAGCCGATCGCCCGCTGGTAGGCGCCCGCGTACGCGTGGCCGAGGCCGGGAAAGAGGAGGGACAGGAAGGCCGCGACGAACGCGGACCGGGCACGCGGTCGCGCGCCCTGCGGGGAAGGCATCGCGGGTAGGATACTCGGACCCGCCCACCGCAGCCGAGGCCGCATGTTCCGACCCGTCAGCAGCCGCCCCGACCTGGTCGCCCAGGAGCACGAAATCCTGGCCGAATGGCGCGATCGTCGGACGTTCGAGCGGCTCCGGGCACAGAACGCCGCGGGCCCCCGCTGGTCGTTCCTCGACGGCCCGATCACCGCCAACAACCCGATGGGCGTCCACCACGGCTGGGGCCGGACGTACAAGGACCTGTTCCAGCGCTTCCACGCCATGCTCGGCGAGAACCAGCGCTGGCAGAACGGGTTCGACTGCCAGGGGCTGTGGGTGGAGGTGAACGTCGAGCGGGACCTCGGCTTCACCTCGAAGCGCGACATCGAGGCCTACGGCATCGCCGAGTTCGTGTCGCTGTGCAAGCAGCGCGTCCTCACCTTCGCCGCGCGCCAGACGGAGCAGTCGATCCGGCTCGGCTACTGGATGGACTGGAACGACCCGGACGAGCTGCGCCGGCTGCGTGACCTGCTGGCGGCCGACCCGTCGCAATCGGCGACGATCGAGGGTGCCGACGGGCCGGTGACGGACACCGTCGAGATGCTCGTCGGCCGGCTCGGCATGCCGGAGCTCGGGGGCAGCTACTTCACCTTCAGCAACGAGAACAACGACCTCATCTGGGGGTTCCTCAAGGAGTGCCACCGGCGCGGCTGGATCTACAAGGGCCACGACTCGATGCCGTGGTGTCCGCGCTGCGGGACGGGCCTGTCCCAGATGGAGATGAACGAGGGCTACCAGGATCGCGAGGATCCCGGCCTCACCGTCAAGTTCCCGCTCGTCGACCGGCCCGGCGAGGCGCTCCTCGCCTGGACGACGACGCCGTGGACGCTCGCCGCGAACGTCGCCGCGGCGGTGGGACCGGAGCTCCGCTACGTCAAGGTCCGCCAGGGCGACGAGACGCTGTGGGTCGGGCGCGGCGTGCTCAAGCAGGCGCTCGTCGGCCCGTTCACGGTCGAGGACGAGAAGGCCGGATCGGAGCTCGTGGGGTGGCGCTACACGGGTCCGTTCGACGACCTGCCGGCGGTGCGCGAGGCGTTCGCGAAGGGGACCCGCGACGAGCCGGACCGACCGTACGAGCACCGGGTCGTCGCCTGGGACGAGGTCGGCGAGGAGGAGGGCACCGGGGTCGTCCACATCGCGCCGGGCGCCGGCGCGGAGGACTTCGGCCTCGGCAAGGAGCTGGGCCTGCCGGTCATCGGCCCGATCGACGAGGACGGGCGGTACTACGACGGGTTCGGCTGGCTCAGCCACCTCGAGGCGCCGAACGCCGCCCAGGCCATCGTCGACGACCTCGAGCGGCGGGGCTTCTTCTACCACCTCGAGCCGTACACCCACCGCTACCCGCACTGCTGGCGGTGTGGGACGCCGCTCCTGTTCCGCCTCGTCGACGAGTGGTTCATCGCCATGGGCCCGGTCTACGACCGGCCGCGCGACCACCTCACGACCGACGAGGTCGATGCCAGCCTGCGCTACCAGATCATGGAGGTGGTCGACCGCATCCGCTGGATCCCGTCCTTCGGCTATGAGCGGGAGCTCGACTGGCTCCTCAACATGCACGACTGGATGATCAGCAAGAAGCGCTACTGGGGCCTCGCGCTGCCGATCTACGACTGTCCCGAGTGCGGCACGTTCGATGTCGTCGGCGGCCGCGACGAGTTGCGCGAGCGGGCGGTCGAGGGCTGGGAGGCGTTCGACGGGCACACGCCGCATCGACCGTTCGTCGACGCCGTGAAGATCGCCTGTCCCGGCTGCGGGAAGCCGGTCGAGCGCATCCCGGACGTCGGGAACCCGTGGCTCGACGCCGGGATCGTGCCGTTCTCGACGCTCCATTTCCGCGAGGACCCGGACTACTGGGCCCGCTGGTTCCCGGCGGACTTCATCACCGAGAGCTTCCCCGGCCAGTTCCGCAACTGGTTCTACTCGATGCTCGCGATGTCCACCGTGCTCCGGCGCGAGCCCCCGTTCCGCACGATCTTCGGGTACGCCACGCTGTTCGGCGAGGACGGGCGGCCGATGCACAAGAGCTGGGGCAACGCGATCGAGTTCGACGAGGCGGCCGAACGGATGGGCGTCGACGTCATGCGCTGGCTCTACATGCGCGCCCGCCCGGACGACAACATCCTGTTCGGCTGGCATACCGCGGACGAGGCTCGGCGCGGCCTGCTCGTGCTGTGGAACGCGTACGCGTTCTTCGTCACGTACGCGCGCCTCGTGGGGTGGACGCCGGCCGACGCCGCGCCGGCCGACGCCGCGCCGCCCGTCTCGGAACGCTCGCCGATGGACCGCTGGATCCTGTCGCGCGCGGCCGGGGTGGCGGCGAGCGCCGGGGAGCGGCTGGCCGACTTCGACGCGCTCGGCGCGACCCGGGCGATCGATGGGTTCATCGACGACCTGTCGACGTGGTACGTGCGGTTGTCGCGCCGGCGCTTCTCGCGGAACGACGACTCGGCCGATCGCGCCGCGGCGTTCGCGACCCTCCACACCGCCCTCGTGTCGGTCGCCCGCGTGCTCGCGCCGATCCTGCCGTTCCTGTCCGAGTCGATGTACGGCAACCTCGTCGGCGCGGTCGACCCGGCCGCCCCCGATTCGGTCCACCTCACCCGCTGGCCGGCCGACGAGCTCGCCCCACTCCGCGACGAGCGGCTCGAGGCGGCGATGGCGACGGCACGGGCGGCGGTCGAGCTGGCCCGGACGCTGCGCGGGACGGCCGGCATCCGGACCCGGCAGCCGCTCGCACGACTCTGGCTGGCGCTGCCGGGCGGCGACCTGCCGGAGCGCGACGCGCTGGTCCGGCTCATCGCCGACGAGGTCAACGTCAAGGCGGTCGAGCTCATCGACGACGAATCCGCGCTCGTCGAGCGGCGGGTCAAGCCGCTCTTGCCGCGGATCGGCAAGCGCCTGGGGCCGCGCATCCCGGCAGTCATGGCGGCTGCCCGCGACGGTGCGTTCGAGATGCTGCCGGATGGGTCCGTCGTCCTGGCCGGCGAGACGCTCGCGCCCGACGAGGTCGAGATCCTCGCCACCCCGCGCCCCGGGACGGTCGTCGCCCACGACGAGGGTCTGGTCGTCGTCATCGACACGGAGCTCACGCCGGACCTTCGCGCCGAGGGGGACGCGCGCGAGGTCCAGCGGGCGATCCAGGACCTGCGCAAGGAGGCGGCGCTCGAGCTCGACGACCGGATCGAGCTGTGGGTGTCCGGCCTGGCCGGGGGCGTCGCCGCCCACCTGCCGTCGGTCGCCGCGGAGACCCTCGCGGACCTCGTCGACGGGAGCCCGCCGCCCGACGCGTCGACGGCGGACGTGACCCTGGAGGGAGGCCAGGCACGGATCGCCCTCCGGCGGCGCGTGGAGCCGGGCGTCGCGTGACCGTCGCATCGCGCGGCCGAGCCCTGTGGCCCCAGTTCGCGCTCCTGGCCGGGGCGATCGTCGTGCTCGACCAGGTGACGAAGACGCTGCTCGTGGCGGCCCTCCGGCCGGGCGAGTCGACGTCCGTCGTCGGCGACCTCGTCCGCTTCGTTCACGCCCAGAACACGGGCGGCCTGTTCGGCCTGTTTCGTGACGGGGCGCCGGTCTTCGCGATCGCCTCGATCGGGGTCATCGCCATGATCGCGTGGTACCACGGCCGCTCGGGACGAAGCCCGTACATGACCCTGACTCTCGGCCTCCTCCTCGGCGGGGCGATCGGCAACCTCCTCGACCGCCTTCGTTTCGGCTACGTCGTCGACTGGGTCGACGCCGGAATCGGCGGGCTGCGCTGGTACACGTTCAACGTTGCCGACGCGGCGATCAGCGGCGCGCTCCTCCTGTTGATCCTGCTCGCGCTGCGCCCGGCGCTCGGCGAGCCGCGATGAGCGTCGGGCGCCGAACCGTCGTCGTCCCGCCGGGCGAGCCGGGCCGGGTCGACCGGGTCGTCGCCGATGCGACCGGTCTGTCGCGCAGCCACGTCCAGCGGCTCATCTCGGAGGGGCGGCTGACCGCGGGAGGCGACCCGCTGCGGCCGAACACGATCGTCGCGGCCGGCGCGGAGCTCGTCCTCGACGTTCCCGCGGCCGCGCCGGCCGACCTCCTGCCGGAGCCGGACATCCCGGTGACCGTGGTCTACGAGGACGACGACCTGCTCATCGTGGACAAGCCGGCCGGTCTCGTCGTCCACCCGTCGGCCGGGCACGCCGGCGGCACCCTCGTCAACGCCCTGCTCGGACGGGCCGGCGCCGCGGAATACGGCGGCATCGCCGGCGTGCGCCGTCCCGGCATCGTCCACCGTCTCGATCGCGACACGAGCGGCCTGCTCATGGTCGCCCGTCACGATGCGGCCCAGGCGTCGCTCATGGCCCAGCTCAAGGCCCGCCGGGTGAAGAAGACGTATCTCGCCCTTGTCCATGGGTCCGTGGCCGCGGCCGTCGGGCGGATCGAGGCGCCGATCGGGCGCGACCCGAAGCACCGCACGCGGATGGCGGTCGTGCCCGACGGCCGTCCCGCGACGACCGGGTACCGGGTCCGTGAGCGGTTCGCCGGTTGGACGCTCCTCGAGCTCGACCTCGTGACCGGCCGGACGCACCAGATCCGCGTCCATCTCGACGCCATCGGTCATCCCGTCGCCGGCGATGCGGTCTACGGCACCGGCACCTCGCGACGCGGGCCGGCAGGTCTCGGCCGGATGTTCCTCCATGCCTGGCGGCTCGAGCTCGTATCGCCGTCGAGCGATCGGCTGATCCGCGCGGAGGCGCCGATCCCGCCGGACCTCGAGGCGGTCCTCGACGAGCTTCGAGCGGCCGTGGCCGGCGGGCCGGGACGCGACCGATGACGCCGGGACGCGACCGATGACGCCGGATCGCGCGTGGCTGGCCGCCACGGACGTGCACGACGGCGAGCCCGCGCCGGGGGCGATTCTCGTCATCATCTCCGGACCGTCCGGCGTCGGGAAGGACACGATCATCGACGCCCTCCGGCGCCTGCCCGAGGCGCGCGACTATCACTACGTCGTGACGGCGACGACGCGGGCCCGGCGCCCCGGCGAGGTGGACGGCGTCGATTACCACTTCCTCGCCCCGGAGGCGTTCGCGAGCCTCCGCGCCGACGGCGAGTTCCTCGAGGCGAACGAGGTCCACGGCAACTGGTACGGAACGCCGCGGACCCAGCTCCGCGACGCGCTCGCGGCCGGTCGCGACGTCATCCTCAAGATCGACGTCCAGGGGGCACAGGTGGTCAAGGAGAAGATCCCGGAGGCACTCCTCATCTTCCTCGTCCCGCCGTCGCTCGAGGACCTCTTCTCGCGCCTCCGCAGCCGGGCCACCGAGTCCGCCGACGAGCTCGAAGTGAGACAGCGCAACGCCGCCATCGAGCTCGCCCGCCAGGAGGACTACGACTACGTGGTGGTCAACGAGACCGGCCAGGTCGAGCGAACCGCGGAGCGGATCCTCGGGATCATCGCGGAGGAGCACCGGCTCCATCCGGATCGCGTCGTGACGGTCTTTCCGCCGCGCGGCGCACGGGCCTGACGCCGGCGCATCGGCGACCGGCCGGTCGATGAACGGCAGCGCGGGCGACCGGCTCGTCGAGGTCGCGGTCGACGCGCCCGGCGGCGGCTCGCGGACGTTCACCTACGCGGTGCCGCCCGCCCTCGCCGACCTCGAGGCGGGCGAGGCGGTCCTCGTCGAGTTCGGCCGGCGGCAGGCCCTCGGGATCGTCATGGGCCCGGCGGTCGCCGAGCAAGGGGTATCGGCCAAGCCGATCGCCGATCGGGTTCGGGCGGACGGCCCGCTCCTCCCGCCGCTGTCGCTCGAGCTGGCGCGCTGGGTTGCGACGCACTACCTCGCCCCACCGGCGTTTGTGCTCCGGGCGATGCTGCCACCCAGGCTCCTCGAGCGGCTCGAGCTCGTCGCGGAGCTTCGGCCGAATGGGTCCGCTCGGTCGCCTGATCTCGGCCCGGTCGACGCCGACCTCCTCGACCAGCTCGCCGCCGGACCGCGCCCGGTCCGGGACCTCGCGGCGCCGGAGGGCCGGGCCGGTCTGGTCCGGCGCCTCCGCGGGCTCGCCGCGAGCGGGCTGCTCGACCTCGACTGGACGCTCCTTCGCGCGTCGGGCGGTCCGCGCTACGAGCGCTGGATCGAGGCGACCGAGGACGGCCGAGCGGCCGCGGCCACCCTGGCGGCCGGTGACCACGTGGCCGGCCGACCGCTCGGCCCGCGCCAGGTTGCCGCCCTCGCGGATCTTGCCGGCGCGCCGGCCGGAGGGCTGCGCGGCCCGGAGCTGTCGGCGCGCCACGGTTCGTCGGCCCTGGCCGGCCTGGCCCGACGCAGGCTCGTTGTCGTCGACGTTCGCGAGCGTCCGCGCCGGCCGCTCGCCGCGCGTCCGCCGGGGTTGCGGGGCGGCCGTCCGGCCGGTTCCGAGCTGACCGGGCCGCAGGCAGAGGCGCTCGCGCTCATCCGCCGCTGCCTCGACGCGCGCGATGCCACGCCGCTCGTGCTCGATGGCGTGACCGGTGGTGGCAAGACGGCGATCTACGTTGAGGCGATCGCCGGGACCCTCGCGGCCGGCCGGCCGGCGCTCGTGCTCGTGCCGGAGATCGCGCTCGCCGGACCGCTCGTCGACCGGCTGCGGGCGGATCTCGACGCGCGGATCGCCCTCGTCCACTCCGGACTCGGCGAGGGGGAGCGGGCAGACGAGTGGCGCCGGATCCGGGCCGGCGACGTGGATGTCGTGGCCGGGACGCGGCTGGCGGTCCTCGCCCCGCTGGCCGACGTGGGCCTCGTCATCGTCGACGAGGAGCACGACGCGGCGTACAAGAGCGATCGGACGCCGCGCTTCCAGGGTCGGGACACGGCCGTCCGGCTCGCTGAGCTGGCGGGCGCGGCGGTCGTCCTCGGCAGCGCGACGCCGGCGGTCGACACGGTCGGACACGTGCGCTCGGGCCGATACCGCCGGGTCGTCCTACCCACCCGCCCAACCGGCAACCCGCCGACGATCGAGGTCGTCGACCTCCGGGCGGAACTGCGCGACGGGAATACCGGGCTGCTGTCGCGCCGCCTGACCGCCGCGCTGGCCGGGCTCGACGTCGAGGCGGGCGACCAGGCGATCCTCGTCATCAACCGGCGCGGCAGCGCATCGGTCGTCGTGTGTCGCGACTGCGGGTACGTCCAGGCCTGCCCGGACTGCGAGCGGCCGCTCGTCTACCACCAGGCCGGCACGACGCTGCGCTGCCATCACTGCGGACGGGCGACCCCGATGGCGACGCGCTGCCCCGCCTGCGGCTCGCCGCGGATCCGCTACCTCGGCGGCGGGACGGAGCGCGTCGAGCGCGAGGTGCGGGCCGCGTTTCCGGGGCTCCGCGTCGGCCGGCTGGACCGGGATGTGGCGGAGCGCCGCGGTGCCGCGGAGCGCGTGCTCGATGCGTTCGCTGCCGGGCGGCTCGACGTCCTCGCCGGGACGAGCCTCGTCACGAAGGGGCTCGACGTGCCCGGCGTAACCCTCGTCGGTGTCGTGTCGGCCGACATCGCCCTCAACCTGCCGGACGAACGGGCGGCCGAGCGGACGTACCAGCTGCTCGCCCAGGCGGTGGGTCGGGCGGGCCGGGGCGACCGACCGGGGCTCGCGATCATCCAGAGCTACCAGCCGGACCACCCGGCGATCGCCGCCGTCGCGGCCGGTGACGGGGAGGCGTTCTACGAGTCGGAGCTGGAGCTCCGGTCGCGGTTCGGCTCGCCGCCGTTCGGGCGGCTCGTCAAGCTCACGGTGGGTCTGGCGGACCGGGCGGCAGCCGAAGCCGCGGCCGTCGAGATGGCCGACGGGCTGCGGGCCCGGGCCGCGGAACGCGGCGCGACGGTCGCGGTGGTGGGACCCGCCCCGGCGTACATCGCCCGTCGGGCGGATCGCTGGCGGTACAACGTGGTCCTTCGTGGCGATGATCCGGCCGCCCTGCTCGAGGGCGGCGTCGACGCGCCGTGGTCGGTCGACGTCGACCCCGAGTCGCTCCTCTGACCAGGCCGCGCATCCGGTGGTGGACCGGCGGGCGTACTCTCGATGAGAGCGACGAAGACCGGGATGGAGGTGCGCCATGCGTTCCTACCTCATCGTGGCCAACCAGACCCTGGCCAGCCCAGCCCTGTCGGCCGAGGTCGCGAGACGTATCGCCGCGGGACCCGCCACGTTCCACGTCGTCGTCCCGCTGACGCCGATCGTCCATCGCCTGACCTGGGACGAGGACGAGAGCCGTCGCGCCGCGCAGGAGCGGCTGGATGCGCTGCTCGAGCACCTTCGCTCGGCGGGAGCGGTCGCGAACGGCGAGATCGGCGATCCGGATCCGGTCGCGGCGGTCCGGGACGCGCTGCGGAGCGTCGAGGTCGACGAGATCGTCCTGTCGACGCTGCCGGCCGGGATCTCCCGCTGGCTTGGCCAGGATGTGCCGAGCAGACTGCGCGGGTCGGTGAGCCAGCCCGTCGTCGTCGTGACGGCCGAGCGCGAGGAGGCCGGCGCGCCGCGGCGCTGAAATAGCGTGCCCCTGTGGTCGATCCAGCCGTCGATTTGATGGTGGCAGCATCACGAGAGGCTGCAGCGTCGTCGACGGTCCGCCGGGGCGGCCACCGACGTCCACTGCCGTCGGCCGGCGGCCGGCGGTGGCTGACGACGTACTCCACATCACCCCCGGCCGCCGAGCACAGCACCCTGCGCGGCGGATGCCCGCTGTCACGCGACGGCCACGGTTTCGGGCCGATTGCCACATGCGTCGATCGCCTGATCGAGGGACAATGGCGGTCACTGCACGACGGAGGACCGATCGCATGACCGACACCCTGCACCAGCCGGATTCCGAGACGCCGGAGGCCACCGCGCCCCGCGCCGACGACCCGTTCACGTTCGATGCCGAGCCGGACGCGGCCGATCCGAGCCGCTCGGCGACGACCCGCGAGTGGATGAACCAGCTCCAGTCGATGATCGACAACGTGGCGACCCACGCCGCGCCGGCGATGCGCGACATCGCCGCCAAGGCGGCGGAGCTCGCCGCGCTGGCCGGCGAGAAGGCGGGCCCGATCGCGCGGCGTGCCGCCGACGTGACCGCGGAGGCCGGCACGAAGCTCGCCGAGCGCGGTCGGGTCGTCGCGGCTGACCTCCGACGCGAGGCCGCGGCCGCCCGCGAGGCGACCAACGGCGGGACCGACGCTGCCGAAGCCACCGACACCACATCGGCCACGGAAGACGAGCGCGAGCCGGCCGGCACCGGCGCCTGACCGAACACCCCCGATCCGGCGGGCGCCTGCACCGACTCGCCCGCCGAACGCGCTCAGGCGGGCTCCTCCGACCACGGAGGGGCCCGCCGCTATACTCGAATCATGAGTGTCCGCCCCATCCTGCTCCTCGGTGACCCGCGCCTCCGCCTCAAGGGCGAACCCGTCGACAGCTTCGGGAAGTACCTGCACGAGCTGCTCGACGACCTGACCGACTCGATGCGCCATGCGCCCGGTGTCGGCCTCGCCGCCCCCCAGCTCGGGGAGGCCGTCAACGCGTGCGTCATCGAGGTCGAGGGCCAGCTCCACGAGCTCGTCAACCCGCGGATCGTCCGTTCGACCGGCGACGACAACGACCTCGAGGGCTGCCTGTCGATCCCGGGCTACGTCGCCTACGTAACGCGCCGCGAGCGCGTCTGGGTCGTCGCCCAGAATCGGCTCGGCCGCAAGATCAAGTTGGCCGGTTCCGGGCTCCTGAGCCGCGCGCTCCAGCACGAGCTCGATCACCTCGACGGCAAGCTGTACATCGACTACCTCGACTCGCTCGACGAGCTCATCGCCGTCGGCCAGGGCGACGACGACGACGTGCCGGAGGGCGTGGAGGAGGCCCAGAAGGCGCTCGCGTGAGCGCGGTCCGGACCGTC
This sequence comes from Candidatus Limnocylindrales bacterium, assembly GCA_035720425.1. Taxonomy (GTDB): domain Bacteria; phylum Chloroflexota; class Limnocylindria; order Limnocylindrales; family CSP1-4; genus DASTOB01. The sequence goes on from DASTOB010000185.1 coordinate 21,203, forward strand.
TTCCTCGGGTCCGGACCATTCGGCGTCCCGTCCCTTCGGACGCTGGCCACCCGTGCGGACGTCGACCTCGTCGGCGTCGTCACGGCCCCGCCGCGGCCCGCCGGGCGCGGGCGCGCGCTCGTCGCGACGCCGATCGACGAGGCGGCCACCGACATCGGAGTCCCGACGATCCTGCGGCCCGCGCGGCTTCGGGACGAGGCGGCGGTCGCGTCGATCCTCGCACTCCGGCCTGTCCTCGCGGTGCTGGCCGACTACGGACAGATCGTCCCGCCGGCCCTCCTCGAGCTGCCGCACGGAGCGTTGAACCTCCACCCCTCGCTCCTGCCCCGCCACCGCGGTGCGAGCCCGATCCCGGCCGCGATCCTCGCCGGCGACCGGGAGACGGGCGTGACGCTCATGCGCATGGACGAAGGCCTCGACACCGGGCCGATCGTCGCCGTGGAACGATCCTCCCTCGACGGCACCGCGACGGCACCGGATCTCGAGGCCCGCCTCGCCGCCGTCGCCGCGGACCTGCTAGCACGCTCGATCGGACCGTGGCTCGCGGGGACGCTGCCGGCGGTCCCGCAACCGACCGACGGTGCCACCCTCACCCGAACCCTCCGTCGCGAGGACGGACGCCTCGATCCGGATCGGTCCGCGACGGACCTCGAGCGCCGGGTGCGGGCCCTCCAGCCATGGCCCGGAACGTTCCTCGAGACGTCGGCCGGGCGGCTCGCCGTGCACGCCGCCCACGTCGAAGGCGGGGCGGCCGACGACGAACGGGGCGTGCTCGTCGCACACGGCGACGGCCTCGCCCTCGCCACGGCGGACGGGAGGCTCGTGCTCGACGAGGTCCAACCCGCCGGCGGACGGCGCATGAGCGGATCCGCCCTCCGGCGCGGTCGGCCCGGGCTTGCCGCCGGGCGCTGACCGCCGAGGGACCCGCGGGCC
>DASTOB010000186.1:0-4011 GCA_035720425.1 Candidatus Limnocylindrales bacterium
TCGAAGTCGCCGTCCTCGATCGCCGTCATCGCGGCGATGAGCAGGTTGCCGATGGCGTGGCCGGCGAGCCCACCCGGCTCCGCGGTCTCGAGCGCCTCGCGGCTCGCCTGGCCCCCGAAGCGGTACTGGAGCAGCTCGCTCATGAGCGGCTCGGCGTCCGCGAGGGCCGCGATGCAGTTGCGGATGTCGCCGACCGGCGGGATCCCGAGCTCCGCGCGGAGCGCGCCGGACGATCCCCCGTCATCGGCCACCGTCACGACCGCGGCGAGGTTGCTCGTGTGCTCCTTGAGCCCGCGCAGGAGCGATGACAGGCCGGTCCCGCCGCCGATCGCGACGACGCGCGGCCCGCGGGCGAGGTAGCGCTTCTGGTAGATGAGCTCGACGAGCGGCCGGTCGCCGTCCGGCGCCCGAAACGGGTCCATGAACGCCCGGATGACCCGATACGCCCCCACCCCAACGAGCGTCAGGCCGACCACGCCGACGATGAGGCCGCGCAACGGATAGGGCAGGAACTGGAGCGTCACCGCGTCGATGACGAGCTGGGCCGCGCCGCCCGGCTGGAGGTCGCGCGTCGCCTGGCGGATGACGTGCGCGCCGGCGAGCGCGAGGAGCAGGAGGCCGGCGAACACGACGAGCAGCCAGCGCTTGATCCCGATCCCGGGTGTCAGCCAGCGCCGCAGGTTCATCAGCTCAGCGTTGCGAGGCCGGCCGGCCGGCGCGCCTCACCTGCACGGTCACCGTCGGTCGAGCTCCCGGTGGAACACGGCGACGGAGCCGAATCCGCGCTCGCGGAGCCACGCCGCGAGTTCCTCGACGACGACGATCGAGCGGTGGTAGCCGCCGGTGCACCCGACCGCGATCGTGAGCCGCGTCTTGCCCTCCTCGACGTAGGCCGGCACGGCGAAATCGAGGAAGTCGCGCAGGAAGGTGAGGAAGCGGCCGGCCACCGGCTGGTCGAGGACGTACGTCCGAACGGCGTCGGTCAGGCCGGACAGCTGGCGCAGCTCATCGACGTAGTACGGGTTCTGCATGAACCGGACGTCGAACACGAGGTCCGCCTCGAGCGGCACGCCGAACTTGAAGCCGAAGCTGATGAGCTGGATCGCGAGCGTGTCGGGCGCCCCGGGGTCGGCCAGCTGGACGAACAGCCGCTCGCGCAGCTCGCGTAGCGACAGGTCCGACGTGTCGACGACGACGTCCGCCTGCTCGCGCACGGGCTCGAGGATCCGGCGCTCCTCGGTGATCGACGAGGCGATCCCCCGCTGGTCCGCCAGCGGGTGGCGATGGCGGGTCTCCGAGAAGCGGCGGATGAGCACCTCGTCGCGCGCCTCGAGGAACACGAGCCGGGGCCGGATACCACGACCCTCGAGGGCGCCGCGCATGGCCGCCAGGGCGAGCGGGACGTCGCCGGCGCGAACGTCGAGCACGATCGCCGTGCGGGCGAAACGCTCTCGGTCCGCCGAGACGAGCTCGGCGAGATCCGGCAGCAACTCGCCGGGCAGGTTGTCGACGACGGTGAAGCCGAGGTCCTCGAACAGCTTGGCCGCGGCGGTCTTGCCACCCCCGGACAGGCCGCTGAGGATGACGACCTGCTGATCCTCCGCGGACTCGGCGGGCTGGGCCGGCGCATCCGCTGCCGGGCGTTCGGCGGTGGCCATCGCCCTCAGTCTACCGCCGGCGGGCGACCGCTCGGCGTCTGCGCCGTCAGCGACCGGTCCGCCGGATCGCGAACACGGTCAGCTCGAACAGGATGTACATCGTGCCGCCGAGCGCGAACGGGCTGACGAGGTCGCCGCCGGGCGTGACGATCGCGGCGAAGATCGCGATCCCGAGGATGACGAAGCGGCGCGCGGCGCGCAGCCGTTCGGACGTCACGACTCCAACCCGCGACAGGCCGAACAGGATGATCGGGAACTCCATGACGAGGCCGAAGGCGAGGAACATCGTCGTCACGAAGTCGAAATACGGCCCGGCCGCGAGCCGAACCTCGAGGACGTCGCTGCCGAAGCTGATGAGGAACAGGACCGCGTACGGAAGCACGAGGTACGCGAGTCCCACCCCGAGCGCGAAGAACCCGAGCGCGAGCGGGATCCACGGCCGCACGACTCGCCGCTCCTGGGGCGTCAGACCCGGCGCGACGAAGCGCCAGGCCTGGAAGAGGATGACCGGCATGGCGAGGATGACGCCGACCACGATCGCGACCCGGAGGTTGATGAGGAACGCGCCGCCCGGATCGAGCACCTGGAGCTGTCGGAACCCTTCCGGCAGCGGCGCGACGAGCACCTCGATGACCGCCTGCGCGTTCGCGAAGCCGATCACGGTGAACGCGACGACGGCGAGGATCGACCGGAAGATGCGGGTGCGCAGCTCGCTCAGGTGGTCGACGAGCGACATCACCGTGACGTCCTCGGTCGCGGCGGGTGCGGGAGACGGCGAGGGCGCAGAAGAAGGCGGGGCGGGCGAGGCCGACGCCGGTTGCGGGGTCGTGGACGACGGGGCTGGGACGCCCGTCACGCCGGCGTCACGGATCGCGTCTGCGTCTGCCATGCGGCGAGCGCGACGAGCCTAGGACTTCGACTCGGCGGAGGGCTCGCTCGTGGCCGTCGGCGGCGGCGGGCTCTGAGTCGATGCCGGGCTCGCGTTCGCGGCGGGTGGCGCGGGCGGCGGGAGCGGCGAGACGTCGACCTTCGTCGCCTCCTGCACGTCCGATGCGGCCTTGCGGAACTCGCGAATGCTCTTGCCGAGGGCGCTCCCCACGTCCGGCAGCTTGCCGGGGCCGAGGATGAGCAGCGCGATCACCAGGATGATGACCAGTTCGAGCGGTCCGGGGGTCGGCATGATGGTCCTTGGATGCTCCCTGCGCGCGGCGGTCTCCGCGGTTGGCTAGGGTAGCACAGGGAGTCGCGCGGCCCAGTCGCGAGCGGCCGCGGCGAGCGCGGCCCCCGGGTCCCAACCCGCCCCGTCGCCGCGGGCGGCATCGGCGATCCCGCGCGAGACGTTCACGAGGAGTCCCCCACCGGGACGAACGCCGGCTGGCGGCCCCGAGGCGCGACCACCGGCCAACACGGCCCCCGCGTCGCCGCCCTGGGCGCCGACCCCCGGCACGAGGAACGCGAGCCCGGGCGCGACGGCGCGGATCGCCGCGAGCTCGGCCGGCGCCGTCGCGCCGACGACGAGCCCGACCGTCCCACCGGGGCCCCACGTCGCGACCCGCCGTGCCACCCGCCGGTGGAGCGGCTCGGCCGGGAGGCCCGCCGCGTCGTCGGCCGCGACGACGAGGTCCTGGAGCTCGCCGGCACCCGGATTCGACGTCCGGCACAGGACGTAGGCGAACCGGTCGACGCGCTCGATGAGCGGCCCGATCGCCTCCGCCCCGAGGTACGGGTTGACCGTCACCGCGTCGACCCCGAGGGCATCGAACAACGCGGTCGCCTGACGTGCCGCCGTCGAGCCGATGTCCGCGCGCTTGACGTCGGCGATGACGGGGATCCCGCTCGGGATCCGGGCTCGGACCCGCTCCAGGGCAGCGAGCCCGGCGGAGCCGAAGGCCTCGAAGAAGGCGAGGTTCGGCTTGACCGCCGCGGCATGCGGAACGGCCGCCTCGACGATCAGCCGGGCGAATGCCTCGACGCCGGACACATCGGCGGAGAACCCCTCCGGCAACGACGCCGGATCCGGGTCGATCCCGACACACAGGACGGTCCCGGCCTCCACCGAGCGGGACGCGAGGCGCGCGAGGTAGGAATCGGCCGAGCCGCTCCCGTTCACGGGCTCGCCGGCGCGGACGCATCGCCGCTCGCCGGCGCGGACGGCGTCGACGGTGAGGGCGTAGCGGGTGGCGGGGTCGGCGGCGGTAGCTCGTCGGCCGGAATGAACCAGTCCGGCGCCGATGCGCCGTCGAGCCCGGACACCTCCGTGAGGTTGAGCCGCTCGCCGAGCGTCCAGCGCGGGCCGCTGCCCTCGAGGGACACCATCTGGAGGTCCGCGATCCCGCCCTCGAAGTGGAGGAAC
>DASTOB010000187.1:0-5011 GCA_035720425.1 Candidatus Limnocylindrales bacterium
GAGCTGTCGTTCTGGGACCTCGGCGAGTCGACCGAGGTCGTCATCACTCAAGGCCCCTTCAACACCGCGGCACGCCGCGAGCTCCACCGGAACGGCTGGACGGACAGTCTCGACAAGCTCGAGCAATCGATCTTAGGATCGACCGGTGCCGACCGTGCACGTCGTCGATCAGACTCCCGTCACGCCCGAGCGGGTCCTCGAGGCGGCGCGTGACTCGTCGGCGCCGGGATCGGTCAAGGGCGTGGTGACCGACTCGAACATCTTCAAGCCCGGGAGCACGTGGGAGATCAGGGCGACGCCGGAGAATGGCGGCAGCCGAGTAGAGGTGATCGGCGTTCGCCACCTCCGGGGCTTCAGGGGCAGGCTGCTCGCGCCCGTGTTTCCCCTCGGGCTCGCCAGGCGGACCGTGGCCGACCACCTGCGCCACTTCCTTTCCAAGATCGAGGAGCGAGAGTCCGGCTCTGGGTGACCTTCTGGCGGGCTACTCCAGCGGGGCGAAGCCGCGAGGCGAAGCCTGGAGGCGCTCGCGGAACATCTCTTCGAGGATGTCGTCCCGCGGCACTAACTGTGGCGCCCGAGGGCGTTGGCGCCGAGGATGTCGAGCCGGTGATTGCCGATGTGCGCGGCGGCACCGGTCAGGGCGTCCAGCAGTTGCTGCACCGACGGCCGGATGCGGTTCTTGGTGGGTCGGCGGCGCGGCGGCGGCGCGATGGGTTGCGCGGCGCGGGCGAGGTCGAACAGGTGCGCGCGCTCGGCGTCATCGAGATGCAGTGCCCGGGCGAGCGCGTCGAGAACGCTGTCGGAGGCGCCGGCGAGGTCGCCGCGCTCCAGCCGCGTGTAGTACGGAACGCTCACGCCGGCCAGGACCGCGACCTCCTCGCGACGAAGGCCGGGCACGCGGCGGGTGCCGTAGTCGGGCAGGCCGACGTCGGCGGCCTTGAGCTTGGCTCGCCGGGAAGTCAGGAAGTCGCGGATCTCGCTGCGGGCGTCCATCGGCGCGACCAGCGTAGACCCCGCCCGGGCCCGCGTGGGGACCCCGCCAGGGTCACGTTCACAGGGTCTCTCGATCACACCGAATCGGTGCTTTCGTGGAGGCCATGACTTCCACCAGGAGCAAGACCCAGGTCGACGCGCAGCGCGAGCTGTCGACCAGCCTCGCCCACGACGACGCGCGCGTGGTGGCCTGACATGCGTGGCGCAGTGATGCACGGGCCGGGCGATGTGCGCGTCGAGGAGCGTGAGGCGCCCCGGATCGTCGAGCCGACGGACGCGATCATCCGCGTCTCGGCCGCCTGCGTGTGCGGCTCGGACCTGTGGCCCTACCGGGGCGTTGAGAGCATGCAGTGGCCCGCGCCGATGGGTCACGAGTACGCCGGGATCGTCGAGGAAGTCGGCACCGACGTCCAGACGATCAAGCCGGGCCAGTTCGTGGTCGGCTCATTCTGGGCCAGCGACAACACCTGCGAGATCTGCCGGGCCGGCTACCAGAGCGCCTGCGTCGACCGCGTCCCGATGGGCGCACTGGGCGCCCAGGCGGAGCTGCTGCGCGTCCCGCTGGCCGACGGCACCCTCGTCGCCACGCCCGACATCCCTGCCGACGACCTGATCCCGAGCCTCTTGTCGGCCTCCGACGTGCTCGGCACCGGCTGGTTCGGCGCCGTGGCGGCCGAAGCCGGCCCGAGCAAGACCGTCGCCGTGGTGGGTGACGGCGCGGTCGGCCTGCTCGCCGTGCTCGCTGCCAAGCAGCTCGGTGCGGAGCGGATCATCGCCATGAGCCGCCACGAGTCGCGCCAGCGCCTGGCCCGCGAGTACGGCGCCACCGACATCGTCGAAGCCCGCGGCGACGAAGGCGTCGCCGCGATCAGGGAGCTCACGAACGGGCTCGGCGCCCACTCCGTGGTCGAGGCCGTCGGCACCCAGGAGTCGATGAACCAGGCCCTCCACGCGACCCGACCGGGCGGGCACGTCGGCTTCGTCGGCGTCGCGCACGGCGTCTCCCTGGACGGCATGGACCTCTTCTGGAGCCTCGCCCACGTACACGGTGGGCCGGCGCCGGTGCGCCGCTTCCTGCCCGAGTTCATCGACCTGATCTGGAAGCGCGAGATCGACCCGGGCAAGGTCTTCGACCTCGAACTGCCGCTCGACCAGGTCGCCGACGGCTACCGAGCGATGGACCAACGCGAAGCGATCAAGGTGCTCCTGCGCCCATGAGCCGCCACGATCGAACGCGCCCGAGCGACAGCCGAGGAGATGACCTTGAATCCCACCTATGACTTCCAGGGGCAAGTCGCCGTCGTCACCGGCGCCGGCGCCGGCATGGGACGCGACGCCACCGACGAGCTGACCTCAGCCGGCCATCATGCGCTCGGCATCGCCTGCGACGTCGCCGACGAGACCCAGCTCGCGGCAGTCGTCGAACGCACCGTGGACACGTTCGGCCGGCTCGACATGGCCTTCAACAACGCGGGCATCCAGATCCCCGTGAGCGGCCGGCCGACGAACCGGCCGAACCTTCGACCGCGTCACCGCGATCAACCTCCGCGGCGTCTGGAACTGCATGAAGCACGAGTTGCGCCGCGTCCGGCGCTACTCGACTCGTCCAAAGCGGCTATGTAGTTGATGGGCTGGCGAGGACCGGTGAGGGCCTGAAGCCCTTGACGATCAGGTTGATCGCAAACGCCGCCTCGAAGGCGCCCTCGGGCACCGAGAAGAGGGCGTGCAGGCCGTCCCGCTCGTAGGCGCCGAACAGGACCGCGATCGACGACACGAAGATCAGTATCTGAGGACGGAATGCGATCGTCGCCGCGGAGCTCGGGCTCGAGCTGCGAGCCGCTGGGATGGATCGTGGGTCGCGCCGGCGACGCCGGATTGATGTACCCGTATCAGGCAGCGTCGTGCGTGCTCCTACGGTCGTGGACACCCAACGATCCAGACTCAGCCTGGCACTCGCCCTCACCATGGCGGCGCTCGTTGCCGCACCCCCGACGCACGCGGCGGTGCCGCTCCCGCACCCTCATGTGCCGCCGCCGATCAAGGCGGTCCCTCACGCGCTCCCGGAGCCGCGACCCCCCGCCCGGGACCTGCTTCCGGAACCGCTCCCGAGCAACGATCCGAACGTGTACGAGACCCCCGAGCTGGGCTCGGCCCCTGGCCGCGCCGTGACCGGCGCGGCGGAGTCCGTCAACGACGACTCCGGTGGCGGCAGCACCGATGTCGGCGCGTTGCCGGGCGGCGGTTCGGACTACGAGGGCGACGACGACGAGGGCGGCCTGGATCTGGGGTCGATCGGTGTCGTCGGCGCGGTCCTCATGAGCGGGGGCTCGCTGGCGATGTGGCTGCGACGGAGGCGATGACGCCGGCATGTCGAGGTTCATCGGGATGTTCGCCGTCGACCAACGGCGCAAGCGGCAGCTCTACACCGACAGGTACTCCCACGTCCTCGTCGTCTTCGACACGGCGCTGATCCTCGTCGAAGCAGCCCCGGTGCGCGACTACGGCCTCGCGGCGTGGCGTCGGGTACCGGTCCCGGTCCCGCATGCCACGGCGGCGAGAACGCTCCTGCGGCTGACGCCGCGGTTCGGGTCGCTCAAGAAGAGCATCGCGCAACTCGGGTCGCTGACACCCGAAATCCTCGCTGCGGCCTATCGGACCCGCGCCCGTCTCGTCTGGAACGACCGGATCCGCTCCGCCGTCCTCACCGGCACCCGCCGCGCCGATCTCAAGATCGAGTACGAGAGCGCGACGTACGGCCGGCCGATGGAGCTCTGGTTCACCATCTCGTTCTTCGAAGACGGCGAGCAGGTTCGGGCGGCGCTCGCGACCACGCTCGGCGGCCGGTTCCGCGCGAAACGCCGGAACGCCCTCGCTGCTGTGAGCGACGCGTGGTCGCCGGCGCAGACCGCCGGCGAGATCGGTCACGACCTCGCCGGGCGACCCCGCGGATCCGCGACGCCTCCCGCGAGCTAGAGGCGCTCAGACCGACTCGTTCCCAAACGCGCTGAGGTGCGGCTAACCCCCGTATTTCCCCATTGAGGGATGAATCACCGGGGGTAGTGACGTCTACGTTGCTATGACCGACCGGCTCGATCACCTCGATGCGTGGCGCATAGCGCCCTACGACGCCGTGATCGTCGGCGGCGGGCCCGCGGGCCTGAGCGCGGCTCTCGTGCTGGGCCGGGCGAGGAAGCGGGTGCTCGTGGTGGATGACGACCGGCCGGCGAACGCCGTGTCCGAGGGTGTCGGCGGGCTGCTCGGGCAGGATCGGGTGAAGCCTGCGGACCTGCGGGACAGCGGGCGGCGTCAGCTCGAGGAGCATGCGAACGTCGAGTTCCGTCATGGCGCCGTCGAGGACGCCGAGCGGATCCGGGATGGGTTCGTTGTGAGGCCGACGGCCGGGCCGCCCGTGCGTGCCAATGCGATCGTGCTGGCCCACGGGCTGCGCTACGACCCGCCGCCGCTCCCTGGGATCGAGGCGCTGTGGGGGCGGTCGGTGTTCCACTGCGCGTTCTGCGACGGCTGGGAAGTGCGCGACCGGCCGTTGGCGTTCCACGGCAGCGGCCAGGCCGCCGTGCGCTCGGCGCTCCTGCTCGCCGGGTGGAGCAACGATGTCGTGCTGTGCACGGACGGCGCGCCGGACCCGGGCCGCGCGCTGCTGGCGGAGGCGGGCGTGCGAGTCCGGACGGAGCCCATCGCCCAGCTCACCGGGACCGACGGCCGCCTGGAGCAGATCGAGTTCTCGCACGGCCCGGCCGAGCGGCGCGAAGCGCTGTTCGTGAACACGCGGCGGGACCAGCCGAACGGGCTCGCCGTCGCGCTCGGTTGCGAGTTGACCGCGGACGGGACGATCGTCACCGACGCCGACGGGCGGACGAACGTCGCGGGCGTGTACGCCGCCGGGGATGCGGCGACCGCGCATTCGCGGTCGGTGGCCAACGCGATCGGCACCGGGTCGCGCGTCGCGTACGCGGTGGCGCTCGAGCGCCTCGCGCCGGTCGTCGCCGCGGCCGCCTGA
>DASTOB010000188.1:0-11982 GCA_035720425.1 Candidatus Limnocylindrales bacterium
CTCGTGATCGAGACGCTCGAGGGCAGCACGCTCTTTGCCAAGCAGTCCGGGATGCACCCGGCGGAGCTCCGCAACATGGTGACCTCGCCCGGCGGGACGAGCGCCGCGGCCCTCCACGAGCTCGAGTCCGGCCGACTCCGCACGGTCCTGTCGGAGGCGGTCTGGGCGGCCTACCGACGGACGGTCGAGCTCGGCGATCAACTCGAGGCCGCGGTCGAGCGGTCCGTCGAGCGCTCCGTCGAGCGCTCCGACGAGCGGTCAGGTCCCCGCGATGGGACGACCTGACCGGCGCATCGCGACGGCGATCGCCACGGCGATGCCGACTGCGATGAGCGCGTCGCCGATCGAGAACACGTTGGCCAGCGGGACGCCGGCGGGGATCGCAAAGACGTCGGTCAGCGGTTCGAGCGCCGGCGTCGTGGTCACGACGCTGTTCGAAAACCCGTCGTGCGGGTCGAGGCCGGCCGTCACGAGCGTCTCCGCCCGAACCGGCATGGCGCCGCCGTTCGCGACGATGGCAAGGAGATTGCTCGCCGCCCCGGCCGCGACGATCGACAACCCCGCCAGGCGGACGTTGACGAGCAGGGCGACGAGGACGGCCGCCGTCGAACCCACGTAGACGGCCGGACCGATCGCCGCCAGCTCGGCTCCCTGAGGCAGCGCGAACAGGACGAGCTGGACGAGCAGCCCGGCGATCGCGAGGGGCGCCCAGCGGAAGCGAAGGGTGGACAGTCCGTCGAGGCGGCCGCCGGCAAGGAACCCGGCGAGGATCCCGGCCGGGATGGCGTAGAGGATGAACATCGCGTCGGTCTAGGCGCGGTCGGTCGGGGGGTCGGACCGCGGGTCGGACGTCGCGAGGGCGGCCGACAGCTGGCGTACGTGATCCTCGAGGTGACTCACGACGAACCGATCGGCGAGCTGCGCCACCGTCATCTCGCCAAGCGTGGGGTGGAGGCCGCGCCGCGCGGCGTGGGTGGCGGTCAGGCTCGCCAGGCGGTTCGCGAACCGGCCGGCCGACGCGTCGATCCGCTCGAACAACTCGCCCGGGGGCAGGCTCCGATCGCGCTCGATTACGCCGATCCGGAGCACGTCCGACGCGACCCGGCCGAACGGCACGGGCTCCGGCGCACCGTCGAGGATGCGGGCAATCTCGCCCAGCCAGAACGGGACCATCTCGGAGACGTGGGCGAGCACCTCCGGTGGTCCCCAGTGCGCCTCGGGTTCCACGCCGAAGACGTCCGACAGCGGCCACGGACGGCCCGACTCGACGGCGTCGCGGAGGGCCAGGAAGTCGCGCCGCGTGGCAGTCAGCCGGTCGGTCAGGTCGGTCATCGCGGTCATGCCGAGAGTGTCGCACGCCGGTCCGTCGCAGGGTGGTCCGTTCGGGCCGGGAGGACTACGATGGACGCCACTTCGCGAGCTCTGCACAGCGCAGGGAGAGACCGCCATGACCGAGACGCTGTCGCAAGGCGCCGCCAACCAGGCCGGCGCCCGCGTCAACCGCGACGCGTACGCGGAAGCGGGGGACTTCCTCCCCCTCAACGGGATCGACCACATCGAGTTCTGGGTGGGCAACGCCCGCCAGTCGGCCGCCTACTACCGCGCCCTGTGGGGGTTCACCCCGGTCGCGTACGCCGGGCTCGAGACAGGGATCCGCGACCGGGCGAGCTATGTCATGCGCCAGCACGACATCACGATCGTGCTCACCGCGCCGCTCACCCCGGACGGCGAGATCGCGGAGCACGTCCGCCTCCACGGCGACGGCGTTCGCGACATCGCCTTCGCCGTCGACGACGTCGCGGCCGCCTGGCGCGAGACGACGGCGCGCGGCGCCCGCTCCGCTCAGGACCCGACCGACCTCGACGGCGGGCCGGACGGCGTCCTCCGCCGCAGCGCCGTCTGGACATACGGCGAGACGCGCCACTCGTTCGTCGACCGATCCGCCTACCACGGCACTTTCGCGCCGGGCTACCGGAAGGTGAAGAAGCCCGCCCGTGCCGCCGGCGGATTGAGCCTGCTCGAGGTCGACCACTGTGTCGGCAACGTCGAGCTCGGCGAGATGAACCGGTTCGTCGACTTCTACCGCGACGTGTTCGGTTTCAGCCAGCTCATCCACTACGACGACAGCGTCATCCACACCGAGTACAGCGCGCTCATGTCGAAGGTCATGACGAACGGGAACGGGCGGGTCAAGTTCCCGATCAACGAGCCCGCGACGGGCAAGAAGAAGAGCCAGATCCAGGAGTACCTCGAGTGGTATCGCTCGCCCGGCGTCCAGCACGTTGCGCTGCGCACCGACGACATCGTCGGCACCGTCCGGCGCCTCCGCGAGAACGGGGTCGAGTTCCTCGGGCTGCCGCACGAGTACTACGCCACGCTGGCCGACCGCGTCGGCGACGTCGGGGTGCCGATGGACACGCTCGAGGAGCTCGGGATCGAGGCCGACCGTGACGAGGAGGGCTACCTCCTCCAGATCTTCACGCGTCCGGTCCAGGATCGCCCGACGTTCTTCTTCGAGATCATCGAGCGCCACGGCTCGCGCGGCTTCGGCGTCGGCAACTTCAAGGCCCTGTTCGAGGCGATCGAACGCGAGCAGGCCAAGCGCGGGAACCTCTAGCGAGATTCCCGCGCGGAGCGCGCTCCGTGCTCGGCGCTATTTCAGGGCGGACACGTTCCGCCCGCCGGGCAGAAGCGCATGCTGTCGATGACCGCCTGCGCGCGCACGACGGAGGTATCGAAGAGCCCGAGCCCGTCGTTGGCGTAGAACGTGATCAGCACGGTCTGGCCGTCGACATCGAGCGCGATGAGCCGGATCGGTACCTCCAGCGCCACGCCGTAGATTCCCAGCGGCGAAGGTCGCGAGCTCACGATGAACTGGACGATGTTCGACATGAAGTCGTCGGCGGCGCACGGCGACTCCCACGACGTGAGGCTCGCGAGGTCCGCTGACTGTCCGGTATGGCCGCCGATCTCGACGGCGTGGATGTTCGTGGCGTCGAGCCCGGGGTGGGACGTGACGAAGTCGATCCAGTCCGAGGGGGCATCGCCATACCCCGCCGCGGGCGTCTCCTCGCAGGCCGCCGTTCGCTCTGCGATGGCCGGGTGCGCAACAAGGAGCAGGTACCCCCGCGGCGAATCGACGACATACACCTCCTCGTGGTCGACCGTGTTGGTCCAGTCCGAGTCGGTGACGGTATAGCTGACCTGTGGCGAGAACTCGCTCGACTGGTGGTCTCCCGGCGTGAGCTGACCTGCGCACAGCGGGACCGAGTCACACGGTAGCGGCGTCCGTGTCGGCACCGGCGATGGCGTCGCCGACGGCGACGGCGCGGGTGAGGCCGTGGTGGGCGGCCCGCCGACGCCGGGCGACCGGCCCGGCAGCAGGTTCCAGCCGACGACCGCGACGATGAGAACCGCGGCCAGGCCGACCGCGAGCTTGAGGTTCGCGTTCACGTGGCTGTCCCTCCAGGAGGCACGCCACGCGGGCAGTTGACGCTCCAGCCCGATTCGCTCCTCGACCAGGTCCAGGACGTGGTCGTTCACCTGGTCGAGTCCGTCGGCGAGCCAGCGGTCCAGGAGGCGACCGACGTCGCGATCCGTAGTCATGCGGACTGTCCTCCGACGGCTGACAGGCGAGCATCGGCATCGAGCGCCGCCCGAATGGCGCGATGGGCGTTGTGCAGGCGCGAACGGGCGGTCCCGGGCGGGATGTCGAGCGTCTCGGCGATCTCGGCCGGGGAGTAGCCCAGGAAGTGATGGAGCACGAGGATCGCCCGTTGCTCGGGCGGGAGCCGCCGAAAGCCGCGCTCGAGCTGGTCTCGGTCGGCGATGGTCAGGAATGCGTCGGGTGCCATCGGCCCGTCGACCGGGAGCACCCGCAGCCGCGCCGTCCGGCGTCGCTCGCGCGACGCATGGCGGACGCAGACATTGACGATGAGCCGACGCAGCCACGCGTCGAACCGATCCGGATCGCGGAGTCCCCGAAGGTCGCGCCAGGCGATCACCAGTGCGTCCTGGAGGGCATCCTCGGATCGGTCGACGTCGCGAAGGATCCGCTGGGCGATCGCGAAGAGGCGGTCCGACCGTGGGCGAACCAGGGCCATGAAGGCCGCTTCGTCGCCACGCCGCGCCGCCATCACGAGATCGAGATCCATCCGCCGCCTCTCGTGGCGTCCACCGGGGACGCCGTCCGAGAACAATGGTCCTCTTCGGCCGGCAACCGTTCATTCGAGCGTCGCCGCCGGCCAGGGCCGGCGGCGACGGGTACCCGTCGAGGTACCGGAGTGATCAGCCCGGTGGCGCGAACCGGAACGTGTCGATGACCGGCTGGAGCTCCGCGTTCACTGCTGCCAGATCCGCCGGTGACGGCGAGGTTTCGAGGTAGAGGATCACCGTTTCGCCCGCGACGTCGACGATGCGTAGCGTGGTTCGTTGATCGTCGATCCACCGCGCACGGCTGGGTGGCTCTCCGCTGTCGGTGATCAAAACGACCGCCGGCCCGAGGCTGCCCGGGCAGGACCCGGTCCAATCGTCGGCCACACGGACGTCGATCCTGATCCCCTCATGGCCCCCGACGTCGATGGCCTGTGGGCTCGACGCGGTGAGCCCGGAGTGCCCGACGAGGAAGGCCTGCCAATCGGCCACGGAGTTTCCGACCCCGGCCCTGCGCGCTGCCGAGCACTCCTCGTTCTGCTCCGGAATGGCCACCTGGCTCATGATCTGAAAGAAGTGCCCCGGGCTTTCGTTATCGTGGAGGGTGAGGGCTCGTTCCCGGTCGAGGGTGTTGACCCAGCCCGTTGCGACGGTGAACGTCAGCGCCGGCCGAAACGCGATCGTGGTGTGATCGCCCGGCGCGAGAACCCCAGCGCAGGAGAAGGCAGGGTCGTCGCAGGCGAAGCCCCCGGCGGTCGGACTCGGCGAAGCGCTGCTGGACGGGGCCGTCGTCGGTGCCGGGCTCTCGCCCGGGGATGCGCTCGGCGAGCCGGCGCCGTCCGGCGCGCGGGGCATGAGATTCCAGGCGGCGATGAGCACAATGACCGCCGCCGCGGCCGCCGCGCCCTTGAGGATGAGATTCATCGGTTCGCTCCAGGGTTGGCGCCACGGGCGCCGCTGACGCTGGGTGCTGATCCGATCGGCCACGACGTCGATGACGCGGTCAGGCATCGTCGACGGTCCGTCGTCGATCCAATGGCGGAGCAGGCGGTCGATGTCGGAGCGTTCGTTCATGCCGAGGTACCTCCGACGGCGGCCGCGCGGGCTTCAGCGTCGAGCGCCGCGCGCATGGCGCGATGGGCGTGATGGAGTCGCGATCGGATCGTGCCGGCCGATACGCCGAGGGCCTCGGCGATCTCGGTCGGTTCGTAGCCGAGGTAGTAGCGGAGTACGAGGATCGTTCGCTCTTCCGGCGTGAGGCGTCGGAAGCCACGGTCGAGTCGGTCGCGCTCGGCCACACTGAGCAGTTCGTCGGGGGCCGCGAGATCGTCGGGCGGGAGCACCCGGAGGTTCGCGATCCTCCGTCGCTCCCGGCCGGCGTCGGCGATGCAGACGTGGGCAAGCAGCCGATGAACCCACGCGTCGAAGCGGTCCGGATCGCGGAGGCTCGGCAGGTCGCGCCAGGCGATCACGAGCGCGTCCTGCAGGGCATCCTCGGCCCGATCGACGTCGCGGAGGATCCGATACGCGACCGCGAAGAGGCGATCGCCCCGCAACCGAACCAGGTCGACGAACGCCGCCTGGTCGCCGTGCTGGGCCGCCACGACGAGATCGCGATCCACTGCTTGCCTCGGGAGTGGCGTCCATCGGGGGCGCCGTCCACCTGTATCGGTGGATCGTGAGCCTTCGGCGTTGGAAATTCCGTACCGTGACGGCGGAGTCGTGTCGGGTGGCACAGAGCGTCGCGGCCGCCCGCAGCGATGGCGAGCGTCGGGTTGATGCGTGGGGTGACTCAGCAGTGCCTCCGCAGGCCACCGGTCGCACCGTTGTCGCGCCATCCAGTCGTGGTGCGACTCATCGGGTCTTGAGTGGCTCTTTACGGCATCGCGGAGGAGCCCCAGCGGCCCCCCGTTGTGGCCCCGTGAGTCATGGGGTGACTCACTGAGAAGCCGGGCCGTCCGACGACGCGGGACACGGATCCGGGCAACGACAGCGGACCGCCCGGGCCGAACGGGACGCCGCTCCCTTGTCGCCGGGACGAATTCTGCCCGATGGTGGCCGAAGGAGGTGTTCTCATGCGCAGTCCACGACGGATCCTCACCGCGCTCGGCCTTGCCGGTGCGCTCGCGCTCGGCACGGTCGCGCCGGCCTCGGCGGCGATCCACGAGTTGGTCGCGAGCTTCTGCTCCGGCGGCAACGGCAATCTCGATCCGGGCGGCCAGATCCGGTTCGGCGAACGGTCGTTTCTCCGCGCGCTTCAGGCGAGCGGGCTCTACTCGATCGCGTTCGGAACGGTCCCGGCCGGCGAGGACCCCCCGACCGACGGCTCGGTCCCGGTGACGATCGACATCGATTACAGCCGGCCGAACTCCAAGTTCGCCGACGCTGGGGGCTGGTTCGTGTTCCCGGTCGACGGGCTGACCATCTACCTTCGCGCCGGGGTGCCGGATCATCCCGCCTTCGACCACTGCCCCGCGATGGCGGCTTCCGGGTAGCTCGACCGGTCGGCGCATCCGGCGGCCGGCGCCGGCTTCGGACGCCCTCCCAGGCATCGCGGCCGCGCCGCACGCTCGTAGACTTGGGCGGTCCGAACGGAGGCCCTCGGTGGACGCGTCGGCCCGACGACGAACGGCGCTCGTGACGGCGATCGCGCTCGGCGCGATCGCCGTCGGGTTCTGGGCGGCCGCCCTGCGCGCGGGCGGCCCGTCGATGAACACGTCGACGGCGGCCGCCGCGATTGCCGCCAGTGCCGACGGGGTCGTTGTCGAGCCGCTGCCCGGCGCGGCCTCCGAGTTCCTCGCCGGCGACGTCATCACGGCCATCGGAGGGCGGACCCTCGAGGCGTGGGCGGCCGGGTTGCTCGATCCCGCCGCACCGCGTCTCGCGGTCGCAACCGGCGACGAGCTCGCGATATCGGTCACACGGGACGGCCATGCAATCGAGCGGGTGGTTCGGTTGACGGACTTTCCGCTCCTCGGCGTCCTCGGCGCGCACGCCGGGACGCTCGTCTTCGCCCTCGTGTTCGCCGCAGTCGGCGGCTACGTGTTCGTTCGCCGTCCGCACGACCCGGCCACGATCGGCCTGTTCCTCGCCTCGGTCGGGTCCATGGCCAGCACCGGACCGTTCGTCCTGGGACTCCAGCCGCTCGACCTGGCGACCGGAACGATCGTCGTCTCCGCGTCGGCCCTCCTCGGCGTCTATCTCCTGCTCTACGCCGGCGCCGTCCAGTACGCACTCACGTTCCCCCGCCCGATCGGTCCGTTCGGACGGCGACCGTGGCTCCTCCTCGCCGTCTACGCGGCGGTTTATGGGTCGTTCCTCGCGACCGCGATCGGCGGCGCGCTCGCGGCCACGACGGCGCTCGCCGCGGCCGGCGCCGTCCTGTCGGCCCAGTACGTGCCGATCATCGGCTCGTTCGCGGTCATGGGCCTCGCGACGGTCGCCCAGTGGCGGCGCGCCGGTCCCGACGACCGTCGCCTCCTGCGCGGCGTTGCGGCAGCCGGACTCGTGACGATCGGCGCATCGCTCGCGATCTGGTTCGTGCCGGAGCTCGTCCTCGGCCGCCCACTCGTGCCGTGGACGGTCGCCGGGCTCGTCGGCATCCCCGTTCCGCTCGCCCTCGCGGCGGCGATCCTCCGGTATCGCGCATTCGACATCGATGTCGTCGTCCGCCGGTCCGTCGTGTACGGGTCGCTCACCCTCTCGATCGCCCTCGTCTACGCCGTCACCGTCGCCGGCTTTCGGGCCCTCCTCGGCGGTGCGGAGTTCGCCGCCCAGCTGCTGGCGACCGGGGCAAGCGCCCTCGTCGCCTTGCCGCTCCGCGACGCGCTCCAGCGTGGAGCGAGCCGCTATCTGTTTGGCGACCGCGACGACCCCGCCCGCGCGCTGGCCACGTTCGGCGAGCGGCTCGAGTGGACGATCGACCCGGTCGAGATCCCGTCGGTCGTCGTCCGGATGATCGCGGAGTCCCTGCACCTGCCGTACGTCGCCCTTCGGGTGGGCCGGCCGGGTGGATCGCGCGTCGTCGCCGAACATGGAGCTTCCGGCTCCGGCGAGACGATGGCGCTGACGCTCGTGTACGCCGGGGAGTCGGTCGGTGAGCTCGTGGTCGCCCCGCGATCCCTCGACGATCCGTTCAGTGACGCGGACCTCCGGCTGCTGACGGCGTTTGCGCGGCAGGCGGGCCCGGCCGTCCATGCCGTCGGGCTCACCGTCGCGCTCATCGACTCGCGCGAGCGGCTCGTGGCGGCGAGCGAGGAGGAACGGCGCCGGATCAGGCGCGATCTCCATGACGGACTCGGCCCAACGCTCGCCGCGATCGGCATGCGGGCCGAGACGGCGGCCGCGCTCGGACCGACCGACCCGCTCGCCGCCGAGCGCGAGCTGGCCAAGCTGCGTGCGGAGGTGGGTGGGGCGCTCGCCGAGATCCGGCGCCTCGTCGACGCCCTTCGGCCGCCCGCGCTCGACGAGCTCGGTCTCGTCGGCGCCATCCGCCAGCAGGCGGAGCGCCTGGGTCCCACGCCGCGCGTGACCGTGGAGGCGACGGCGGAACACGGGTCGCTGCCGGCCGCGGTCGAGGTGGCGGCCTACCGGATCGCCGTCGAGGCGGTCACGAACGCCGTCCGTCACTCCGGCGCTCAGGCGTGCGTCGTCCGGATCGGCGGTCGCCCGGGCGCGGAGCTGACGGTCGACGTCGCCGACGACGGGCGTGGCATCGAGCCGGAGGCACAACCGGGCATCGGCCTGACCTCGATGCGGGAGCGCGCGGCGGAGGTCGGAGGGATCGTGCACGTCGAGCGAGCGAGCCGGGGCACGCATGTCGTGGCACGGCTGCCGATCGGTTCGCACTGAGGTGGGCGAGTCGCACCGGGACGAAAGAGAGATCCGCGAGGCGGTCCGCGTCCTCGTCGCCGATGATCACGACGCGTTCCGCTCCGGGATGCGCGCGCTGCTCGGCACGGTCGATGGCGTGGCGCTCGTCGGCGAGGCCGCGACCGGCGACGAAGCGGTCGCCGCGGCGACGGACCTCCAGCCGGATGTCGTGCTCATGGACCTCAACATGCCCGGTCTCGACGGCATCGAGGCGACCCGCCGGATCGTGACCGCCAGCCCGCACATCGCCGTCCTCGTCGTCTCGATGTACGAGGACGACGAGCCGGTCTTCGCGGCTCTTCGGGCCGGTGCCCGCGGCTACCTCCTCAAGGGCGCCGATCGGACCGAGATCGCCCGAGCCGTTCGGGCCGTGGCGTCGGGTGAGGCGATCTTCGGCCCGTCCGTGGCGCGCCGGCTGATGGCGTATTTCGGAACCGCTCCGCCGCCCGGACCGCCGCTCGCGTTTCCGGACCTGACGGATCGCGAACGAGAGGTACTCGAGCTCATCGCCCGCGGCCTCAACAACCCGCTCATCGCGGCGCGCCTGGGCCTGTCCCCAAAGACGGTCCGGAACCACGTCTCGAACATCTTCAGCAAGCTCCAGGTACGGGACCGGGCCGACGCCATCGTGCGCGCCCGCGAGGCCGGCATGGGCGGGGAGGTCCGCTGAAACATCCCAGCCCGAACGGGACGGCGGTCCCGTGACGGCGGGACGGAGACCGGTCGACCATCGGCCCGGGCGAGGCCCGACAGCGGCGTCGCCCGGAACGGAGGATCCGATGGCCAGATCTTCGGCCCGCATCGCGTTCGTGGCGGTGGCATGGCTATTCGTGGCGTGCATCGTGGCCCAGCTGTTCCTGGCGGGCCTCGGTGTCTTCCGAGCCGCCGCGGACTTCGCGACGCATCGGGACTTCGGCTATGCCTTCGGCTGGCTGACCCTCGTCCTGCTCGTGCTGGCGCTGGCCGCGCGCGCGCCCCGGGTCCAGGTGGGTCTGTCCGTCATCCTGCTCGTCCAGTTCGCGCTGCAGTCCGTGTTCATCGCCCTGCGCCGCGACAGCCCGGAACTGGCCGCCCTTCACCCACTGAACGGTGCCATCATGCTGGCCGTTGCGCTCGTCCTGGCCCGATCGGCGTGGCGCGCGTATCGGGCCGCGGACGGAACGGGAGGGATTGCGACGTGAACCTCTATCCATGGGTCGTCGTCGGCCACGTCTTCTTCGTCATCGTCGCGCTCATGGCACACGGGGTGTCCGCCTACGCATTATTCCGGGCGCGCGACGAGCCGGATCGGGCACGACTCGGGGCGATCCTCGACCTGTCGGCGACCTCGCTCATGGTGGCCGGCATCGGGCTCCTCGTCGGGATCGTCCTCGGCATTGTCGCCGCGATCATGGGTGGGCACTTCGGTCGCCTGTGGCCATGGGTCTCGATCGGTGTGCTCGTCGTCGTGGTCGGCGCGATGACGCCGCTCGCCGCGACGCCGCTCGGGGCCGTGCGGACCGCCCTCGGCCAGCCCGGGCGGAACGACAAGCCCGGCGATCCGCCCAGTCAGCCCGCGTCCGACGAGGAGCTTGCAGCCGCCCGTGCCCGCCTGCGACCGGAGCTCGTGGCCGTCATCGGCATCGGCGGCCTCGCCGTGCTCGTGGCCCTCATGGAATTGCAGCCCTTCTGATCAGCCCGCAGCCGAGGTCGACGGCCGCGCCTCGAACGGTGAGGTGTCGAGGCGGAAGAGCTGACGCGGTCCGTCGATGCCCTTGAGCTCATGGAGCCCGAGGTCATCGAAGTCGAGGGCGCTCCCGTGGACGAGCTCGCGCACGGTCGCGGAGACGAGGACTTCGCCTGGCCCGGCCTGGGCCATGATCCGCGCGGCCATGTGCACGGCAATCCCGCGGACGTCGTTCGCCCGCACCTCGACCTCGCCGGTGTGGACGCCGGCGCGGACGTCGAGCCCGAGGGTCCTTACGGTCGCCCGGATCAGCGCGGCGGCCCGGACCCCCTGTTCGGCGGACTCGAAGCGGGCGAGCAGCCCATCGCCGGTGGTCTTCACGAGGCGGCCGTGATGACGGTCCACGACGCGCTCCGAACGTTCGTTGTGGCTTGCCACGAGCTGCCGCCAGGCCGTCTCGCCGTGCTCCGCCGCGAGCGCCGTCGAATCGACGATGTCCGTGAACACGAGCGTTGCGAGGCGCCGCTCGCCGCGCTGCTCGACCGTCCGACCGTAGTCGCGCATCGCCTCGAAGTCGACCGACACCCACGGCGCATCGCCGACCACCCAGGCGTCATGCCCAGGCGGGATCTCGAACACGTCGCCCGGCCCGATCTCGAGCTCCGTGCCATCGGGCATCTCGGCCCGCAATCGACCCTGAAGCGTGACGCCGAGATGGTGATACATGCAGTGGTCGGTGCCGGCGATCGGCTTGACGTCGACGGACCAACGCCAGCCCGGCTCGTACGTCATGCGGCCGACGACGACATCGTCGAGCTCCACGACCTCCACCTTGCCGCGCGGGAAGACGCGCGTGTCAGCAGGGTTGTTGAAGCGGCGGCGCTGGAGTCGTGCCATGGCGGGCCTCGCGAACGTGTCGTGGTCATCGTGGCACATCGGTGACCGCGCGCGATCGCAGCTGTCCCAAGCGGCCCGGGTCGGTATCGTAGGGGGGCGCGCCGCATCACCCCGGAGGACCCATGGCCTCGCCAGCGTCGGTCGACCCGTTCCCGACCTTCCGCCTCGATGGGCAGGTGGCCCTCGTGACCGGGGCCGCCCGCGGCCTCGGGCGGGCGATCGCGCTCGCCCTCGCCGACGCCGGGGCGGACGTGGCGCTCGGGCTGCGGCGGGCCGATGGGGCGGCCGATGTCGTGGCCGCCGTCGAGGCCCTCGGCCGGCGGGCCCTGCCGGTGGCGATGGACGTCACCCGGCTCGACCAGATCACGGCCGCGGTCGACGCCGTGGTCGATCGC
>DASTOB010000189.1:0-4474 GCA_035720425.1 Candidatus Limnocylindrales bacterium
TACATCGTCCTCGTCGGCGGGGCGCCGCTCAACGAGGAGTTCGGCAAGGCCGTGGGGGCCGACGCCTACTGTCGCGACGCCGGCGTTGCGGCCGAGACCGCCCGACGCCTCATCGACGAGCGCCGTGCTGCCGCGTGAGAACCGGCGTGCCGTCGTCGCGTCATCCGTGACACGACCGGTATCGCCCCCATTGATGCCCGCAGCGCGAGCGCAGGCCGTAGCCTCTCGTCCGGTGCCCGCTTCGGGGGCGGCTGAGCGTGAGGCGCGCCTCGCCACGCACGATTCGTCGGAGAGACAGCGCCCGAAACGGGCTAACGCGCCCACGAGTCCAGTTGGCATGAATGGGCCCGGTACGGCGGTCGATACGGCGGTCGGTACGACGTCGCCGGCCACCGCCGCCGCGCTCAGGGTCGCCGTCATCGGCTGTGGGGCGCTGGCGCGCGAGCTGGCGGCGCTCACGAGGAACCTGCCGGGCGTCGACGTAACGTGCCTCCCGCCGCTCCTTCACAACCGCCCGGAGCGAATCCCGGAAGAGGTCCGCTCGAAGGTGCGTGCGGCGCGGGCTTCCGGCCGATACGAGCGCGTTTTCGTCGCCTACGCCGACTGCGGCACCGGTGGACTGCTCGACCGCGTGCTGGCCGAGGAGGGCGGGATCGAGCGCCTGCCCGGCGCCCACTGCTATGAGTTCTTCGCGGGTTCGGCTACGTTCGCCGCGCTCGCCGACGAGGAACCGGCCACGTTCTGGCTGACCGACTTCCTCGTCCGCGCGTTCGACGCGCTCGTGATCCGCGGGCTCGGGATCGACCGCCACCCGGAGCTGCTGCCGGTCTACTTCGGCAACTATCGGCGCGTCGTGTACCTCTCCCAGGGCGACGACCCGGCGCTCGTCGATGCCGCCCGCGCGGCGGCCGATCGTCTCGGGCTCGCCTTCGAGCATCGGTCGACCGGGTACGGCGACTTCGCGCCCGCCCTCCTCGCGGCGACGGCCTGACGATGGCCACGCTGACCGTCATCTGGTGGCGCGACATCCCCGCCCAGGTCCTCGCCCGGGACGGGCGCCGCGCGAGCAAGCAGGTCCTCCATCCACGCTTCCAGGTCGCCATCGACAAGGCCGCCAGCCGGGCCGGCCGGCGCGCCTACAACGACTACATCGCCGAGTGGCGCAAGGTCGGCCGCGCGTGCGGCGACGACCTCGAGGCGGAGGTTGGGCGAGAGGCGGCGCGGCTCGAGGCGGAGTACACGAAGCACCGGCTCGCGGAGCTCATCGTGTCGGGCGGGGTCGAGGGCGGGCCGGCCTTCCCGCCGGCTCACGACGAGACACCGCGCGGCAACGGCGGATCGGACGCGGCCGACGCGGCCGACACGGAGGCCCGCGCATGACCCGGACGGTCGTGAGCTCGGCCACCCGGGAGGTCGTCATCGGTGACGATCGGCCGTTCGTCATCATCGGCGAGCGGATCAACCCGACCGGCCGGAAGATCCTCATGGAGGAGATGACCGCCGGCGACTTCAGCCGGGTCGAGCGCGACGCGATCGCCCAGGTCGAGGCCGGCGCCCACATGCTCGACGTGAATGCGGGCATCCCGCTCGCCGACGAGCCGGCGATCCTCGCCCGGACGGTCGAGCTCGTCCAGTCGCTCGTCGACGTCCCGTTGTCGATCGACTCGTCGATCGTCGAGGCCCTCGAGGCGGGCCTCGCGGTCTACAAGGGCAAGGCCCTCGTCAACTCCGTCACCGGCGAGGAGGAACGGCTCGAGCGCGTCCTGCCGCTCGTCCGCAAGTACGGCGCGGCGGTCGTCGCGATCAGCAACGACGAGACCGGGATCAGCGAGGACCCGGACGTCCGCTTCGCCGTCGCGAAGCGGATCGTCGAGCGCGCGGCTGACCACGGCATCCCGCGCGAGGACGTCGTCGTCGACCCGCTGCTCATGCCGATCGGCGCGATGCGCACGGCGGGGCGGCAGGTGTTCCGCATCCTCGGGCGCCTGCGCGACGAGCTGCACGTGAACTCGACGTGCGGCGCGAGCAACGTCTCGTTCGGCCTGCCCAACCGCGAGGGGATCAACGCGGCCTACCTCGCGATGGCCATGGCGAGCGGGCTCACCTCGGCGATCACGAACCCGCTCGCGGAGGGCGTCCGGCACGCGGTCATGGCCGGCGACGTCCTGCTCGGCAACGACGAGGACGCGGCCCGCTGGATCCGCCGGTTTCGCGCAGCGCCGGCGGAGGGCGAGGCGGGACGGCGCGTCAACCGCCGGCGGGCCGCCGCCGCGGCGGGCTGACCGCGGCACGACGCCGGTGACCGGATCGGCCGAGCCGCTCGTCATCTTCACCCCGTCGGGCCGGCGCGGGCGCGTCGCGGCCGGGACGACCGTCCTCGACGCGGCGCGTGCACTCGGCGTCGACATCGACTCGGTGTGCGGCGGGCGCGGGATCTGCGGACGCTGCCAGGTCCAGCCGGCCGACGGGTCGTTTCCCAAGCACGGGATCGAGTCGCGCGCCGATCACCTCTCGCCGGTCGGCGAGATCGAGGAGGCGTACCGCTCAGCGTCCGGGTTGGCCGCCGATCGCCGGCTGTCGTGCACGGCCGCCGTCCATGGCGACGTCCTCGTCGATGTGCCGCCGGAGAGCCAGGTCCACCGCCAGGTCGTGCGCAAGGGGATCGACGTCCGGGCGTTCGAGATCGACCCAG
Source organism: Candidatus Limnocylindrales bacterium (assembly GCA_035720425.1). Classification (GTDB taxonomy): domain Bacteria; phylum Chloroflexota; class Limnocylindria; order Limnocylindrales; family CSP1-4; genus DASTOB01. The sequence goes on from DASTOB010000189.1 coordinate 2,693, forward strand.
TCGTCCGGCTCCACCACGTCGAGGTCGTCCGCCCGGACCTCGCCTCGCCGAGCGGGGACCTCGCGCGCCTCCACGAGGCGCTGGCGGCCGAGTGGGGCCTCGCCGACCTTGAGACGGACCTTCACGTCGTCCGCGCCCTCCAGCCCGCGCTCGAGGCCGGCGACTACCGCGTCACCGTCGCCGTCCACGAGGCCCGGACGATCACGGCGATCTGGCCCGGCTTCCACGACCGCGCGTTCGGCGTGGCGATCGACGTGGGCTCGACGACGATCGCCGGCCACCTCGTCAACCTGGCCGACGGCGCGGTTCTCGCCTCGAACGGCGCGATGAACCCGCAGATTCGCTTCGGCGAGGACCTCATGAGCCGCGTATCGTACGCCATGCTCCACGAGGGCGGAGCCGGCGAGATGACCCGGGCGGTCCGGGCGGCCCTGGCCAAGCTCGTCGTCGGGCTGGCCCACCAGGCCGGAATATCGGCCCGCGAGATCCTCGAGCTCACGCTCGTCGGCAATCCGATCATGCACCACCTCGTGCTCGGGATCGACCCGGTGCCGCTCGGGTCGGCGCCGTTCGCGCTGGCCACGGATCGCGCGGTCCGGACGACGGCGGCCGAGGTCGGGATCCGTGCGCACGCGGGAGCCCGCCTGTATGTCCTTCCGTGCATCGCCGGCCACGTCGGGGCGGACACGGCCGGGGTGATCCTCGCCGAGCAACCGCACCGCGACGCGGCCGCCGTCCGGCTCGTCGTCGATGTCGGGACAAACGCCGAGATCGTGCTCGGCAACCGCGACCGCCTGCTCGCCGCTTCGAGTCCCACCGGGCCGGCGTTCGAGGGCGCCCAGATCAGCGCCGGCCAGCGCGCCGCGCCGGGCGCGATCGAGCGGGTCCGGATCGACCGGGCGACGCTCGAGCCGCGCTTCCGGGTCATCGGGGTCGACGCGTGGTCGGACGAGCCGGGCTTCGCCGACGGGATCGCGCGGACCGGCGTGACCGGCATCTGCGGCTCCGGCATCGTCGAGGCGATCGCGGAGCTCTACCTCGCCGGCGTCGTCACGGCCGACGGCATCGTCGACGGGGCGCTCGCCGCCCGCACCCCGCGGATCGTGGCCGACGGCCGGACGTTCTCGTACGTGCTCCACGACGGTGAGCCGCGGGTGACGATCACCCAGAACGACGTGCGCGCGATCCAGCTCGCCAAGGCGGCGCTGTACGCCGGGGCGCGGCTGCTCATGGACCGCCTCGGCGTCGATTCGGTGGACGAGATCCGCCTGGCCGGCGCGTTCGGCAGCCAGATCGACCCGCTCCACGCGATGGTCCTGGGGCTGATCCCGGACGCGAACCTCGGCCACGTGGGCGCGGCCGGCAACGCGGCGGGGACGGGCGCCCTCATCGCCCTCCTGTCGGCCGCCTCGCGGCGCGAGATCGAGGGCGTCGTGCGGCGTGTCGAGAAGGTCGAGACGGCCGTCGAGCCCCGGTTCCAGGAGCACTTCGTCGAGGCGCTCGCGTTCCCGCATCGGACGGCGCCGTCGACCCATCTCGCGCGGGTCGTCGACCTGCCCGCCCCACCGCCCCGGGTCGGTCGTGATCCGGACCGCCGAGCCGCCCAGCGCCGCCGCCGGGCGGCCGTCACCGCCGCCACGGAGGACCGCTGATGGACGACAGCCCTCGACGCCGAACGGGAGGCCGCGCCGGCCGGGTCGCCCACCGGCTCGCCTCGCACGTCGCCCGGGAGCCGTTCCTCACCCGGCGCCTCGCCCCGTTCGAGGTGCTCGACGAGGAGGG
>DASTOB010000190.1:0-4154 GCA_035720425.1 Candidatus Limnocylindrales bacterium
GGGCGGCGCGGAGCGGAGCGAGCGGCGGGGCGGCGCGGAGCGGAGCGAGCGGCGGGGCTGCGGGGCGGCGGAGCGGAGCGGAGCGAGCGGCGGGGCGGCGCGGAGCGGAGCGAGCGGCGGGGCGGCGGAGCGGAGCGGAGCGAGCGGCGGGGCGGCGCGGCATGCGATGCCAGGCTTCAGCCGAGGCAGGCCGCGTCAGTAGACGTAGACCGTCACCTCGGTGTTGCCCGCGTGCCAGGGACAGCCGCAGATCGCGAAGAAGTCAGGCCGATACAGGTCGACGATCCGCGACGGCTTCTGCGGCCCGTAGTCGTTGACCACCCGCTCGATGCAGCCGCTGTCACCGCAGATGACGACGCGCGTGCCGCGCGGCAGCCGCATCGCGGTCGTGCCGTGGTCGTAGAACGTGGCGCCGCCGGTGAGGATCTGCTTCGCCGGCCGAAGCACGGACGCCGCCCGGGTGACCGGTTGGCGGATCTCCGGCTTGGCGGGCTCCTCGACCGACAGACCGGGGTCGATGAGGGTCGCGGTCACGCCGAGATACCCGTCCGAACGGAGGGACGGGTCGAGCGTCGCGATCTGGGGCGCCTCGTCGCGGTTCGCGGAGATGGTGACTTCGTGGAACGACGCTGCGTCGATGGCCCGGGCGGAACTGGGGGTTCTCGAGCCCGCAAGACCTGGCAGCGCGACCAGGGCGAGGGCGGCGGTGAGCGCCGCACCCGCGACCACTTTGGGGGGTCGCACCCGTGTACCTTACGCGATCCGGCCGATTCCTGTCGGTTCGCCGCGGTTGCGCGTGGGTTGCGCGTGCGTGACGCGCGAGCCCGCGTCGTGCGGGATCCAAGGGCCGAAAACGGGATCAGGGGCCGACAACGGGATCAGGGGCCGACAACGGAGCGAGCAACCGCTCGCTCAGCGGGCGATGACGACCGGGTCGGTCCCCGGCTGCGTCTCGGCCGACCCGACCGCGTCGCCGGACCACGCGAGGACCTGGATCCGCGACCCCTCGCCGTCCTGGCCGGGCGGCGTCGCCCAGGCAAGCAACCCGTCGGCCAGCGCAAAACCGGCCAGCGCCGGCTGATCTCGGAGCAGCCGTTCCGACTGGTCGAACCGGCCCGTATCGGGATCGACGACGTACAGACTGAGCCGACCGATCGTTGGGTCCGCCTCATCGGCGACCCACACCGCAAGGCGGGTGCCGGACGGATCCCAGCGCGCCTCCCAGTCGGCGATGTGGCCCGCCTCGAGGATCTGGTCCGGTCGCCCGGTGGGATCCGGCGATTCGGATGGCGTGTTGCCGGGTTCGCGGCTCGCCGACGCGCCCGGCGAGGCCGTCGCCCGACCCGTGGCGCGCGGCGACGCGGACGCCGAGGCGCCAGATGACCCGGACGAGAGCGAAGGGCTCGGCTCAGCGGACGGGTCGACCGGCGGCTCCGGGATGCCGATCGTCCAGCCGGCGAGCACGAGCCGGCCGACACCAGGCAGCCAGGTCGTCCCGGCCGGGTCGGCTTCGATCGTGCCCTCCCAGAACACCGCCCAGCGGGCCGACGGGTCCACGGTCGGGCGCCACAGCGGGACGTCGAGGAAGACGGTCTCGATGCTCGTCACGGGGTCGACGACGAAGACGACGGCCGTGAGGTCGTCCGGGGCATCCGACGGGCCGGCCGACGCGCCGGACGATGGGGCCGACGACGGGGACGGCGGAGCCGACGGCCGAGCGCTCGCGCCCGGCGACGGCGTGGCGCCCACGTCCGTGGCATCCGCCTCGACGACCCGGCTGCCGAGCAGCTGGCCGCCGAGCCATTGGGCGAACACGGACCGGTGGTCACTCGTGACCGGCCGCGCCTCGGCGTCGCCGACGTGCCAGACGTAGATGTCCGGGCCGTGGGAGCCGTCGGCCGGGACCGCCGAGAAGGCGAACCACTGGCCGTCCGGTGAGTAGGCCGCGGTGTCGCCGACGAGGGTGACCCCGCTCGCGATGGCCATCGACCCATCGGGCGACGGCTCGGGGCTGCCGGACGGGAGGCCGGAACCGGTCGGTGTCGGGCCCGGCGAGCCGGACGGTCCGACCGTCGGCGTCGGCCCCGTCGTCGGGGTCGCCGTCGGGCCGAGCGTCGGGGTCGGTGTCGGCTCGGTCGTCGGCGTCGGCGTGGCCCCGGGATCCACGGCCGCCGGAACCGGCACAACGTAGACCGTGCCACCGGAGCCATCGCCCGGATCGTCGACGAGTACGAGCTGGTCCGTCGTCGGCGACAGCACGACGGCGGACGGCCCATCGAGGTTCGCGATCGGCTGCGATTCCGTTTCCGCGATCGGCGCGCAACCGGCCTTTTCGCGGCCCGGGCAGACCTCGTTGATCCGGGCCACGTAGAGACCGAAACTGCCGTCATCCCCCTGACGGATCCACGCAACGGCGCCAGCCGGGATCGCGAGCGGCGTCGCCTGTGGCGCCACCGTCGGGCGCGGCGTGCCGCTCGGCGCCGCGCTCTGCGGCGGTTGGATCGGCGTGAGCGGCGTCCCGCGCGCGAACAACGACGCGCCGACGACGACCGCCACGACGAGCGCGCCGGACATGACACCGAGCGGGAGCCGGGCGGGTCGGCGACGGCCGGCCCAACCGCGTGATGCGCCGGCGCCATCGGCCGTGGCTACCCTGCGAGCCGCCTCCGCCTCGATCGCGGCCGCCGTTCGGGCCCACAGGTCGCGCGGCGGCTCCGGCGTACGTGCCGCGAGGTCGCGGAACGCACCCCGCTGCGCCTCGTACTCGACGGCGACAGCGGCGCACGTCTGGCATTCGGCGAGATGGCGGTCCAGCCAGGCCGCGTCGTCCTCGCCGACGAACCCGTCGATTCGCTCCGCGGCGAGCACGCGCGCCCGCTGATGGGGCGAGGCCCACTGGTCGCGGCGCGGTCGGTAGCGGCGCAGGTAGTTCATCGGCTCCGCTCCGCCGTACGCCGACGTTCCGCTTCGGCATCGGCCGCCCGTTCGGACGCAAGGGCCTGCCGGAGGCTCTCGCGCGCCCGCGTGAGGAGGGCGCGAGCGGCAACGTGGCTGACCCCGAGCGCCTGGGCAAGTTCGAGGCCGCTCAGGTCGTGTAGTTCGGCCAGCAGGAGGGCGGCGCGCTGGCGCTCCGGGATGCGCGCGAGGGCGCGCTGGAGGTCACCGGACAGGCGGGCGTCCATCACGAGGTGCTCGGCCGACGGGCTCGTCCCGCGTGAATCGCCCGTCCACGGGAAGAACCGCACGATCTTGCGCCGGCGGAGCTCGTCGAGGGCGACCCGGTGGGCGATCTGGTAAAGCCAGGCCCGGGCGTTCTCCGGCTTCTCGAGCGTGTCGTAGTTGCGGTACGCCTTGACGAACGCGTCCTGGGCGAAATCGGCGGCCAGCTCCGGGTCGCGGACCATGCGCACGAGGTAGGCGTAGATCTCCGCGTGGTGCTTGGCGAACAGGTCCTCGACGAACCGCGCGGCGGCATCGTGTTCCCAGACGGCGCTCATCGCCGCACGCTCGCCGGAACGCGTGAGAACGGCGAGCACGCCGAGATCGCCGGATGTCGCGGTCTGCTCCACGAGCCAGAGACGGGGCGGCGGTCCCGTGTGTGACGTCCCCCCACGGGCGGGCCGCCGCGGGTCATCCGCTGCCACCGGACGCACCGTCCGAGCCGGCCCGTGCGAGCAGCTCCTCCACCGCGTCCTCCGGGGACACGGGGTTGACCGGCAACCCGGTGCCGAGCTCCAGCCCGGCGATCTCGCGCAGGCGAGGGTGCACCTCCCAGTGCCAGTGGTACGTCGCATCGACCTGCTCGCGGAGCGGGGCCGTGTGGAGGACGAGGTTGTACGGCGGCCCGTCGAGCGCGGCGCCGAGGCGGGCGAGGACCTGGCGCAGCGCCTCCGCGGTCGCGGTCACGTCCGCGTCGGTCGCCCGCCCGAAATCCGCCTCGTGGCGGCGCGGGACGATCCACACTTCGAACGGGGAACGCGACGCGTACGGGGCGAAGGCGACACTCCCGCCGTCCTGCCAGACGAGGTGGTCCGGCCGACGACTCTCGTCTCTGACCAGCCGGCAGTACGGGCACTCGCCCTCACGAATGACGAAGCGAGCCGCGCCGCCGAGCTCCTCGGCGATGCGGTGCGGGATCTGCGGCAGGTCGTACA
>DASTOB010000191.1:0-24601 GCA_035720425.1 Candidatus Limnocylindrales bacterium
TTCGAGCGCCGCGGCGGCCGCCGGCCAGCGGCCCTTCCAGCGCTCCAGGCCGGCGAGCGCCTCCTCCCTGCGCGCGGCGCGGGCGATCTCGATGACCGGGATCGACGAACGGCGTCGGCCGGTGGGCGTGGGGCGCGTCCCCACCCAGTCCGTTGGCAGCCCCGCGTTCGGATCCCCGGCGGCGACCGCCGCCGCGCGCTCCGCGGCCACCTCCGGCGGTGGCCCGCCTTCGACGCCACGCCCCTCGTACTCGTCCGGCCTGCGACGCATCCGCGATGGCTGGACCCGGGGCGGCTCCCCCGCCTGCTTCGCGTAGTTCGGCGGCCACGGTGCGTCGCCGAGACCCTCCGCCTCGTGGCGGGCGGACAGCTCGAGGAGCGCGTCGAGCGACCCCACCGCGTCGTCGATCCCGGCCCCGGCGTCGCCGCGCGCGGCGTACAGGCCAGGAACGGACGCGAGTGTGAACGCCTCCGCCTCGACGTCGGCCACCTCGTCCCAGTGGAGCGGCATCGACACCCGCGCGTCGGCCGTGGGGCGGACGGAGTACGCGGACGCGACCGTTCGGTCCTTGGCGTTCTGGTTGTAGTCGAGGAACACGCCGTGGCGCTCCTCCTTCCACCACTTCGACGTCGCGATCGCCGGCGCCCGACGCTCCACGTCGCGGGCCAGGGCGAGCGCCGCACGCCGGACCTGCGGGTACGTCCAGCGGCGCTCGATCCGGACGTTGATGTGGATCCCGCGCGAGCCGGACGTCTTCGGCCAACCGATCAGCCCCACGGCTTCGAGCGCCTCGCGCGTGACGACCGCGACCTCGCGGACATGCGACCATGGGACGCCCGGGACGGGATCGAGGTCGACCCGCAGCTCGTCCGGGTGGTCGAGGTCGTCGGCCCGCACCGGGTGCGGGTTGAGGTCGATGCAGCCGAGGTTCACGACCCACGCGAGCCCGGCCGGCTCGTCGAGCACGATCTCGTCCGCCGTTCGGCCTGACGGGAACGACAGCTCGACCGTCCGAAGCCAGTCAGGTCGGTTGTCGGGCGCCCGCTTCTGGAAGAAGAAGTCGCCTTCGGCCCCGTCGACGAAGCGCTTCATCGCCATCGGCCGCCCGCCCGCGCCCCGCAGGGCGCCGTCGGCCACCGCGAGGTAGTAGCGAACGAGGTCCAGCTTCGTGTGACCGGCGCGCGGAAAGTACAGCTTGTCGGGGTTCGAGATCGACACCTCTCGGTCGCCGATCCGAAGCAGTTCCTTGCGCGTAGGCATCGGATGGATGCTAGAACGAGACGCAAGGGTGCGGCACACTGGCGCGAGTCGGAGCGACGGATCGGGAAGGCGGCGACGATGACCGAGCGCGCGGAGTTCACGGGTCGGGTGCGGCGGTTCAAGGAGGACGCGCCGGGCGGCCTGGCGGTCGTCGACGTGCCGGCGGAGCTCGTCGGCCCGCTCGGCGGGCGACGCCAGTACCGGGTCACCGGAACGCTCAACGGCAGCCCGTACACGGGCAGCGCGATGCTCGTCGCGGGCGGCGGGTTCTGCGTGTCGGTCAGCAAGGCCGCCCTCGACGCGGCAGGCGCCGGCGTGGGCGACGAGGTGACGCTCGCCATCGCACGGCCAGCGCCGGACGGATGATCAACCGCCCGGAGCCGGCCTGCCTGCTCATCGCCGACATCGCCGGATACACCGGCTACCTCGCCGGGGTGGAGCTCGACCACGCCCAGGACATCCTGGCCGACCTGGTCGACACGGTCGTCGGGGGCCTCCGGCCCACCTTTCGGTTGGCCAAGCTGGAGGGCGACGCCGCGTTCGCCTACTCGCTGACCGAATCCCTCGACGGATCGGCCGTCCAGGACACGGTCGAGACGACCTACTTCGCGTTCCGCCGCCGACTCCGCGATATCGGCCAGGCATCGCAGTGCGAGTGCGACGCGTGCATCCGGATTCCGGATCTCGACCTCAAGTTCGTCGTCCACCACGGCCTCGTCGTCCGGCAGCGCGTCGCCGGACGCGAGGAGCTCGTGGGCCGCGACGTCATCCTCGTCCATCGGCTACTCAAGAACGGGGTCGAGGCGACGACCGGCGTTCGCGCGTATTCCATCTATACCGGCGCGTGCGTGGCCGCCATGGGCATCGATCCGCGCGCTCACGAATTGGCCGCCCACGAGGAGCAGACGGACCTCGGGACGGTCGAGTGCTGGCTGCGCGACCTCGACGCGGCCTGGCTGGCCGAGCAGGAGCGAACGCGGCTCGAGGTCGCGGCGGCCGATGCCTACGACATCGTCGCCACCGACGTCCCCGCACCGCCGGCCCTCGCCTGGGAATTCGTGACATCGCCCGCCCGGAGGCCGCAATGGGGCCCCGGCATCAACGCGATCGTCGAGCTGACGGGGACCCGCCGGCGCGGAGCCGGGACGACGAACCACTGCATGCACGGCAAGGACGCGATCTTCGAGGAGGTCCTCGACTGGCGACCGTTCGAGTACTGGACGACGCGCACGACGATGCCGGTCCCCGGAGCACCGAAACTGACCATGACCGACGCGTTCATCCCGCTGCCGGGTGGCGGAACACGGATCGAGACCCGGATCGGTCAACCCAAGCCGCGCGAGCGCGAGGCATTCGCACACCTCTACCCGATGGTCCGCCCGATGGTCACCGAGAGCGCGACGGCCCTGGCCCGGGCGCTCGAGGTCGAGATGGCGCGGCGGGCGGCCGAAACCGAGGCGGGGACGCTCGACCCGGAACCGCCGGTGCCGACCGGGTCGGCGCGCTTCGCGACCGAACCGATTCGCTCGGCGCGCGGTACTGTCGATTCGGGCAGCGGCCGTTCGTCGTACTCGTGAGGGCGGCCACGGGAGCCGCCGACCAGCGTCCGAGGAGGACCCGATGCGCTACGCCATCCTGATCTACGACGAGAACTCAGCCAACCCGTCCCCGGAACCGCCGGACCCCGCGGTCTGGGGCCAGGTCATGGAGGAGTACAACGCGTATACCGCGATGCTCACGGCCCGCGGCGCGTATCTCGGCGGCGAGGCGCTCCAGCCGGTGCCGACTGCCACGACGGTGCGGGTCCGCGACGGCCGAACGACGACGACGGACGGACCGTTCGCCGAGACGAAGGAAGCGCTCGGCGGGTTCTACCTCGTCGAGGCGCGGGATCTCGATGAGGCCCTCGAGCTCGGTGCTGCCTGCCCCGGCGCGAAGTTCGGCACCGTCGAGGTTCGGCCGGTTGTGGACTTCTCGGGCGCGGGCGAGCCTGACGCGACCGCCGTCGGCTCCGCCTCCTGACCGATCGGCCGGCGCCCTTGGACCGCGGCGCCGATCCGCACGACGTCGTCGACCGCCTGTTCCGCGAGGAATCCGGGCGGGCGGTCGCGACGCTGATCCGGGTCCTCGGCGACTTCGATCTCGCCGAGGAAGCCGTCCAGGAGGCGTTCGTCACTGCCCTCGAGACGTGGCCGTCCCGGGGCGTCCCGGACAACCCGGGGGCCTGGATCACGACGACCGCGCGCAACCGGGCGATCGATCGGCTGCGTCGCCGCAAGCGGCTGGCCGAGAAGAGCGAGGCCCTGCGGCGCGAGGCGTCGATCAAGGCGGAGCTGTCGGCCGTCGACCCGGGGGATGCGGCCACGGCCGAGGAGGACGACGTGAGCCCGATCGCGGACGACCGGCTCCGGCTCATCTTCACGTGCTGTCATCCGGCGCTCGCGGCCGACGCGCGGGTCGCACTCACGCTCCGGACCCTCGGCGGCCTGACGACCCCGGAGATCGCGCGGGCGTTCCTCGTCCCGGAACCGACCCTCGCCCAGCGCCTGGTCAGAGCCAAGCGCAAGATCCGCGACGCCGGGATTCCGTACCGGGTGCCGCCGGACCACCTCCTGCCGGAGCGCCTGGACGGCGTCCTCCGCGTCCTCTACCTCATCTTCAACGAGGGCTACGGCGCCACGACCGGCGACGCGCTCGTCCGACGCGAGCTGTGTCTCGAGGCCATTCGGCTCGCGCGCGTGCTTGTTTCCTTGATGCCGGACGAACCGGAAGCGCACGGGCTGCTTGCGCTCATGCTGCTCCATGACGCGCGGCGTGAGGCCCGGACCGGCGCCGGCGGCGAGCTCGTGCTCCTCGAGGACCAGGACCGGTCGCGCTGGGATGCCACGCGGATCGCCGACGGACGAGCCATCCTCGAACGAGCGCTGCGCCTGGGCCGACCCGGCCCGTACCAGCTCCAGGCTGCGATTGCTGCGCTTCACGACGATGCGGCGACCGCGGGCGAAACCGATTGGGTCCAGATCGCGGCGCTGTACGCGGCGCTCGTCCGGCACGAGCCGTCGCCGGTCGTCGAGCTCAACCGCGCCGTCGCCGTGGCAATGGCGCGCGGTCCGGAGGCGGGGCTGACCCTCATCGAGGAACTTGTCGCGGAGGGGTTGCTCGAGGAGTACCCGTACCTCCATGCCGCGCGCGCGGATCTCCTTCGTCGCCTGGGCCGGCGCGCCGCCGCGAAGGAGGCCTACGTTCGTGCCGCATCGCTCACCGCGAATGCGACGGAGCGAGCCTTCCTGGAGCGTCGCCTGCGGGAGCTGTCGGGACGTCCGCCCGATTAGCTCGCGGCCACGTCGCGGCTGGATCAGCCGGTCGCGAGGAGCGCGGACGGGGGGAGGTCCAGCGACCGTCGAGTATCGTCGCGATCGAGTTCCACGACGAGAATCGGCACAAGGGCACGATCGAACTGTCGGCCGGCCTCGCGCCACAACTCGGCGATCGCAACGGGCGCGGCGAGCGCCGCGCGGTACGGCCGGTCGTGGGTCATGGCGTCGAAGGCGTCGACCAGCGCAACGATCCGAGCGCCGAGCGGGATCGCCTCACCGCGCAGCCCGTCGGGATAGCCATGCCCGTCCCAGCGCTCATGGTGATGGCGGACGATCGGCGCGAACCGCTGGGATGCGCTGAGTGGCCGGCAGATCCGCTCGCCGATCTCCGGGTGGCGGCGCATCAGGTCCCATTCGGAGCTGTCGAGTGGACCGGGCTTCGAGAGGATCGACTCGGGGACGCCAATCTTGCCGACGTCGTGGAGGAGAGCCCCGTACGCGACGGCCTCGAGCGTGGGGAGGTCGAGCCCGGCTTGCGCGCCGACCCTCGCGGCCAGGTTGGCAAGCCGCTGGCAGTGGCGTTCGGTCAGCGGGTCCTTGGCCTCGACCGCGTTGGCCAGCGCGGCCACGGCCGCATGGGCGGCATCCATCCGGACGAGCGCCTGGCGTAGCCGAAGCGCGCCTCTCATGCGTGCGAGGAGTTCCGGATGGCGGAACGGCTTGGACAGGAAGTCGTCGGCGCCGGCGTCGAGGCCGGCGACCACGTCCTCGAGGCCTGTCCTCCCCGTGAGCAGGATGATCGGCAGCGTGAGCGTTCGAGGGTCGTTGCGCAGTTGTCTCGTTACCTCGAAACCGTCGAGCACGGGCAGCCCGATGTCGAGCAGTACGAGGTCCGGCGTGTGTTCGTCGACGGCACTCAGAGCCGTCTGGCCGTCCAAGGCCGTAACGACCCGATACCCTTCGCGCTCGAGGAGGTGCTCGAGCAGCGTCCGGCTCGCGCGGTCGTCCTCGACGATGAGGACGAGGGGCCTCCCGTCGGGCGCCGGTGTTCCAGGCATGCTATGACTCGCCGTCGGCGACCTGCTGGGGCTCCGGGGCGTGGCTGAGGGTGAGCCAGCCATGGCGGGTCGCGTAGGTGACGGCTCGGGTCCGGTTCGGGACGCCGAGCTTGTGAAGAGTCGACGACAGGTGGTTCTTGATGGTCTGCTCGCTGACGCCGAGCTCCTCGGCGATCTCGCGATTCCGCAGACCCGCACCCACCCGGCCGAGAATCTCGCGCTCGCGCGGCGTGAGCGGGTTCGCCGGCCGTACGTCGGCGAGGATGGCCTCGCGCATCGTCTCAATGATGCGTTCGACGAGGTCCGGCCGGGTGACCACGTCGTCCACGATCGGATCCTGACCCGCCGCGGCGCGGCGAATCGTGGCAACGAGATCGGCCGGCTGGGCGCGCACGGCGACGTGACCGGTCGCACCGATCTCGACCGCCTCGACGATGCTCGCGTCATCGCCGCGGCCGAGGACCACGAGCGCCGCTTCCGCAACGCCCTGGCGCAGTCGCCGCGCGGCTTCCGCCTCGTCTGCGCCGAGGAGCGCCACATCAACGAGCACGACATCCGGAGCGGCGCGGCCGATGAGTCCGATCGCCTCATCGGTCGTGTTCACGGTGGCGATGACGTCAATGTCCGGCTCGCCGTCGAGGACCTCGCGCAACCCCATCCCGAGGATCGAATGGGGCTCCACGACGACAAGGCGGATGGACCGATCTGGGAGAGCACCGGTTGTCCGCCGCCCGTTGGCCATGGCCAACCTCCTGCGCTGGGGAGCGTGCGCGTCCGGGCATCCTAGCCCGAGGCGGCTGGCAGCGCATGACCCGAAAGACCCGTTCCGGCCAGCCCTTTCGTTCGGTGATCGCCGGCGCCGGACCCGTGCGACGCGGGCTCGATCGTGGCGACCGGATAAATCGTCAGTGCATCCCAGGGTGAGTCGCAGCTAAGCGCTCGTCGCCATAGTGGCGGGCATGGCAGGGAAACGACAGCGACGGACCGATCGAACCAAGGGGCGACGCCACGCGCTCGACGTCCGCCTCCACTCGGCCCGCATCGGTCCCGGCGTCTCCACGCCGTCGCTCGAGGCGGTCCTCGCGGCGATGCGCGAATCGCCGGACCTCGGGAAGTGGGAGACGGTCGCCGGCCTGATCGTGCCGCTGTTCCCGCGGCGCCGGCCGATGCCGTCGGCCGCACCGGAGCCCGTGCGCTTGCTGCTCGCGCCGGGCGTCCTCGTCTCCTTCGGGATCGACCTCGGGCCGGCGTTCGCGTACGTGTCGCCGACCCTGCTGGCGGGTTGGCCGGTGACCGCGGACGGGCTCGCCGTCGTCGCGCTCGGCAACCTGCGCGACTGCCTGGCCGACAGCGGGCCGGACACGCTCGGCCGGGTCGAGTTCGACGGCGTCGAGACCCGCGTCCTGCAGACCGGTCGGGGCGTGGCGTCGACGGCCGTGCTGCTGGCGGACGAGGTGGGTCGGATCTTCGGGAGCGAGCCGCAGCGGCTCGTCGCGCCGTCGCGCGACCTGCTCGTATCGCTGCCGCTCGACTCGGACCCACTGGCGGCCCTCGACCTCGTCGAAGCGATCGCCGACGCGGATCCCAACGCGCCAGCGGTCGAGTCGTTCGTGTTCGAGCGCGGGGTGCTGCGCTGCGAACCGCTGTCGCTCGGCGCCGGGGTGGCGTAGCACTCAACGTTTGACGGAGAACTGCGTACGATCCGCGTGTGGATGCCTGTGGCTGCGACGAGTTCGCCGAAGTCTTCGACCGCCGCACGGCCGAGGACGATCGCCGAAGGTATCGCCGTTCGGGCCCGGATCGTACGACGCGCCAGTTGCTCGAACTGCTCCGCGCGCGGGGCGTCGACAATGCCTCGATCCTCGACATCGGCGGCGGGATCGGCGTCGTCGACCATGAACTGCTCGCCGCCGGTGCCTCCCGAGCGGTGCTCGTTGACGCGTCTGCCGCGTCGGCCTCGGCGGCCCTCGACGAAGCTCGGGATCGGGGTACCGCGGATCGGCTCGAGATCCTTCGCGGGGACTTCGTCGCCCGGGCGCCCGAGCTCGCGCCGGCCGACGTCGTGACCCTCGACCGGGTCATCTGCTGCTATCCGGACGTCGAGCACCTCGTCGGGCTGTCGGCCGCTCGGGCCCGCCGGCTGTACGGCATCGTCCTTCCCCGGGATCGACTTCTCGCGCGGATCGCGATCGGCCTCACCAACGCCTGGTTCCGGTTGCGCGGCAAGGCCTATCGCGCGTTCGTCCACCCGAACGAATTCGTGGACAGCCTGGCGGCGGCCGCCGGCCTGCGTCTCGCCGCCGAATCCGGGACGTACTTCTGGCGCGTGGCCGTCTTCGAGCGCCCGATCCCGTAGGGGCCCTCGCACCGGTCACGGCCCGGTATCGTTCGGCCATGGCGGTCCGGGTCGGCTGGCGGCAGGTGCATTCGTGGCGGATGGGCCGCCAGCTCCTCGATCCCGTCGGCGATCGGCCGGTCGAGGAGGTCGTGAGCCGCCTGTGCGGCGTCCAGGCGCAGGTTGCCTCGTCGGCCGAACTGGCGGTTCGCGTCCGGATGGGTGATTCAGCGCCCGGGGTGGTGGCTCGCGCGCTCGAGGATGGCCGGCTGATCAAGACCTGGGCGATGCGTGGCTCGCTCCACCTGCTCAATCCCGCCGACGGTGGCGCCTACCTGTCGTTGATGGCCGCGGGACGGTCGTGGGAGCGGCCGAGCTGGGTGCGTTACTTCGGTGCAACGCCGGAGGTCATGGCCCGCCTTCGCGATGCGGTCGCCGAGGCGCTCGACGATGCGGCGCTCAGTCGTGAGGAATTGATCGACGCCGTGGTCGCAACGCCGGGCCTCGATCACGTCGGGGAGGCGCTCCGTTCCGGCTGGGGCACACTCCTCAAGCCGCTCGCCTGGCAAGGTGTCTTGTGCCATGGCCCGAGTCGCGGCTCGCGCGTCAGCTTCACCCGACCCGACCTGGTGAGCCCGCGCTGGACCGGACTGCCGGAGCCGGACGAGGCCGCACCGATCGCCCTCGTCGCCTACCTCGGGGCGTATGGGCCGGCGACCGTCGAAGCCTTCGGAAACTGGCTCACTGGCGGCTGGTTCGGGAAGCGGCAGCTGCGCGCCTGGGCGGCGGAACTCGGAGGGCGCCTCGTCGAGGTCGAGGTCGACGGCCAGCCGGCGCTCAGCCTGGCCGAACACGTCGACGATCTGGCGTCGACGGTACCGACCGAGGCAGTCCGCCTCCTCCCAGGGTTCGACCTGTACGTGCTGGGTCCTGGCACGGCCGATGGCCACGTCGTGCCGCCGACCCGTCGAGCCGCCGTCAGTCGGCAGGCCGGCTGGATCTCGCCGGTCGTCGTGGCCGCCGGGGTGGTGAGCGGCACGTGGGAACTCGACGGCGACGTCGTTCGCGTGGCCTGGTTCGCGGAGGCCGGCGCAGTGCCGCGCCGCGCGATCGCCGCCGAGGTCGACCATCTGGCCACGATCCTGGGGCGCCACGTCCTGGCGGAGATCAGCCTGGCGCCTGACTGGACTGATTGATCGGTCGCGCCGACGGCGTCGGCATCGGCGTGTCGAGGATGAGCCGGTCAGTCCGCCCCGCCGTCCCACAGGTCGATCTGCGGCTGGCCGGCGATCCCGAGCGTCTGCGACAGCTCGCCGCAGTGGTACGCCTCGTGGGTGAAGAGTCGCTGGACGACCGAGCCGCGCGTGTGAACCCACTGCTGGCCCTCGAAGTCGCGGCGGATCTCCTCATCGAGCATCGCCACCGTCCACCCGTCGAGGCATCGCTCGACGATGCTGAACGTCGAGTCGAGCGCGGCGACGAGTTCTGCCGCCCCAAGCGGATGGTCGAGGTCGTCCTCCGGGCACGTGTACGCCGCGTTGGTGAACGGCGTCGACTCGGTGCCCGGCTCGCCGGCGAAGTCGCACAGCCAGAACACACGCATGCACGCCAGATGGCCCACGGTCGCCCAGATCGGCCAGCGCTCCGGCGACGGCCGGAGCGCGAGCTGCTCGTCGGTCATCGCTGCGATGACCTCCCGCAGTCGCCGGTTGTACTGGGGCCACATGCCGTAGGCGGGCCGGATCGTCGCGCTCGTCACGCGGCAACGATACCGCCCACGGGATGTCGGATCACGACATCAACTCCGCGACTGCGGCGAGCACCGTTGCGGAACCGTACAGGCCGAGTCCGTACACGAGGTGGGTCATCAGGTTCCGGATCCGGGCGCCACGAGGATCGGGCGTGTTCGACGCAGCGATCCCGGCGCCCAGGGCCGGCTGCATGACGAACCACGGGGCAACGATCGTGCCAAGGCCGACAAGGAGAGCCGGAACGATCGTTGGCGACCGGACCCAGTCGAGGCCCCACAGGCCAAGCAGCAGGAACGCGAACGCGATCCCGATCCCGTAGTGGGTGAGCCAACCGAGTGCCCGCTCCCAGCGGATCGGCTCCGCGGACGCAATCCGCTGGTGAACGAAGCGACCCCGCGGGAAGTGGCCGATCCACCGACCGAGCAGCGCGTAGTCGAGGCCGCGGATCCCGAATCGGCGCCGGAGGAACCACGCCCAGGCATCCATGAGCGCGGCGCCTCCGATTCCGATGAGCGCCCCGCGGATCACGAGCTCAGCGGATAGGGCCGTCATGCGGCACGTTCCGCCGACCTCGAGGGGTCGGCTAGGTCCGGCTCGACGCTCCGGGCCGCGGGCCGGCGGCCCGGCCACAGTGGCGCCAGCCGACCGTCCGACCCTCGCATGCGATCCCCGATCGCGAGGCCGAGCACGATGTGGCCGAGCCAGGCAAGGGCCCCCACGTAGAGGACCGGCGGAAGGACACCAGCGGCCCCCAGGGCGAACATCCCGACGGGAGGCAGCGGGTGATGCATGAGGTTGTACGCGGGCACGGCCCGCGCGGCCATCTGGCCGTGGGCGTGTGGCTGGCCGATCCCGAGGAGTCGGGGGAGATCCGGCGCGATCCCGAACGCGAGGAGCGGGAGGATCCCGAGGCCAAGCTGCTGCGCCTGCAGGTTCGCGTACACCGCGATGGCCAGACCGGGCACGATCCAGAGGTGTCGAAGCCGGAGGCGCCGCCGCCGGTCATCGTCGGGTTGGGCGGGCGGGATTGCCGTAAGTCCGTCGCTGTCGCCGGGCCGGGGCTCGAGGACCACGACCGCGGTATCGGTCGGGCGGCGTGCCGCGAACGCATCGATGTCATCGCCCCAGCCGGGGAAGTCATCGAATCGCGCCCACAACCGGGCCCGTTCCGTCCCCGTAGCCGCACGTGCTCGCACGGCGCGGGTCCCGTCGGGGAGGTCGACGGTCGCACGTGGATCCGCCTGGAGGTTCAGCCACCAGGCCGGTTCGGCCGAGCCCCAGCCGTTCATCGCCAGCGTGACGAGGTTCGGGCCATCCTCGAAGTAGCCGACGATCGCGACCCGTTCCTTGCCGGACCGCCGGCCGAGGGTGGCCAGCCGCATCATGCCGAATCGGCCGCCCGCCGCCGGCTGCGAGAGGCCGAAGCGGCCCCCGCTCAGCCGGTAGGCGGCCCGGTGCAGCATCCAGAAGGTTCGGATGAGGGGTCGGGGGAGGGTTCGGACGGCCTCCCGGCGCACCGCGGTCATGCCGCACCTGCCGTGGTCGACAGCGCCTGGTGAGCCGACGCCGTGTCGGGCCGGGTGCCGGTGCCGGCGAGGATCGGGGCAGACCGGTCGAAGCCCTTGAACGTCATCCACAGGCCGACCAGCAGCTCCCAGATGAAGAAGGGGGCGACGGCGATGCCATGCCAGATGCTGCCCGGCGTGGCGATGTCGAGCATGGTGCCGGCGACGAACGCAATGAGGAGTGGCGCCCCCGCGATCCCGAGAGCGGGGATGGCCCGAGGGACGAGGCGCGCGCGATAGAGCACGACGCCGAACATCAGGGCGTTGAACGCGGCCATGCCGGGCCCGATCAAGACCGTCCAGTATCGGATCGCCACGAGCGCCGACGCGATGCCATCGCTGGCAATGCCCGCTTCGCGCAGCGTTGCGAGGACGAGCAGGGCGACGACGCCACCGACGAGCGTCGCGGCTTCGAACAGCCGGGTCGTGACGAAGCCGAGGGCAAGGCCCTCGTGCTCCCGCCTGAGGATCGAGAACACCGTGACCGCGGTGCCGATGCAGGCCAGGGCGTTGACCAGTTCGAGGACCGCGGCCAGGCGTACCTGGCCGGTGGGGATGGCGGCAAGGGTGGACGTCGGGTCGACCTGCGCCGGCCCGAGCAGGACCGCGGCGGGGATCGAACTGATGAAGGTGAGGAGATACAGGATGCCGGCGAGCAGTGCCGTCTTTCGGACCGAGTCCATGGTTGAGCTCCTTTCGAGGTCGTTCTGAGAGGGGTGGGTCAGCGGCCGCTGATCGTGCCGACGATCACAGCGCCCGGGCCGAGGTTGATCGGCACGACGAGCCCGGACTCCGCGGCCGCCTCGATCGCGCTCGCGGACGTCAGTGGCTGGCCGTACACGGTTGTCGCAAAGGGGAGCGGATCCGGGCCGCCGAGGGACGTCCAGGTCGTAACGCAGGCGCCCGACACGATGCCCTGACCGCTGCACACGACGAAGTAGCCCTGCAACCGGACGCTGTAGGTGCCGTGGTTGTCGGCCGGGATGGCCCGAACGACGTGGTCATGCGGGAAGGTGTTCGGCGGGTAGCCCTGCGGCGCGTTGGTCTGCGGCGCGAGCACGTAGAACGGGTCGAGCTCGTTCGGCGTCGCGCCGTCGAAGCTCGTGTTCGAGAACGTCATTCGGTACTGGACGCCGTCGGCCCAGACGAGTTCGTAGCAGCCGACGCGGCCCGACTGCGGGCCGGTGATGTCGACGCAGTTACGGATGCCGGCGGCCTCCGCCGGCGGAGCCGAAGCCACGCCGAAGGCGATGCCGGCGACGGCAAACGCGGCGGCGACGAGGCGCGTTGCGGTTCGGACGCGAAGAGCGGTCATATCGTGAATCTCCTGGTCATTCGGTGTCGGTTTGGGTGGGGGTGGGAGCGCCGGGTTGCCGGCGCTCGACTGAGATCAGGGGCAGGCCCAGGTCGCGGACCCGCTGGAGGACCCCGTGGAGGGCGGCCTGGTCGGCGATCGAGCCGCTGATGACGGTCGTTCCGTCGTCCTCGGCGGTGACGGTCAGGCCGTCGAACCAGGCCGCCCAGCGAGCGTCGAGCCGGCCGGCCAATCGGATCTCGTAGGACCCGGCGTCCGGGCTTGCGCCCCACTGGGGAGTTCGTTCGTCCATGGCGCTCCTTGTGCGTGTTGCCGCTTCGGTCACCGCCGGAATGGCGGGTCACGGCCAACAGGTTCGGAGCGGACGTGGTGAGCACGCATCACCATATGTGGTGATCGACGGTGGTGATTTCCGGGTGTCGCGTGGCCCCGGTCAGGCGGACGGGCGGTCCTCGCGGGGCACCAGGCCGAGCTCGCCGGCCCGGCGCACGGCGGCTCGGCGGTTGTTGACGCCGAGCTTGGCGTAGATGTTCTTCGTGTGCGTCCGCACGGTGTTCACCGAGACGAACAGGTGACGGGCGATTTCCGGACCGTCCAGGTCGCCGTGGAGGAGGCGCAGCACCTCGAGCTCCCGCTCGCTCAGCGGCTCGACGAGCGGCTGGGCCGCGGGGGACGGACCGCTGGCCGGCGCCGCGGCGGACTCGAGGAGCCGGTGCAGGTAGGGCGACGCTCGGCGCTGCTTCACGGCGAACCTGAGGAGCGCCGTCATCGGCTCGCCCTCGATGAGGAACACACCGAGATAGCCCTCCGGCTCGGCAAGCGAAACGGCCCGGTCGAGCGCCTCCAGCGCCCCGGCCGAATCAGCCCGCGCCTGGCGGGCGAGGGACTCGACGATCGCGATCGCGATCGCGCTGCCGTACCTCCCGGCCGCTTCGGCCGCTACCCGGAGGCGCTCCGCCAGGCCGATCGTGCCGTCGAGCTGGCGGTCGTCGCCCCTGCGAACGGCATCCGCCAGGAGCAGCCGGGCGAGCGTCAGGTGCTCGAACTCGTGGAGGTAGGCGAGATCGTCAGACGGTGTGAGGTTCCTCTTTCGTGCCCACTCCCAGGCCGGTTCGAGCCTGCCCTGAGCGATCCACACCGTTGCCTTGACCGCTTCGATCGGACGGACGTTCGGGGCGAAGTCCGTCGTGTACACAGGTTCCGCGTCCTCGATGAGCCGCAGCGCGCCGTCCAGGTCGCCTTCGGCCCGCCGGATGTGTGCGGCGGCGACACGCCAGCGCCACGGATGCTGCGGAAGCCCGAGCTCTGCTCCGAGGGCTCGGCTGGCCGACAGGTGCTCGATCGCTCCGGCGAGATCGCCGCGCTCGCGAAGAACGCCGCCGATGCCGACGTGCATGTCGGCGGCACCGCGAAGGACCGGCTTGCCCGCTCGTGTCGCCCGAGCGAGGCCCCGCTCGAAGTGCCGCATCGCGTCGTCGAGGCGTCCCTGGACGATCCGGATTTCGGCCAGCGTGATCGCGCCGCCGACCACGTCGGCATCGTGCCCAGCTCGGTCGAGGCTGGCCATGCCCTCGGCGTACGACTGATACGCGGCATCGAGATCGCCGCCCGTCCACTGCGCGAGACCCAGCAATGCCGCAGCGGCGCCGCGCCCGAGGTGGTCGTCGTCGGCGGCGAGGTCCATCGCACGCCGTGCGTGGTCAGTCGTGGCGGGCAGATCCCCCTGCGTAAGCGCGAGGGCCGCCCGATACGTCGCGACCGCGCGCGGCAGCTGGCGGACCTGGGCCGCGTCGACCACGACCGTCCTGCCCGGCTCGTTCGCTTGTCCGGCCTGGGTTGCGCCGTCTGCCTCGAGCCACCGTTCCACGCGGGCCAGGTGCGGCTCGACTCCCTCCGTCGTCCCGTCCGCCATCAGCGCGCCGACGAACCCGATGCTCAGCACCGGCCTGGACTCGAAGACGTTCGCCGGCAGCGCAGCCATCCACCGACGCAGGGTCGTCTCCCGGCGCGTCCGCTGCATGTCCGGTGTCGCCAGCTCGATCAGCGTCGCGGCGCGCTCGAAGTCGGAACTCGCCAGCGCGTGTCGGATCGCCTCGGGATGGTCGCCGTTCGCCTCGAACCAGTCGCTTGCCCTCCGGTGGAGACCCGGGACTGCGCCCGGCCGCTCGTCGAGGAGGCGCGCCCGGAGGACGTCGGCGAACAGGTGGTGATAGCGGTACCAGCGCCGACGGTCGTCGAGCGCGATGAGGAACAGGTTGGCCCGGTCGAGGGCTTCGAGCTGTGTCCGGCCGTCATTCCTGCCGGTGACCGCGTCGCACAGGGCACCGGTCAGTCGGTCGAGAACGGCCGTGTCCAGCAGGAACGTCCGGACGTCATCGGTCTGCCGGGCCAGGACTTCGTCTACGAGATAGTCGACGATGTAGCGGTCATCGCCGGCGAAGGACGCGATGAACGAGGCGGCGTCCGTGCGTCCGTTCACGGACAGCGCGGCGAGCTGGAGCGCGGCGATCCAGCCCTCGGTCCGCGCCTCGAGTGCGGCGACCTCGGCGCTCGCGAGCTCGAGACCCATCGACCCGTTCAGGTACGCGGCGGCCTCATCCGGCGTGAACCGAAGGTCCGCGGCGCGAATCTCGGTGAGCTCCCCGCGGGCACGAAGGCGCGACAGGGGAAGGGGCGGGTCGGAGCGGGTGGCGATGACGAGGTGCGCCGTCGGGGGCAGACGATCGATCAGGGTTGCGACACCATCGTGAATGTCCGGTCGATCGATGACGTGATAGTCGTCGAGGACCAGCACGACGTCATCGCGAGTGGCGGCGAGCTCATTGATCAACGCCCGCAGCGCGAGATCCACCTGCGGCTGCGCCGACTCCAGCGCCGCGCTCGCCGAGGCGCCGATCGTCGGGACCGCCGTCGTCAGGGCGGCGACGACGTAGGCCCAGAAGGTGGCCGGATCGTTGTCCTCCGGGTCGAGGGACAGCCATGCGGTAGCTGCCGGGGGGTCCTGGGCCTCGATCCAGGCCCCCACGAGGGTCGACTTCCCGAACCCGGGCGGCGCCGAGGCGAGGGTCAGCTTCGACTGGACGCCGCGCGACAGGCGATCGGCGAGGCGCTGGCGCACGACCGCGCCGCCACGTGCGTGCGGTGCGTGCAGCTTGGTCTGAAGCAGTCGGCGATCCACGTCGGCTGATTCTGAAGCCTGGAGCCCGCGACGGTTGTCTCGCGCGCATCCCGAGCGGTCTCGGAGCAGTCGTCGAGCGCGACCTGATGGTCTCGGGCAGTCAGCCGCCGATGTCCATGCTGGAGTAGATGATCCGTTCGATCTCCTGGATCAGCCCGGGGCTGGTGTCCTTCGGTGTCTCCGCCTCGATCCAGATCCGGAAACCGAATTGGTGGTCGATGATCCAGATCCTGAGCGTGTCTCCAGGCGCGGTTGCCGTTCGTGGCCCATCGGACTCGTCGAACCAGAGGTGGAACGGTCCTTCGTCGCAGGCGGCGTCCTCGCGAACGGTCAGCGTCACCAGGCTTGCCGCCCGCATGTTGACGCGGACGCGCATCGGCTCGGTCGCCTCGACACCTGGGATCGCCGTCAACGCAGTTGCCACATCGACGGTCGATGTACCGGTGTCCGATCCAAGCTGCCCGGTACACGGGTCCGCATAGATCCGATCCGGGAGGTACTCGCAGTCAAGATTGGGCCCGCATCGGTTGCTGGCCGCGCCACGGAAGACGATCCTCGCGCCGCCTTTGGCGATGGTGGAATCGCCGTCTCCGATCCAGCCCGTCGCCGGGACGCTGAACCCGATCATTCCGGTCCTATAACTGGCGCCCTCGACCGTGACGTGATTCGTGTTCGGGTTCACGAAGCGGCCAACCTCGAGGTTACCTGCCGGGAGCAGGTGCTCGAGGCTGATCGAGCCGACGATGGTCTCGATCGCCGCCACAGATTCCGGGCTCGTGCCGGGGCTCGTCTCTGCATCGATCCAGATCAGTGCCCCGTCAACGTCGATGATCCAGACGGTGATGGAGTGACCGGCGCCCGATGGATATCGGTCGCCGAGGTCGCGTTCAAACCAAAGATGGAATTCGCTCGGCGAGCAGCCGGTGTCCTCCGGGATGGTCAGATCAATGCGGTGGGTCGGGAAGCCGCCGATGGTCACCCGTTCGGGCCCGGCGACGACGACAGTGCCCGGAATCGAGGCGACCGCAGCGGCGAGCTTCTCGGCGTCGGGCCCGATGACCGGCCCGCGAACGTGTCCGCACGGGTCGACGTTGACGCCCTCGGGAGTGCCGGTCCAGAAGAACAGCTCGGCGCTATCGCCCGTGTCGAGGTGGAACTCGCCATTGCTGGTCCAATCGGTCGTCGGCACGTGGAAACGAAGCTGGACGCCCTGCCGGATCAGCGGGTAGAACCCGGGGTCGAGCCTGCCTGACCGAGGAAACGCCACCGCCGGCCGCGGGCTCGCGCTCTGCGCCGATGAGCTCGGCGTTGGGCTTCCCGAGCCGGGGCCGCTCACGTCATCGCCGAGCGATGTGGCGAGGCCGATGCCCACGACGGCAACCGCAACGACGGCAGTCCCGGCGACGATGAGGTTGGTGGCGCGGCGTCTGTGCCCGAACAGGTCCGTGCCGATCAACCGCCTCACGGAAATCCCTCCCCTTCCAAGGAGGCCGCGTCGCGCTGGACGTCGCGCAGCGATGGCGCGGGCAACGGCCTCCGAAGTGGCCGGCGCCGTCGCGCCTGCGGAGAGCTCGAGGAGCATCAGCTCAAGGCGCGATTCGAAGGCGTTCCGCTCGCTCATTCGCCGAGTTCCCTTCGTAGTCGCTCGAGCAGGCGCTGGAGGCGGGCCCGGGTTCCCGCCGGGGTGAGTCCGGTTGCCCGCGCCAGCTCCGTGGAGGTCAGTCCGCCGACGTACCGCAGCGCCACGAGCTCGCGATCGGCCGGCGCGAGCTTGGCAAAGGCATTCGCGAGGTCGATCGCCTCCGCCCGCTCGATCTGGTTCGACAAGCCGCGCTGGCTCGAATCGACGTGTTCGACCGCGATCTCGCGCACCGCCCGACGCGCGGCGCGGCCGGCCAGGCCGCGCGCCTGGTTGGCGGCGATCGAGACAAGCCAAGGCCGCAGGCTGTCGGTCGCCTTCAGGCGATCGAGCGCCCGCCAAGCTCGGGGCCACGCCGCGGCCACCGCCTCCTCGGCGAGCGATAGGTCGCCGCAGACGAGAAACGCCACCCGGCGCATCTCCGGCGTGTACGACTCGACGATCCATCGAAACGCAGCCTCGTCGCCCTCGCGGGCTCGCGTTACCACCGCGTCCGCCCCCGGATCGTCGAGACGCGCGGCACTCACCGCCATCGTCGGTGCGCCAGCCACTGTGTCCATCGGTCACGACTCATGCCGCACAGACCCGTCGACCCCGGCAAGGTGATTCACGTGCGTGTCAACAGGGGTTGCGTGACGGTTCCCGGCGAGCATTGTGAACCGATTACCGAGCGGCACCTGCCGTGCCCGCGTGCGGAATGGCGCGGCGCTGTCGCACGTCGGCGACGACGCCTGGCGGCCGTGGTCGCCGGGCGATCACGTACTGGCTCGGGGTCGCGACTCGAGCAGGTAGGCGATGTGCTCAATCTGATGGTCCATCGAGTCCGTAGGTCGCGCGGCGATCTCGAAGGGCGCGCGCCGTGGCGGCTCGCGCCGCGACGGGAGCGCCACGAGGAACCGAGTGACACCGTAGCGGGCAGTCGCCCAGTCGAGCAGGGCGCCGAGTGCCTCCGCGGCGTAACCCTGGGATCGATGCGCCGGGTGAATCCGGCATGAAACCTCGAGCCGGCCCCGTTCGTCCGGCGGCCCGTGGAACCCGATTGTTCCGATCACGCGGCGCGCCTCCTCGCGTTCGGTCAGCACGATCGCGCGGCCGAGGCCAGGGAAGCCCTCGGTCTCGGCGGCGCGCCCGGCGACGTGGAGTTGGACGACATGGCTCGAGTCGCTCAGCAACCAGCGACCAACCCGCGCCGCCAGTTCGGCCGAGGCGGCGGCGCGTTCCGCCGCCACAACCGCCGCCACGAAAGGTGCTGTCAGGGCGACGAGCTCCAGCCGCGCCGTCCGGATCGGCGCGACGGACTCCCAGGGCGCCATCGAGAGCGTTGACTCACGTGCGCCAAGGTCGACTCGCCCGTTCAGCGCGTCGTGACGTAGATGTCCTGTGAACCCTCGCCACCCGCCCGGACCGAGCCGAAGTACAGGGCTGAGCCGTTCCAGGAAAGCGATGGCCGGAGGTCGTTCACGCTGCTGTTCACGGCGCCGCCGAGGTTCGTCGGGGAGGACCACGAGTCGGCGGTCGAGGCTCGTGTCGACGTCCAGATGTCGAGGCCGCCCAGGCCGCCGGGACGGTTCGAGTCGAAGAAGATCTCCAATCCGTCGCGCCGGACGTTCGGGCGGAAGTCGTCCTGGGCGCTGCTCAGGGCGGCTACCACGGCTGGCGCTCCGAAGCCCGAACCGTTGAACGCGCTGACGTAGATGTCGCCGAGGCCGCCAACGCGTGTGCTCGAGAAGTAGAGCTCCGTCTCGAGCAGCGAGGGGCTCGCCTCGTTCGCTCCGCTGTTCACGCTGCAGCCAAGGTTCTGCGGAGCCGCCCAGCCCTTGGTCTCGTGCCGGCGGGTCATGTACAGATCGTCGCCGCCGCAGCCGCCGGCACGGGCGCTGACGAACAGGAACGTCCGGCCGTTCCGATGGGCCATCGGGCAGAGCTCGTTCGCAGAGCTGTTGACGGCGGCGAAGTTCGTGGGCTCGCCCCAGCCGCCGTCGGCGGTGCGCTCCGCGTACCAGATGTCGAGGCCGCCCAGTCCGCCGGCGCGGTTCGAGGCGAAGTACAGCACGTCACCGCGCTGTGCGACGAACGGACAGCCCTCGAGCGCGGCGGTGTTGAGGGTGCCGCTTGTGCCGGCCATCGACTCGATGCTCGTTGCGGCCGTCCACGGGCCGGCGCTCCACGCCACCGCGCCCGCAGCCGTCGCGAGGAGGAGGGCGCCTCCGACGACGAGTCCGATTGTTCTCCCCAGGGTGCGCATCGCTGCAGTCCTCCAGGCTCCTGCACGAATCGGTCGTGCGCGTGTCGCTGGGGGCGAGCATCCGACGCCCGCGGTGGGCTGCCCATTCGCCAAACGGCGTATTTACGGCATCCGACGACCGGCGTACCGTTCCGCGCACATGCGGTTGGCGCACTCGGATCTCTCGGCGATCCTGCGCTTCCTCTCCGACGCTGACGCCTTGGGCTCAGAGGAGGCCTATGGTCCGGCCGTGCGCGAGCGCCTGCGGGTGCTGATTCCGTGCGACCGCGTCAGCTATGAGCAGGCCGACGTAACGGCGCGCCGGTTCACGGATCCCGAGGCGCAGCTATACGAGTCGGAGGACGCCGTCTACTGGGCGCTCGGACCGTGTTCGATCACCGAGTACCGGGTGCGTACGGGCGACGTGTCGGCGGTCCGGATGTCCGATCTGATCAGTCGTCGCCGATACCACGAGCAGCCGCTCTACCGGGAGTACTTCGCGCCGAGCGGCATCGAGCACTTTCTTGAGCTCGGGCTGTCGAGTGTGCCAGCGAGCTATCGGGCGCTCGTGCTGTATCGCGGAAGCGACGCCCCGGACTTCTCCGAGCGCGAGCGCACCATCCTCGAGCTGCTTCGACCTCACCTCCGCGCACGTGAGGCACGTGCCACGCTCGTGGCGTTGGTGGCCGGATGGCCTCCCGTGCCCGAAGACGGCAGCGAGACCGACGACCTTCAGCTCACGACGCGCGAGCGGGAGATCGTCGCCATGGTCGCCGCCGGCAAGACGAACGCCGCGATCGCGAGCGAGTTGTGGATCTCTCCGGCGACGGTGAAGAAGCACCTGGAAAACACGTACCTGAAGCTCGGCGTGGGCAACCGGGCAGCGGCGGCCAGCCGCCTCCGAGCGGAGACAGACCGGACGCTCGCATGACGACCTTGATGGCCGCCACCGTTCGTCGGGCAGACCTCGAGGCGATTCTCGCGCTTCTCGCGGATAGCCAGGAGTACGACGGCGATGAGGCCTATCCGCCGGATCTCGTCGGCCGGTTCGCGCAGCTCATCCCGGCGGCCCACATCGTGTACCGCGAGAACGACCTCGAGGGGCGCCGGACCCCGCGCATGATCGATGCCGCCGGTGTCTTTCTGGACGAGGCCGACGAGCACTACTGGGCGGTCGGTCCGTGCCCGGTGACCGTCTATCGCAGCCGGACCGGCGACCTGTCGTCGGCGCGGCTCTCCGATGTCGTCTCCTGGCGGGCCTACCGCGAGACGGCCCTGTACCGCGAGTACTTCCGGCCCGGCGGAATCGACCACCTGCTCGATCTCGCACTGGAGGCTGGCGGCGGCCGGCAGCGCTCGGTCCTCTTCTGCCGTGAGCGCGGCGATCGGGACTTCACGGAGCGCGACCGCGCCGTGCTCGAGCTGCTCCGGCCGCACCTTCGCGCCCGCGAGGCGCGAGCGGATCTGAGGCGTCGGGTCCTCGCAACCACCGCGGACCACCCCGACGGGCTCGCCGGCGCCGCGACCGCCCTGACGCCGCGCGAGCGCGAGGTCGTCTACCTGGCCGGAGCCGGCAGAACCAACGCGGAGATCGCCGGAGCGCTGTGGATTTCACCGGCGACGGTCAAGAAGCACCTGGAGAACGTCTATCTGAAGCTCGGCGTCGGCAGCCGGGCGGCGGCTGCCAGCGAGGCGCGCTCGCGCGGTTCCGTCGGCTGATGAGCGTGGCCGCATCGGCCGCACTGCGGACGCCGATCCCGAGACCGGTGAACCTCAACGCGCTTCCCGTGATCGTGGGTTCGGCGCTTCTCGTGCTCGCCGGGTGTGCGTCGGGCTTCGACGGAAGTGGTCGGTTTCTCGACGTTGCCGGAGGCCAGGTCCACGTATGGTGCGACGGCGACCGGGGCCCGACGGTCGTGTTCCTGTCAGGGATCGGCGGCGACGACACGCTGGTGCCGATCGCCGAACGGATCTCCGACGACGCTGTCGCCTGCTTCTATCACCGACCGGGGGATGGCGATACTGAGCGGCCCAGCGGCCCTCGAACCGCCGCCGGGGACGCGGCAGACCTTCACGAGCTGCTCGCCGCGGCCGAGATCGAGACACCGGCCGTGCTCGTCGGTCATTCGTACGGGGGCCTGATCGCGCTCATCGCTGCCGCCGAGCACCCGGAGGAGACGGCTGGCATCGTGCTGGTCGACGCGTCAGAGCCGGGCGCTGAGGAAACCATGTACGCGGTCATGACCGACGCCCAGCGCGCGTACTTCGACGGTCGGCTCGCGGATTTCCCGTATGTCGACTGGCCGACCAGCCTCGACCAGGGCCGCGAGGCCATGCTGCGGTTTCCCGACGTCCCGCTCACGGTCATCACGGCAACACGTTCATTCCTCGATCCGTGTGATCCCGAGCTTCCCTGCGAACAGCTCCAGCCAATCTGGCTTGACGCCCAGGACCGATACGCGGAGCTCACGTCGGGTGCGCGGCACATCCTCGCAGACACGTCGCATTACGTGCACAACGACGACCCTGATCTGGTCGAGCAGGAGATCCGCGAGCTCCTCGCGAACCTCGACTGAGTTGGTCAGCCTCGGCTGCCGCCGTCCAGTGGCTCCCCGCGTCACGGACGGTTTTCGCCGACGATCGCCTGAGCCGCCTATCGGGTGGGGCAGATCCGCGTGTCGCCGCAGAACGCCGCGCTCCCGCCGACGATCGTCGCCGCGACGGTCATGGCCCGGATCTCGTCAGGGGAAGCGGCGGTGACGTCGCCGCTCAGGATCGTGATGTCGCCGAGCGTGCCGGGTGCCAGGTGGCCCCGCCGGGCGTCGTCGCCCAGGATCCACGCCGCGTCGAGGGTGACGGTCCTCAGCACCTGCTCGGCGGTCAGCAGCTGGTCGCGCAGCCACGGTGGGGTCTGGGGCCTCGATCGCACGCGCCCGTCCATGCCGGCGGCGACGTGATCCACGGGTCGCCCGAGATCGTCGGCCATCGTGAGGTCCGGGAACGTCCACGGAGCATCGGTCGCCGAGGCGACGCGCAGCCCGGCGTCCACGAAGTCGCGCCAGCGGGCAAAGAGGTCGGCCGCCTCGCCGGGGTCGTCCCGGTCGAACTCGGCGATGACGCGCGGGTCGAGGATCCAGTCGGCCTCTCCATCGAGGTGGATGACGACCCCGATGTCCATGGCCGCCAGACGAGCCAGTTGTTCGTCGGTCACCTGCGTCGCGTGCTCGACCCGATGGTGGAGCGGATTCGGCCCCGTCGGGCCAATCGCGGCCTCGAACGCGTCGAGGACCAGCTCCTGGGCGGCCATGCTCATGGCATGGACCGAGACCTGCCAGCCGGCGGCGTCCGCCCGGCGGATGGTGGCGGTGAGGTCCGCCGGATCCCAATTGATGACCTGGCCCCAACCGTCGTCGAGATGGATCTTCAGCCCTCGGACGCGCAGGCGGTCATCGACGGGGCCAGGCTCGCGCTCCGTGTACCAGTCCCCGAAGAACTCGCGGTCGTAGTTCAGCGCCAGGTAGGCGTCGACACGGAGCGGCAGGTCGCCATCGGCGGCGAGTCGGGTGAGCTCATTGATCCGCTCCTGGTTCACCCACTGCTCGGAGATCGAGGTCCATCCGCGGCGGGCGGCCGCGTCGATCGCGGCCTCCGCGGTGTCGACGCCGTAGTAGTCGCGGTCACCGATCCAGTGGGCATGGGCGTCGATGAATCCGGGGTACGCGACGTTGTCGCCGATGTCGACGATCGGGATGCCGTCGCCGGCGGCTGCGAGGACCTCGTCCCGGGCGCCGACCGCGACCACGGTCCCGTCCTCGATGAACAGCGCCTCGGCGATAGGCGGATCGTCCATCGTGATGATCCGTCCAACGACGATGAGGCTGCCGCTGTCGGGCGCGATGGGGATTCCGGCATTGGACGGTGCGGCGGCGGATCCACTCGGCGGCGACGGGGTTGTGGCGCTCGGGGAGCAGGCGATGACGGCGCCGAGTGCGACCAGGCCGATGGCACGAAGCAGGCGTGCGGTGGTCACGGTGCATCTCCCGGGTGGTTCAGGACGTCGAGCAGGACGTGCTCGGCGGCCGCGGCATCCGCGGAGCTGAGGTATTCGACGTTCGGGTCCCCATCGATCGGCCGGGTGAACCCGCTTTCTGGCCCATCGGCCTCCTCCACGTCCACCCGGGCCGGGCTGAACGAGCCGAGCGGGTGGCCGGCCGCCAGCCCCGCAGCGAGCGGGTCCCACAGAAAGTACGTGCCATCGGTCATGAACGGGTGGGCGTCGAAGAGCTCAGCGAGCACCAGCGCGCCCGGACCCGTCGCCTCCTCGCGGACACGCTCCGCGTATGCCGTGGTGACGGGCACCTGGCCCGTGCCGTCGAGGCTGACGAGTCGCACCTGGAGCCCCGAATCGATGACGGTCTGGGCCGCCGTCGGATCGACGTAGATGTTCCACTCGGCGACCTCGTTGTCCGGCGGTCCGCCGAACGAGACGTTGCCGGGAACGTGCACGGCGCCGCCCATGACCGTCACGGGGCCGAGGCGCGCGGCCAGATCGGGGTCCCCATCGAGCGCAGCGGCGAGGTTGGTCAGCGGGCCGAGGGTCAGCACGTGCAGCCCATCCACCTCGTCGCTGGTCCTGGTGATGAGCTGAGTGGCGTCCCCGGCGAACGGCTGGCGTGCCGTGGCTGGCAGGGCCAACCCGGAGCCGGCGTCGACGCCGGCTCGCCAGGCATCGGGGAAGGCGTGGTCGCCGGCCATCGGGGTCTCGCGACCACATGCGACGTCGATCAACGGTGCATCCAGCCGCTCGAGCAGGCGCAGGACGACGTCGACGCCCTCGCGGCAGTGCGCCTCCCCGGTGCCCGACACGGTGATGGCCTTGATATCGACCTCGGGCGACGCGAGGAGGAAGGCGATCGCCACGAGGTCATCGGGGGCGACGTCGGTGTCGATGAGCAGGGG
>DASTOB010000192.1:0-8007 GCA_035720425.1 Candidatus Limnocylindrales bacterium
ACGCTCTCGATCCAGCAGCGCGCTTACGACATCCAGCGCGTCGACGGGCTGCCCCAGGAAAAGGTGACGCCGCCCGAGGAGGTGCTGGCGCGGATCGCCGCCGAGCAGGCCATGGTCGAGGAGGTGCGCAAGGTGGACCGGCCGGAGCCGTGGTTCGAGACCGGCTTCGTCTGGCCGGTCGTGGGCCCGATCTCCGGGATCTACGGCAGCCAGCGGATCCTCAACGGCGAGCCGCGCTGGCCGCACTACGGGGTCGACGTCGTGGCGCCGGAGGGTACGCCGGTGGTCGCGCCGGCCGACGGTCTGGTGGTCTTGGTGAATCCCGACATGTACTACTCTGGCGGCACGGTGGTGCTCGATCACGGCTTCGGGCTCACCTCGGCCTATCTGCATCTGAAGGAGATCTCGGTCGAGGAGGGTCAGACGTTGCGCCAGGGCGACCGCCTCGGCAGCGTTGGCGCCACCGGGCGGGTCACCGGCGCGCACCTCGACTGGCGCTTCAACTGGTTCGACGAGCGGCTCGACCCGGTGCTGATCGCCGGGCCGATGCCGGAGACTCCGTGACCGCCGGGAGAGCGGGGTCCGCAGTTCGGCCCCAGCGGTCGCGGCGTCTCCTGGTGATCCACAACCCGGTGGCCGGCCGGCGGCGGCGGGAGCGGTTCCAGGCCGTGCTCGACCTGCTGGAGCGCGACGGCAACGAGCTCCTGTTGCATCTGACCGAGGCGCCGGGCCACGCGTCTGACTTTGCCCGGCAGATCCAACCCGGCGACGGCGACCTGGTGGTCGCGGCGGGGGGCGACGGCACCATCAACGAGGTGATCAACGGGCTGGTGGCGGCGGGCCGGCCGGCGCCCCTGCCTCTGGCGATCGTGCCGCTCGGCACCTCGAACGTGCTGGCGGCGGAGATCGGCCTCGCCAAGGCGCCCGCGGCGGTGGCGCGAACGCTCCGGGAGGGGGCGGCCTGCCGGGTCAGCCTCGGCCGCATCACCGGGGCCGGGGGCTTCAGGGGCGCGGCCTCCGGCGGGGACGGACGCTACTTCATCCTCATGGCCGGCGCCGGGTTCGACGCTCACGCGGTGGCCGGCGTCGATCCCGGGCTGAAGCGCGGCTTCGCCCAAGGCGCCTATGTCTGGGCCGGCCTGCGCCAGGTGCTGCGCTCGCGCCAGCAGCGGTACGCGGTCGAGATCGACGGCGTGCGCCGCGAGGCCGCCTGGGTGGTGGTCGCCAAGGCCGGCCACTATGGCGGGCCGTTCGTCATCGCCGCCCGGGCGCGGCTCGACGAGCCGCGGTTCGAGGTGTGCCTGTTCGCCCAGGGCGGTCCGCGGGCGATGGCGCGCTATGCGGCGGCCCTGGCGGTGGGGCGGCTCGCCCGGGCGCCGGGCTTCGCGAGCGTGCTCGGCCGCCGGGTGCGGATCACCGCGGCCGCTCCCGGGCCGGGAGCGCGGCGGGACGAGGAACCGGTGCAGTGCGACGGCGACGACGTGGCACGCCTGCCGGTGAAGATCGAGGTGGTTCCGGACGCGCTCAGCCTGATGGTGCCGCGCGGCGGGCCTTACGGCTGACGCGCCGGGCGCTCAGGCGCCGGCCACGGTCATGCCTTCGACGCGCACGGTGGGCGCGTTGATGCCGTAGCGGAACTCGAGGTCGTCGGCCGCGCGCAGGTTCTTGAACATCTCGGCGAGGTTGCCGTACCGATCGTGGCCGGAGAAACAGGAAACCCTTCCTGCAAGCGGAAGGGTTCGGGTTGGATCCCTATCTCGCAGGTGGTTGTCCTGCCCGGACTTGGCACCTTGCCGGCGTCGCCGCCGGTAGGTTGTCGTGGCTTCAACGGGCCGGTCCCTCCGCCACTCTTGATAAGAGTCTTCAGTTGTAGCGCGCATCCTACGGGTTCGCGCCGCCGCGGTCAACGAATCCGGCGTGGGTTCGAGCGTGCCCCACGGGTCGGGCGTGCCTCACGACGCCGGCGCGATGTTCTGGTTGAGCCGGAACAGGTTGGCCGGGTCGTAGCGGCGCTTGAACTCGGCGAGTCGCACGTAGGTTGCCGCCGGGTATGCCTCGCGGAGCCGCTCCGTGCCCTCGTTGCCGAGGAAGTTCGAGTAGACGCCGCGGGCCTGCGGTCGGACGACGTCGAACAGCTCCTCGGTCCACGCGACGTGCGGCTCGGCTGCGCCCTCGTAGACCGTGATGACGGCGAACAGCACCTGCGCCGCCCGGTGGGCGAACGCCGTCGCGCCGGCCGGGACGCGGGCCATGGCGCCGCCGAGGCCGCGCAGCTGGATCATCGCTCCGGG
Organism: Candidatus Limnocylindrales bacterium; assembly: GCA_035720425.1. Taxonomy (GTDB): domain Bacteria; phylum Chloroflexota; class Limnocylindria; order Limnocylindrales; family CSP1-4; genus DASTOB01. Next base: position 2,292 of record DASTOB010000192.1, read on the forward strand.
CGTCGTTGCCCGGCTCATGTACTCGATGATCGTGTCGACCGTCTGGTCGTCGACGGTATCGAGGAACGCCGAGCGGACGAGGAACGCGTCCGGCTTGGCGCCCTCCTCGGTGAAGGCATAGATGCCCGGGTACGGCATCGGGCCGGCCAGGTCGGCAATCGGCTCGGCAAGAGCCCGGAACGGTGCGATCGCGGCTTCACCGTCGACCGGGTCGCCCGCGTACACGAACGTGAGCATGACGCTCAGCTCGCCGACCCGGTCGGCCGGGATGAACGGCGCCGGCGGAGCCTGCATGACGAAGGCGATGACCGACAGCTCCTCCGGGGCCGCGAGGGCGAGCGGCATGATCGACGCGATGACCTCTCGCGTGCCGGGCAGGAAGATCGCGCCCCCGAGGACGGTCGACACGGGCTGGGCGCGGTAGACGAAGCGGGTGATGACGCCGAAGTTGCCGCCCCCGCCGCGGATCGCCCAGAACAGGTCCGGGTTCTGCCGCTCGCTCGCGATGAGCAGGCGACCGTCGGCCGTGACGAGCTCGACCGACACGAGGTTGTCGATGGCGAGGCCGTGCTTGCGGACGAGGTAGCCGATCCCGCCACCCAGGGTGAGCCCGGCGATGCCCACCGACGACGTGTCCCCGAACGGAACAGCGAGGCCGTGCTCGGCGAGGGCGTTCGTCACCTCGCCGGCGGTCAGGCCCGGCTGGGCCCAGACGAGCCGGCGGACCGGGTCGATGTGGAGCGCCTTCATGCCGGCCAGGTCGAGCATGAGGGCGTCGTCCGCCGTGCTGTGGCCGGCCACGCTGTGCCCGCCGCTCCGAACGGCGAGGTCGAGCCCGGTCTCCCGGGCGAGCGTCACGGCGCGCGCGACGTCGGACGCATCGGCCGCCTGCACGATCGCGACCGGGTACCGGTTGTAGGCGCGGTTCTGGGTCAGGCGGGCAGTGTCGTAGTCGGCGTCGCCCGGTCGGAGGAGCCGTCCGTTGAGCGATGCCGCGAAGGCATCGAAGTCGATCGAATCGGGCGCGTCGAGGTGGCTGCTGCGGGCGAGGACCATACCGGGGCTCCTTCGGGATCGGTGATCGGGTGAGGTGATCCCGACGGTAGGCGCGCCCCGCTGCGGCGCCATCGGACGGGCGCCGCGTGATCGGTTCGGCAAACGCTCGCACGCCGGCCGGACATTTGTCCATGCCGCCGATGTGATCAGGCGGCCACGCGCTCCATGAATCCTGCCGCTGCGCCGTCGTCCGCGACGGCGAGGAGGTGCCCGGGATCGGCGACCGCCTGGAAGCCCTGCAGGATCACCCGGTCCAGGCCGAGCCCGGCGTACGCCCGAAGCAGATCGCGACGGGGCGCACCGGCGTCGGCGTCGGCCGCCCCCCACACGTGGACCGACACGCGCAGCGTGGCGGGATCGCGGCCGACCTCCGCGCAGCGCTCCCGGATCACCGGCAGCGCCCGCTCCACGTCGGCCGGGGGGAGGGCGTCGAGGTTGAGCTCGTCGGCGAAACGCGCCGCCAGGCGCCAGGTGACGCGCGGCCCGTTGCCGCCGACGACGATCGGGATGCGTGGCTGCTGGAGGCCCTTCGGCTCATGGATCGCGTCGCGGACGTGGGCGTGGCGACCCTCAAAGGTCGCCCGTCCCGGCCCGAGCATCCGGGTGATCACCTCGAGATGGTCGGCGAGGATGGCCAGGCGCTCCGGGGCGGGCGGGAAGCCGTAGCCGTAGGCGAGCCACTCGTCCTCCTTCCAGCCGGCGCCGATGCCGAGCTCGACCCGGCCGCCGGCGACGACGTCGAGGGTCGAGATCATCTTGGCGGTGAGCGCCGCGTTCCGGTACGCGGCGGCCAGCACGAGGTGGCCGAGTCGGGCGCGACCGGTCACGACGGCGAGCGCCGACAGCTCGACGAACGGCTCGAAGATCGGCGCCTCCTCCGGCGGCGGGTCGACCTGGAAGTGGTCGTATAGCCAGAGCGATTCGAAGCCGAGCTCGTCCGCCTCGCGCGCCACCTCGACCGTGCGCTCCCACGCCCGACCTGGCTCGAGCCCGAGGTACTCCCGGTCGCAGCCCTGGGGCAGCGTGATTCCGATCCTCATCCCGTCGCCTCCCACGGACCGTAGGCGGCCTCCACGCCCGCGCGCACGCGGTCCACCACCTCGTCATCGATCGTCGCCGTCTCGGCGACGGTGAACCACAGGCCGGCCTCGCGGGCGAACGCGCGGAGCGTGATGAGCGCCTCGCGAACGTCGTCCCACGACACGCCCATCGCCTCCGGACGGATGTCGACCCCCGCCCGGTGGAGGGCGGCGAGCATCGCCTCCGGCTGGTTGCCCTGGAGGATCGAGCCGGCATAGATGCCGAGCCCCACCGGCTGTCCGTGGATGAAGTGGCGGCCCGTGAGCCGCTCGAGGTTGTAGAACAGGAAGTGCTCGACGCCCTCGATGTGGCGCGGGTTCCAGCCCGCATCGTGGAACGCGGCACCGCCCCACCGGTGGGCGGTCATGAGCGTCCGGATCCCGGTCTCGGTGACGTCGTGGATGTCGTCGAGGTGGGCGAGGACGCGCTCCAGGCGCTCGCGGGCGGCGGCCACGAGCCGCTCGTCGTACGGCCAGCGCGGCTCCTCGCGACCGAGCTCGTGGGCCAGGCGCCAGTCCTCGTGGGCGGTGTGGTAGCACAGGATGTCGCCGACCCCGGCCCGATTGAGGCGCGCGGGCGCGCTCCGGATCACGTCGATGTCGACGTACACTGCCTGCGGCACCGCCCATCCCACGTAGCGCACGATGCCGCCGATCCGGAGCCCCGCCCGATGCCCGAACGGCGCGTTGACCGTCATGGCGGTCGGGACCTGAAAGAGCGGCGCGCCGGTCGACCAGGCGAAGAACTTGGCCACGTCGAGCGCCTGCCCGCCGCCGAGCCCGATGACGCTGCGGAAGCGGGGCAGCGTCTCGACCTCGCGGGCGAGATCGTCAACCTCGAGCGTCCGGACGAGGTGGACGCCGGCGAGGTTCGCGTCGAACGAGCCCTCGAACCGCGGCCACAGGTCGTCCATCGTGACGACGAGATAGGGCCGATGGACGACATTCGGCAGCTCGCCGACGAGCCCGCGCCCGAAGACCGTCAGGAACCCGGGGTCGTCCGACACGATCAGCCCGCCGCGCCGATCGCGCGAACGCCCGCCGTCATGCGTCCGGCCTCGTCGCGTGACCCATGATCCGCTCCTCCGTCGCCTCGTCGCGGCTGAGCTCCGCGCTGACCCGACCCTCGCGCAGGACGAGGACGCGGTCGCTCACGGCGAGGATCTCCGGCAGCTCCGACGAGACCATGACGATGGCCACGCCACGGGCGGCGAGCGCGCGGAGCAGGTCATGGATCTCCCGCTTGGCGCCCACGTCGACGCCCCGGGTGGGCTCGTCGATGAGCAGGATCCGGCACTGGGCGTTGAGCCACTTCGCGAAGATCACCTTCTGCTGGTTGCCGCCGCTCAGGTGCCGCACGAGGGCGGCGACCCCGGGCGTGCGGATCGTCAGCCGCTCGACGTGGCCGCTCACGAGCCGCCGCTCCCGGCGGCGACGAACGACGCCGAGCGGCGCGACCTCGTCCATCCGGGTGATCGTCACGTTGAACGCGACCGACTGCTGGAGCATGAGGCCGTCGGTCTTGCGGTCCTCCGTCAGCAGGCCGATGCCGAGCGCGATCGCGTCGCGCGGCGAGCGGATGCGCACGCGCCGGCCGAACACCTCGATCGCCCCGGCGTCGATCCGATCCGCCCCGTGGATCGCCCGGAGGACCTCGGTTCGGCCGGCCCCGGCGAGGCCGGCGATACCGAGGATCTCGCCCTCGCGCACGGACAGGTCGACGTTCTCGAGCACGCCTCGGCGGGTCAGGCCGGTGACGCGCAGCGCCTCGGCTCCGAGGGACGCCCCGGACGGGCGAGCGTCGGCCTCCACGTCGCGACCCACCATGAGCCGGACGAGGCGCTCCGCATCGAGGTCGCGGGTCGCGGCGTTGGCCACGACCTGGCCGTCCTTCATGACCGTCACCCGATCGGTGATCTGGAAGACCTCGTTGAGGCGGTGCGAGATGTAGATGAACGCGACGCCCTTCTCGGCCAGTCGCCGGATGACCGTGAACAGGCCCTGCAGCTCGGCGTCGCCGAGCACCGCGGATGGCTCGTCGAGGACGATGATCCGCGCGTCGCGCGAGAGCGCCTTGGCGATCTCCACCATCTGGCGGCGGGCGACGCTGAGCCGGCCGACCGGTGTCCGCGGGTCGAGGTGGAGGCCGAGCCGCTGCGCGACGACGAGGGTGTCCTGGGCGAGGCGGCCCCAGTCGACGACGCCGAAGCCGCGCGTCGGGAGGCGCCCCATGAAGATGTTCTCCGCGACCGACAGGTGCGGAGCGAGTGACGGCTCCTGGTAGATGACCGCGACGCCACGCCGGATCATCTCGTGCGGCCGGGCGACCTCGATCCGCTCGCCGCCCACGTGGAGCTCACCCGCGTCGAGCGAATAGGCGCCCGACAGGATCTTGACGAGGGTCGACTTGCCGGCGCCGTTCTCGCCGACGAGACCGTGAATCTCGCCGGGCAGGACGGTCAGGTCGACCGTACGAAGGGCGTGAACGCCCGGGAACGTCTTGTCGATGCCGCGCATCTCGAGGACCGGCCTGACGACCGGGTCGAGCGGCGCGGGAAGCGGATGCAACGTGTCGATCATCGGTGCTGCCGGTGCGCGCCGTGAGGGCACGGCGGAGGAGTCGGCCGTGCCCTCACGACGATGCGGAACTGGCTAGCTGCTGCGGATCAGAAGCCCTTGCCGATCCACTCGTCGACGTTCGACGCGTCGATCGTGTTCGTCTCGATGACCCACTCCGGGTCGATCGTCTCGCCGGCGATGAGCTTGGAGGCCGATTCGCACGCCTCCTTGCCGGCGTTGTCGTACGTGAACGTCACGACGATCGTGCCGTCCTTGATCGCCTGGATCGCCTCGTTCTGGCCGTCGATGCCGACGACCTTGAACTCCTCGAGCCGGCCGGCCGTCTCGAGCGCGGCAACCACGCCGAGGGCCATCGCGTCGTTGTGGGTGTAGATGACGTCGACCTCGCCCGGGCCGTAGGCCTGGAGCAGGTCGTTCATGACCGTCAGCGCCTGCTCGCGCTTGTAGTCGGCGCTCACGCTCTGGACGATCTCGACGTCCGGCGCGTTGGCCGTCAGCCAGTTGACGAACTCGTCGTGGCGGTCCGTCGTGGCGGACGCGCCGAGGGTGCCCTGGATCTCGAGGATCGTGCCGCCATTCCCGCCGAGGATCGTCTCGGCGACGTACTCCGCGGCCTTGCGCCCGATGAGCTTGTTGTCGGCGCCGATGTGCTGGGTGACGTCGATCGTCACCGCGCGGTCCAACGTCACCACGGGGATGCCTTTGTCCTTGGCGCGCTGCGCCGCCGGAGTCAAGGCGTCTGCGGTGAGCGGGGTGAGCAGCAGAACCTTGGCGCCGCGGGCGATGAGGTCATCGACGTCGGCGGACTGCTTCTCCCCCTTGCCCTGCCCGTCGGTCACGATGACGTCGGCATCGGGCATCAGGGACTTGCACGTATCCGCGACGTTGTTCGTCTGGTTGATGCGCCAGACATCACCATTGTTGGCTTGCGAGAACCCGATGACGACCTTCCCGGAATCCTGGCCGCCATCGCCGGACGAGCATGCGGCGGACATGGAAGC